>NZ_JBEZKS010000062.1:0-51163 GCF_040651775.1 Streptomyces sp. NPDC048383
CCCCGGCCGCCAGGCCGGGGGGCTCACGCGTGGGGCGGGGCGCTACGCGTTCTTCTCGCGCCGGCGGCGGACGTACGTGGTGGTGGTGACCGAGATGAGGGTGAGGAGGGCCAGGGCGGCGGCTGCCAGGCCCGGGGTGAGGCCCTTCGGGGTGAAGGTGCAGGAGACCTTCGAGGTGCCGGGGGCGATGTCCAGGGCGACCAGGCCGTGGAAGGGGCGGATCGGGGCCGAGCACTGCCAGCCCGGGACGTTCGTCATGGCCAGGACGGCGGTGCCCGAGGCACCGCGGGGGAGGGTCGCCTCGATGGTGTGGCCGCCCGTGTCGACGGAGGTGGCGCCGGTGGCCGTCAGGTCGCGGATCCGGGCGTCCAGGGCGGTCCGGTCGAGGCAGCCGATGGGGTGCGCGCCGGCCGTGGCGTCGGCGGTCCGGGTGTCGACGGTGACCTCGACGGCGCCCGAGGCGGGTACGGGGCCCAGCGGGAGGACCCCGCTCATGCGGTCCTCCAGGGGGCGGCGGGCGGAACCGTGCGCCAGGCTGCCGTAGAGCTCGGGGGAGTACCAGAAGGCCGCGGAGCCGGGAGCGCACTGCGCGGTGTACGTCTGCGCGGTGGGGGTGCCGCCGCGGCGGACCTCGGGGACGCGGTACACCGTGGCGCCCAGGACGTTCTCCTGGTGGGCCCAGACGCTGTCCGCGGGGTTCGGGGAGGCGTACGGGGTCGAGCGGAGGGTGACCAGGGGCGGCGCCGCGAAGGTGGTGGCCGTCCAGGAGTCGGGGGCGGTGCCCGGGCGGACCCGGGCGCCGATCGAGAAGATCGCGTCGAGCACCGGGTTGTCGGCGCCGAAGAAGGTCCGGCCGTCGTTCTTCCAGCCGTAGCCCAGCGGTTCCAGGGCCTGGTACGTGGCCGCCGGGAGGTAGCTGCTGTAGTACTGCGGCCCCTCCGCCCGAAGGGCGAGCGCGTCGTTGTACGAGGTCTGCGGCGCGCCCGAATCCGTCCGGTGGGCGGGCCATCCGTCCACGCCTCGGACGGCCTCGAAGTGGTTCGCGATGGACTGGCTGGAGGTCGCGGCCGGTTTCGCCCAGCGTTCGCGGGCGCGCCGGGCGTCCGCGTTGGCCGCGGCGGCCGTGGACTCGGCGAAGACGACGGCGACCATCAGGGCGGCGGCCACCGGGACCAGGAACCGGCGCTTCTCGCCGAGCCCGAGCCTGGACCCGAGCCCGTGCCCGTGTCCCGGCCCAGGCCCCTGTCCGTGTCCCTGCCCGAGCCCCAGCAGGACCAGGGCCAGCAGCGAGAGAGAGCCGCCGCCGAGGACCGCGGGCCACGTCCAGCCGCCGAAGTCGTCGGTGCGCCGGAGCACGAAGGCGGCCACGACCAGCAGCGCGGCGGCGAGCGCCAGGTGCAGCGGGCGGGGCCGGTTGGCCAACGACAGCCAGGCCAGCACCACGACCATGCCGCTGAAGACGAACGCCTCGCGGTACGGGTTGCCGTTGGGCACGGCCAGCCCGTGCCAGACGTACTGCGTCGGCGGGAACTGGAAGGAGACGACGACGAGCAGGGTCGCGGCCGCCCACACCAGCCGGGTCCGCTTCGCGATGGCGGTGTTGAAGAGGAAGGCGCCGGCCAGGATCAGGCCGAGCGAGGCGACGTAGAGCCGGGGCCGGCCGCCCCACAGGTGCGTCGCCGGCAGCATCCCCGCCAGGAAGATCTCGATCCGCACCGGGTCGAAGGCGGCCGCCTTCGTGGGCTGCGCCGCCCCGCTGGAAAGGAACGACGGCAGCAGCAGGGGCAGCGTCAGCAGGATGCCCGTCACCGTCGCCGTGGCGGCCCGGGCCAGGGCCCGCAACCGCTGGGCGCCCGTCAGGTCGAGGGTGATCAGGCGGACGGCGAGCAGCACGCAGGCGGCCATCGTCGCCATCATCGCGGTGTAGAAGTTGCCGAACCAGGCGAGCGAGACCAGCAGCGCCACCCCCGGCCACCGGCGCCCCTCCAGGCACCACTCGACGGCGATCCCGAGCAGCGGCAGGGCCACCAGGCCCCACAGCCACATCGGGATGTACGAGGCGTCGCTCAGCGCCCAGCCGCACAGCCCGTACGTCGCCCCGAGCACGCCCCGCTGCCACCACGGGCCGCTCTGGAGCTTGCCGAGGTACACCGTCATCAGGGCGGCGGCGGTGCCCATGGTGATCGGGGTGATCGCGAAGACGGCCAGGTCCACGTGCTCGCGCGGGACGAGCACGGCCGGCCAGGAGAACGGGTTGCCGAGGTAGGTGTAGTAGTCGGACAGGAACTGTTGACCGAAGCCCCCGCGCCAGGTGAACAGCACGTCCCCGGCGGCCTGGCCGTGGACCAGGTCCCATAGCGCGCGGTGGAACGGGACGTACTGGTTGGCCTGGTCGTTGAGGGCCCGGCCGGTGTTGCCGAAGGGGAAGGTGCCGCGGGCCACCCAGGCCGCGCAGAAGGCGCCCGCGGTGACCAGGAACGCGAGGAGCGGACCGTACAGGCCGGTCGGGCGGGTGCGTCGGCGCGTGGCGGGGCCCCGGCCGTCGTCGGGGGGCGGGCTGCCGGCCGTCTTCGGCTCCGAGGTGACCGTCCCCAATGTCCTGCTCCTGGCGCTCGTACGTTTTTGGACTGACCTGCTGGGATTCGCTGGAAGTGTAGTTGGCCCGCCCTACCACGTCGGCTCGAACTCCGCGCGGCCGGGCCGCCTCGGAGGGCGTACGCCCGTGCGGCACCTGACCTGTGGAGGTGCGGAGGTCGGGGCGGCTGGGCTCATGTTTTGACCGGAGTGGATGCGGTGGGTACGCTCAGACCTTGTGCCTGGGGTGTGCCTGGGCTCCTGTGCGTGTCCACCAACCGCATGTGAGCCCGCATCGGCCACCGCGATCCATGCGTTTCCGTGCTTGCGCGGAGGTCCGCCGGATCCGACACACCCGACCGCGTGGGTCGGAGATGTTCCAGGTTAGTTTCACTACACGGCACACAGAAACCGGAGAAGTAGTGCCTACGATCCAGCAGCTGGTCCGTAAGGGCCGGCAGGACAAGGTCGAGAAGACAAAGACCCCCGCGCTTGAGGCTTCGCCCCAGCGTCGCGGCGTCTGCACGCGTGTGTTCACGACCACCCCGAAGAAGCCGAACTCGGCGCTCCGTAAGGTCGCGCGCGTGCGTCTGACCTCCGGCATCGAGGTCACCGCTTACATTCCGGGTGAGGGACACAACCTGCAGGAGCACTCGATCGTGCTCGTGCGTGGTGGCCGTGTGAAGGACCTGCCGGGTGTTCGTTACAAGATCATCCGCGGTGCGCTTGACACCCAGGCTGTCAAGAACCGCAAGCAGGCCCGCAGCCGCTACGGCGCCAAGAAGGAGAAGTAAGAATGCCTCGTAAGGGCCCCGCCCCGAAGCGCCCGGTCATCATCGACCCGGTCTACGCATCTCCTCTGGTGACGTCGCTCATCAACAAGATCCTCCTGAACGGCAAGCGCTCCACCGCCGAGCGCATCGTTTACGGCGCCATGGAAGGCCTCCGCGAGAAGACCGGCGCTGACCCGGTCATCACGCTGAAGCGCGCGCTGGAGAACGTCAAGCCGTCGCTCGAGGTCAAGTCCCGCCGTGTCGGTGGCGCGACCTACCAGGTTCCGATCGAGGTCAAGCCCGGTCGCGCGGCCACCCTCTCGCTGCGCTGGATCGTGGGTTACTCCCGCGCCCGTCGTGAGAAGACCATGACCGAGCGCCTCATGAACGAGCTCCTCGACGCCTCGAACGGCCTCGGTGCGGCCGTCAAGAAGCGTGAGGACACGCACAAGATGGCCGAGTCCAACAAGGCCTTCGCGCACTACCGCTGGTAGTCCCACCCCACATCGAGACCGAGAGAAGACCGAAGCCTTATGGCTACCACTTCGCTTGACCTGGCCAAGGTCCGCAACATCGGGATCATGGCCCACATCGACGCGGGCAAGACGACCACCACCGAGCGCATCCTGTTCTACACCGGTGTGTCTTACAAGATCGGTGAGGTCCACGACGGCGCCGCCACGATGGACTGGATGGAGCAGGAGCAGGAGCGTGGTATCACCATCACGTCTGCCGCCACCACCTGTCACTGGCCGCTCGAAGACGTCGACCACACCATCAACATCATCGACACCCCGGGTCACGTGGACTTCACCGTCGAGGTGGAGCGTTCGCTCCGCGTCCTCGACGGCGCCGTCACCGTGTTCGACGGTGTCGCCGGTGTTGAGCCGCAGTCCGAGACCGTTTGGCGTCAGGCGGACCGCTACGGCGTCCCGCGCATCTGCTTCGTCAACAAGCTGGACCGCACCGGCGCCGAGTTCCACCGCTGCGTCGACATGATCAAGGACCGCCTCGGTGCGGTTCCGATCGTCATGCAGCTCCCCATCGGTGCCGAGGCCGACTTCCAGGGTGTCGTCGACCTCGTCACGATGAAGGCGTTCGTCTGGTCCGCCGAGGCGACCAAGGGCGAGATGTACGACATCGTCGACATCCCGGCCACGCACACCGAGGCTGCTGAAGAGTGGCGCGGCAAGCTGGTCGAGACCGTCGCCGAGAACGACGACGAGATCATGGAGCTGTTCCTGGAGGGCAACGAGCCCTCCGTCGAGCAGCTGCACGCCGCCGTGCGTCGCATCATCCTCGGCTCCGGCAAGGGCAAGGGCGAGCCCACGATCACCGCGGTGTTCTGTGGTACGGCGTTCAAGAACAAGGGTGTTCAGCCCCTGCTCGACGCCGTCGTCCGCTACCTCCCGTCGCCGCTGGACATCGAGGCCATCGAAGGCCACGACGTCCGTGACGCCGAGGTCGTCGTGAAGCGCAAGCCCTCGGACGAGGAGCCCCTCGCGGCGCTCGCGTTCAAGATCATGCGTGACCCGCACCTCGGCAAGCTCACCTTCGTCCGGGTTTACTCGGGCCGCCTGGAGGCCGGCACCGCGGTGCTGAACTCCGTCAAGGGCAAGAAGGAGCGCATCGGCAAGATCTACCGCATGCACGCGAACAAGCGTGAGGAGATCGCGTCGGTGGGCGCCGGTGACATCGTCGCCGTCATGGGCCTGAAGCAGACCACCACCGGTGAGACGCTGTGTGACGACAAGGCGCCCGTGATCCTGGAGTCCATGGACTTCCCGGCTCCGGTCATCCAGGTCGCCATCGAGCCCAAGTCCAAGGGCGACCAGGAGAAGCTGGGTGTCGCCATCCAGTCCCTGGCGGAGGAGGACCCCTCCTTCCACGTCCACTCGGACGAGGAGACCGGCCAGACCATCCTCGGCGGTATGGGCGAGCTGCACCTCGAGGTGCTGGTCGACCGCATGAAGCGCGAGTTCAAGGTCGAGGCCAACGTCGGCAAGCCGCAGGTGGCCTACCGCGAGACGATCCGCAAGACCGTCGAGCGTCACGACTACACCCACAAGAAGCAGACCGGTGGTACCGGTCAGTTCGCCAAGGTGCAGATCGCGATCGAGCCCATCCTCGAGGCCGACGGTCCGGCGTACGAGTTCGTCAACAAGGTCACCGGTGGCCGCATCCCGAGGGAGTACATTCCCTCGGTCGACGCCGGTGCGCAGGAAGCCATGCAGTTCGGCATCCTGGCCGGCTACGAGATGACCGGCGTTCGCGTCATTCTTCTCGACGGTGGCTACCACGAGGTGGACTCCTCGGAGCTCGCCTTCAAGATCGCCGGTTCGCAGGCCTTCAAGGAAGCCGCTCGCAAGGCGTCTCCCGTCCTGCTCGAGCCGATGATGTCCGTTGAGGTCACCACGCCCGAGGAGTCCATGGGCGACGTCATCGGTGACATCAACTCCCGCCGTGGCCAGATCCAGGCCATGGAGGAGCGTCACGGCGCTCGTCTCGTGAAGGGCCTCGTGCCGCTTTCGGAGATGTTCGGCTACGTCGGAGACCTCCGCAGCAAGACCTCGGGTCGCGCCAGCTACTCGATGCAGTTCGACTCCTACGCCGAGGTTCCCCGGAACGTCGCTGAGGAGATCATCGCGAAGGCCAAGGGCGAGTAACTCTTCCGAGTACACGCTTTAGGCTTGTCACCGGAGCCTCTGGGGCAACAGGAGCAACCCTCCCGCTGCCCCGGGGGAACCGGCTATCCAGCAAAGATCACCTGGCGCCGACCATTCAAGGCGTACAGAACCACTCTCAGGAGGACCCCCGTGGCGAAGGCGAAGTTCGAGCGGACTAAGCCGCACGTCAACATCGGCACCATCGGTCACATTGACCACGGTAAGACGACCCTCACGGCCGCCATTACCAAGGTGCTGCACGACAAGTACCCGGACCTGAACGCGGCTTCGGCCTTCGATCAGATCGACAAGGCTCCTGAGGAGCGTCAGCGCGGTATCACCATCTCGATCGCGCACGTCGAGTACCAGACCGAGGCGCGTCACTACGCCCACGTCGACTGCCCGGGTCACGCGGACTACATCAAGAACATGATCACCGGTGCCGCGCAGATGGACGGTGCCATCCTCGTGGTCGCCGCCACCGACGGCCCGATGCCGCAGACCAAGGAGCACGTGCTCCTGGCCCGCCAGGTCGGCGTCCCGTACATCGTCGTCGCCCTGAACAAGGCCGACATGGTGGACGACGAGGAGATCCTGGAGCTCGTCGAGCTCGAGGTCCGTGAGCTGCTCTCCGAGTACGACTTCCCGGGCGACGACCTTCCGGTCGTCCAGGTCTCCGCGCTGAAGGCGCTCGAGGGCGACAAGGAGTGGGGCGACAAGCTCCTCGGCCTGATGGACGCCGTCGACGAGGCGATCCCGACCCCGCCGCGTGACACCGAGAAGCCCTTCCTCATGCCCGTCGAGGACGTCTTCACGATCACCGGTCGTGGCACCGTCGTCACCGGTCGTATCGAGCGTGGTGTCCTGAAGGTCAACGAGACCGTTGACATCATCGGCATCAAGCAGGAGAAGACCACCACCACGGTCACCGGCATCGAGATGTTCCGCAAGCTGCTCGACGAGGGCCAGGCGGGCGAGAACGTCGGTCTGCTCCTCCGTGGCATCAAGCGCGAGGACGTCGAGCGCGGCCAGGTCATCATCAAGCCCGGTTCGGTCACGCCGCACACCGAGTTCGAGGCCGCCGCGTACATCCTGTCGAAGGACGAGGGTGGCCGTCACACCCCGTTCTTCAACAACTACCGCCCGCAGTTCTACTTCCGTACCACGGACGTGACGGGCGTTGTGACCCTCCCCGAGGGCACCGAGATGGTCATGCCCGGTGACAACACCGACATGACGGTCAACCTCATCCAGCCCGTCGCGATGGAAGAGGGCCTGAAGTTCGCCATCCGTGAGGGTGGTCGTACCGTGGGCGCCGGCCAGGTCACCAAGATCACGAAGTAATTTCGTGCTCTGACCCGGTCGTCCGCGCGAGCGGACACCATGCATGACGGAAGGGCCCCTTCCCACCGCTCCGGCGGCGGGGAGGGGCCCTTCCGCATGTCCGGCGGCCCCGGGGGGAGCGGACGGGCGCCGGAAGGGCTGTCGGTGGCGTATGAGACGCTCGCACCGCAGATACAGGGGGCGCCTTCGGGCGCGGTGGAACGGTTCACGGGGTGGGGCAGGGATGGCACAGCAGGACGACGGACCGCGCATATCCGACGAGGAGTGGCAGCGGTTCGGCGAGCAGGCGGGGCAGCGGAGTTCGGACGTGCCGAAGGAACCGTCCGCGCGGGCGCGGATGGTGACCGAGCGGCTGCGGCGCGAGGACGAGGAACGGCGGAAGGCGGCGGGCCGCTTCGGGCGCGGGCGGAACGCGACCGCGACGGAGCCGCCGGGCTGGCGCACCGGGCCGACCTGGCAGGAGCGGGAGCGCCTGGGGAGGGGCAAGCGGCGACTGAAGGGCGCGGCGGCGATCCTGTTCGTGGCCGGCCTGGCGCTGATCGCCCTGCGGCCGGAGCTGCTGATCGACCGGGTCACGGGAAAGGCCGATGCGCGCCAAGAGGCGGAGCGCGTCGGCCCGTTGGCGGCGGAGTCCGGCCGCCCGACCGGGGCGCCGGAGGTCGAGCACCCCGACAGGCCGACCGTGAAGGATCCGTTCCGCGGCTCGCCGGCCCTCCAGTGGGCGGACGGCGCCGCCGCCATCGAGGTGCCGCCGGCCCGGGCCCTCAACGGCGTGGACCAGGACCGGATCGCGGACGGGCTCGCCAAGGCGAAGCAGTTCCTGGTGGCCGCCAACCTGGACCCGGCCGTACTGCGCGGCGAGCGCCCGGCGGCCGCGCTGGCGCTGCTCGATCCGAAGGACGGCGACACGCACCGGCGGATGCGGACGGCGTACGAGCGGCCGACCGAGGAGACGGACCCGCTGGAGCTGTTCACCCGGTACGACCCCGCGGAGCTGCGACCGGTCGGCGACGTGGTCAAGGTGCGCGGGCGGATGTGGCTGGAGGCGGGTCCCGAGCCCGGCCAGGCCGAGATCAAGGTGGACTACTCCTTCGTCCACCCCTTCGTGAAGGTCCGGGGGAACCCGGAGGACGTGGCCCGGACCATCGTGCGGCGCGAGATGACGTTCCAGGTCGTGGACCCGAAGGCGTGGGAGTCGACGCCGGGGACGTTGTGGATCCGCACGAACCTTCGGGACGTCGCCAACACGGCCTGTGACCGGTACGACGGCTATCTGCACCCGTCCTTCTTCTCGGACGGCGAGGCAAGCGGACCGGAACCCTCCGGCGCGGCGGTCGATCCGTACGACCGCAGCGGCGGCATCGACACCGGCCGCCAGGAGGAGTGCGGGACGCTTTCCCGCTCCTGACCAGGCAGGGACCCCGTCGGGCAAACGCGCGCCGTAGTTTGACGTGTCCGCGCGGCGGGGTATTCTCTTCCGCCCGATTGGCCAGGTACGTGTCCCGTATGGCAGACTACTCAAGTTGCTCGGTTGAGTGCCGATGCTGCGCGCCTCCCGCCGGGAGGACCGGAAGCGAGTCCCACAGTACTCGTCGTCCTTAATCTGCCTTTCGGGGCAGCAATGGGGACGGACGTACGGGAATCTTCTGGGAAGTGTCAGCAAGGTGCTTACCAGGCACTCGGTGGGTGTCTCTCCCCCGATGCGCGGTCAGGGACCGCATCCCCTTGGACGAGGGAATTTCCGTATGGGAATTTTCTGTAGAGGGTGTGCGACACGCCCGACCGCGTGGGTCGGAGGAAAGACTGCGGGAGTCATCCCGCGGCCAACCGGGAGCCAGAGCGTTCCACATACAGACAGGACTACGGAGTAGCCATGGCGGGACAGAAGATCCGCATCCGGCTCAAGGCCTACGACCACGAGGTCATCGACTCCTCGGCGAAGAAGATCGTCGAGACGGTGACCCGCACTGGTGCGTCGGTCGCAGGCCCGGTGCCGCTGCCCACTGAGAAGAACGTGTACTGCGTCATCAAGTCGCCGCACAAGTACAAGGACTCGCGCGAGCATTTCGAGATGCGCACGCACAAGCGCCTGATCGACATCCTCGACCCGACTCCCAAGACCGTTGACTCGCTGATGCGCCTGGACCTTCCGGCCGGCGTTGACATCGAGATCAAGCTCTGAGAGGCGTCGAGAAGATGGCAAAGCAGATCAAGGGCGTCCTGGGCGAGAAGCTCGGCATGACCCAGGTCTGGGACGAGAACAACCGTGTCGTCCCGGTCACCGTGGTCAAGGCCGGACCCTGCGTCGTTACCCAGGTCCGTACGAACGACATCGACGGCTACGAGTCGGTCCAGATCGCCTTCGGCGAGATCGACCCGCGCAAGGTGAACAAGCCCCTCAAGGGCCACTTCGCCAAGGCCGACGTCACCCCCCGCCGCCACCTGGTGGAGCTCCGCACCTCCGACGCCAGCGAGTACACGCTCGGCCAGGAGATCACTGCTGAGGTGTTCGAGTCCGGCGTCAAGGTTGACGTCACGGGCAACAGCAAGGGCAAGGGCTTCGCCGGTGTCATGAAGCGTCACAACTTCAAGGGCCTCGGTGCCGGTCACGGCGTCCAGCGCAAGCACCGCTCCCCCGGTTCGATCGGTGGCTGCGCCACCCCTGGGCGTGTCTTCAAGGGCATGCGCATGGCCGGTCGTATGGGTAACGAGCGCGTCACCACCCAGAACCTGACCATCCACGCGGTTGACGCGGAGAAGGGTCTGCTCCTCATCAAGGGTGCGGTCCCCGGTCCGAACGGCGGCCTCGTCCTGGTCCGTACCGCGGCCAAGGGGGCTTGAGGTAATGAGCACCATTGACATCCTTTCGCCGGCAGGCGACAAGGCCGGTACCGTCGAGCTCCCCGCGGAGATCTTCGACGCCAAGACCAGCGTTCCGCTGATCCACCAGGTCGTTGTCGCTCAGCTGGCTGCTGCCCGTCAGGGCACGCACAAGACCAAGCGTCGTGGCGAAGTCCGTGGTGGTGGCCGCAAGCCGTACCGCCAGAAGGGCACCGGCCGCGCTCGCCAGGGTTCCACCCGCGCTCCGCAGTTCGTCGGCGGTGGCGTCGTCCACGGCCCGCAGCCGCGTGACTACTCCCAGCGGACCCCGAAGAAGATGAAGGCCGCCGCTCTCCGCGGTGCCCTCTCGGACCGTGCGCGTCACTCCCGCATCCACGTCATCACCGGCGTGGTCGAGGGTGCCGCCTCCACGAAGGCCGCCAAGACGCTGTTCGGCAAGATCTCGGAGCGCAAGAACCTGCTCCTGGTCGTCGACCGCGCCGACGAGGCCGCGTGGCTGTCCGCCCGCAACCTGCCCCAGGTTCACATCCTGGAGCCGGGCCAGCTGAACACGTACGACGTGATCGTCTCTGACGACGTGGTCTTCACCAAGGCCGCTTTCGAGTCCTTCGTGTCTGGCCCCAAGGCCGACGAGACCGAAGGGAGCGACGCCTGATGTCTGAGGCGACCGTTACCAGCAAGACCTTCACTGACCCGCGCGACCTGCTGATCAAGCCGGTTGTCTCGGAGAAGAGCTACGCGCTGCTGGACGAGAACAAGTACACGTTCATCGTCGCGCCCGGCGCCAACAAGACCCAGATCAAGCAGGCCGTCGAGGCGGTCTTCTCGGTCAAGGTCACCGGGGTCAACACGATCAACCGTCAGGGTAAGCGCAAGCGCACCAAGACCGGTTTCGGCAAGCGTGCGAACACCAAGCGCGCCATCGTGACCCTCGCTGAGGGCGACCGAATCGACATCTTCGGCGGCCAGGCCTCCTAACGGAGGTCTAGTCGTCCGGAATCGGACGAGGACTGAGAAATGGGTATCCGCAAGTACAAGCCGACGACCCCGGGCCGTCGTGGCTCCAGCGTCGCCGACTTTGTCGAGATCACGCGGTCCACGCCGGAGAAGTCGCTGGTTCGCCCTCTGCACAGCAAGGGCGGCCGTAACAACACCGGTCGGATCACTGTTCGCCACCAGGGTGGCGGTCACAAGCGCGCCTACCGCGTGATCGACTTCCGTCGTCACGACAAGGACGGCGTGCCGGCGAAGGTCGCGCACATCGAGTACGACCCCAACCGCACGGCGCGCATCGCGCTGCTGCACTACGCCGACGGCGAGAAGCGCTACATCATCGCGCCGAAGAGCCTGAAGCAGGGCGACCGGATTGAGAACGGCCCCACGGCCGACATCAAGCCCGGCAACAACCTGGCACTCCGCAACATCCCGGTCGGTACCACGATCCACGCGATCGAGCTCCGTCCCGGTGGCGGCGCCAAGTTCGCCCGCTCCGCCGGTGCCTCGGTGCAGCTGCTGGCGAAGGAGGGCGTCATGGCCCACCTCCGCATGCCGTCCGGCGAGATCCGTCTCGTCGACGCGCGCTGCCGCGCCACGGTCGGCGAGGTCGGCAACGCCGAGCAGTCGAACATCAACTGGGGCAAGGCCGGCCGCATGCGCTGGAAGGGCGTTCGCCCCTCCGTCCGCGGTGTCGCGATGAACCCGGTCGACCACCCGCACGGTGGTGGTGAGGGTAAGACCAGCGGTGGTCGCCACCCGGTCTCCCCGTGGGGTCAGAAGGAGGGTCGTACTCGCTCGCCGAAGAAGGCTTCGAGCAAGTACATCGTCCGCCGCCGCAAGACGAACAAGAAGCGCTAGGAGCGGGTTTAGATGCCGCGCAGTCTCAAGAAGGGGCCCTTCGTCGACGACCACCTCGTAAAGAAGGTGGACGTCCAGAACGAAGCCGGCACCAAGAACGTCATCAAGACCTGGTCCCGTCGCTCGATGATCATCCCCAGCATGCTGGGTCACACCATCGCGGTGCACAACGGCAAGACCCACGTCCCGGTGTTCGTCACCGAGTCGATGGTCGGCCACAAGCTCGGCGAGTTCTCGCCGACTCGCACCTTCCGCGGCCACGTCAAGGACGACCGGAAGTCGAAGCGCCGCTAAAGGCGGGGTGGTTACGACTATGACTTACACCGAAGGGACAACCATGGAAGCCAGGGCCCAGGCGCGGTACATCCGCGTCACGCCCATGAAGGCCCGCCGAGTGGTGGACCTTATCCGTGGCATGGATGCCACGGAGGCTCAGGCGGTCCTGCGTTTCGCCCCGCAGGCCGCGAGCGTGCCGGTTGGCAAGGTGCTGGACAGCGCCATTGCCAACGCCGCACACAACTACAACCACCCGGACGCCTCTTCGCTGGTCATCAGCGAGGCGTACGTGGACGAGGGCCCGACCCTGAAGCGGTTCCGTCCGCGTGCCCAGGGCCGTGCCTACCGGATCCGCAAGCGGACCAGCCACATCACCGTGGTCGTCAGCAGCAAGGAAGGTTCCCGGTAATGGGCCAGAAGGTAAACCCGCACGGGTTCCGGCTCGGCATCACCACCGACTTCAAGTCGCGTTGGTACGCCGACAAGCTGTACAAGGACTACGTCAAGGAAGACGTCGCCATCCGCAGGATGATGACGTCCGGCATGGAGCGCGCCGGCATCTCGAAGGTTGAGATCGAGCGCACCCGTGACCGCGTGCGTGTGGACATCCACACCGCTCGTCCGGGCATCGTCATCGGTCGCCGTGGCGCCGAGGCCGACCGCATCCGCGGTGACCTCGAGAAGCTCACGGGCAAGCAGGTCCAGCTGAACATCCTCGAGGTCAAGAACCCCGAGCTCGATGCCCAGCTGGTCGCCCAGGCCGTTGCCGAGCAGCTCTCCTCCCGCGTCTCCTTCCGTCGCGCCATGCGTAAGAGCATGCAGGGCACGATGAAGGCCGGCGCCAAGGGCATCAAGATCCAGTGTGGCGGTCGCCTCGGCGGCGCCGAGATGTCCCGCTCCGAGTTCTACCGCGAGGGTCGTGTGCCGCTGCACACGCTGCGCGCCAACGTGGACTACGGCTTCTTCGAGGCCAAGACCACCTTCGGCCGTATCGGTGTGAAGGTCTGGATCTACAAGGGCGACGTCAAGAACATCGCCGAGGTTCGCGCCGAGAACGCTGCGGCCCGTGCGGGTAACCGCCCGGCCCGTGGTGCTCAGGGCGCTGGCGACCGTCCCGCCGGCCGTGGTGGCCGTGGTGGCGAGCGCGGCGGCCGTGGTGGCCGCAAGCCGCAGCAGGCTGCTGGTGCCGAGGCCCCCAAGGCCGACGCTCCCGCCGCCGCTCCGGCCGAGAGCACCGGAACGGAGGCCTGACCGACATGCTGATCCCTCGTAGGGTCAAGCACCGCAAGCAGCACCACCCGAAGCGCCGCGGTATGGCCAAGGGCGGTACTGAGGTCTCGTTCGGCGAGTACGGCATCCAGGCGCTGACCCCGGCGTACGTGACGAACCGCCAGATCGAGGCGGCTCGTATCGCGATGACCCGCCACATCAAGCGTGGCGGCAAGGTCTGGATCAACATTTACCCGGACCGCCCGCTCACCAAGAAGCCTGCCGAGACCCGCATGGGTTCCGGTAAGGGTTCTCCCGAGTGGTGGATCGCGAACGTGCACCCGGGCCGGGTCATGTTCGAGCTGTCCTACCCGAACGAGAAGATTGCTCGTGAGGCGCTCACCCGCGCTGCTCACAAGCTTCCGATGAAGTGCCGGATTGTTCGGCGCGAGGCAGGTGAGTCGTGATGGCGACGGGAACCAAGGCGTCCGAGCTGCGCGAGCTCGGCAACGAGGAGCTCGTTGGCAAGCTGCGCGAGGCCAAGGAGGAGCTGTTCAAGCTCCGCTTCCAGGCGGCCACGGGTCAGCTGGAGAACAACGGCCGGCTCAAGTCCGTCCGTAAGGACATCGCTCGCATCTACACCCTGATGCACGAGCGTGAGCTCGGTATCGAGACGGTGGAGAGCGCCTGATGAGCGAGAAGAACGTGACTGAGACCCCCGAGCAGCGCGGTTTCCGCAAGACCCGTGAGGGTCTGGTCGTCAGCGACAAGATGGACAAGACCGTCGTCGTCGCTGTCGAGGACCGCGTCAAGCACGCGCTGTACGGCAAGGTCATCCGCCGTACGAACAAGCTCAAGGCTCACGACGAGCAGAACGCTGCCGGCGTCGGCGACCGCGTCCTCATCATGGAGACGCGTCCGCTGTCGGCGAGCAAGCGCTGGCGCATCGTCGAGATCCTCGAGAAGGCCAAGTAATCAGTCCGGGGGGTTTCCCCCGGATTCGTTCCGCCAGGCTCGGTGGGGGCGAGCGCTCTTCGGAGCGTGAAGCCCCCGCCGGGAACCGGCAGACAAACAGGAGATACACGTGATCCAGCAGGAGTCGCGACTGCGTGTCGCCGACAACACTGGTGCCAAGGAGATCCTTTGCATCCGTGTTCTCGGTGGTTCCGGTCGCCGCTACGCGGGCGTCGGTGACGTCATCGTCGCCACCGTCAAGGACGCGATCCCCGGCGGCAACGTGAAGAAGGGTGACGTCGTCAAGGCTGTCATCGTTCGCACCGTCAAGGAGCGCCGCCGCCAGGACGGCTCGTACATCCGCTTCGACGAGAACGCCGCTGTCATTCTGAAGAACGACGGCGACCCTCGCGGCACCCGTATCTTCGGCCCGGTGGGCCGTGAGCTGCGCGAGAAGAAGTTCATGAAGATCATCTCGCTCGCGCCGGAGGTGCTGTAAGCATGAAGATCAAGAAGGGCGACCTGGTTCAGGTCATCACCGGCAAGGACAAGGGCAAGCAGGGCAAGGTCATCGTCGCCTTCCCCGCTGACAACCGCGTCCTGGTCGAGGGTGTCAACCGGGTCAAGAAGCACACCAAGGCCGCGCAGAACCAGGCCGGCGGCATCGTCATCACCGAGGCCCCGGTCCACGTGAGCAACGTTCAGCTGGTTGTGGAGAAGGACGGCAAGAAGGTCGTCACCCGCGTCGGCTACCGCTTCGACGACGAGGGCAACAAGATCCGCGTTGCCAAGCGGACGGGTGAGGACATCTGATGGCTACCACTCCGCGTCTCAAGACGAAGTACCGCGAGGACATCGCGGGCAAGCTGCGTGAGGAGTTCTCCTACGAGAACGTCATGCAGATTCCCGGCCTCGTGAAGATCGTGGTCAACATGGGTGTGGGCGACGCCGCCCGCGACTCCAAGCTGATCGACGGCGCCATCAAGGACCTGACGACGATCACCGGTCAGAAGCCGGCCGTCACGAAGGCCCGGAAGTCCATCGCGCAGTTCAAGCTGCGTGAGGGTCAGCCGATCGGCTGCCACGTCACCCTCCGTGGTGACCGCATGTGGGAGTTCCTGGACCGTACGCTGTCGCTCGCGCTGCCGCGTATCCGTGACTTCCGTGGTCTGTCGCCGAAGCAGTTCGACGGCCGTGGCAACTACACCTTCGGTCTCACGGAGCAGGTCATGTTCCACGAGATCGACCAGGACAAGATCGACCGTACCCGGGGTATGGACATCACCGTGGTCACCACGGCGACCAACGACGCTGAGGGCCGCGCGCTCCTTCGTCACCTCGGCTTCCCCTTCAAGGAGGCGTAAGCGAGATGGCGAAGAAGGCTCTCATCGCGAAGGCTGCCCGCAAGCCCAAGTTCGGTGTGCGTGCGTACACCCGCTGCCAGCGCTGCGGTCGCCCCCACTCCGTGTACCGCAAGTTCGGCCTGTGCCGCGTGTGCCTTCGTGAGATGGCTCACCGTGGCGAGCTGCCGGGCGTGACCAAGAGCTCCTGGTAACTCCCTCTCGTCCGTAAGGACTTGAGAAGTACCAGGCACTCTCGGTAAGCATCTGGACGGCGGATGCCCACCCGCGCATGCCTTAGGCTTGTGTGGTTGGGCGTCCGCCGCCCATAACGACTTACTACGCCGTAGGTCCCCGCGCCGCACCCGTCCCGCCTCTGAGTGGGGAGAGGGATGGCGCATACAGGAAACCCCGGCGAGAGAGGCCGAAGGCCACTTCATGACCATGACTGACCCGATCGCAGACATGCTCACTCGTCTGCGTAACGCTAACTCGGCGTACCACGACACCGTCGTGATGCCGCACAGCAAGATCAAGTCGCACATCGCAGAGATCCTCAAGCAGGAGGGTTTCATCACCGGCTGGAAGGTCGAGGACGCCGAGGTCGGCAAGAACCTCGTCCTCGAGCTGAAGTTCGGGCCGAACCGCGAGCGCTCCATTGCGGGCATCAAGCGGATCTCGAAGCCCGGTCTGCGCGTGTACGCGAAGTCCACCAACCTGCCGAAGGTGCTCGGCGGCCTGGGCGTGGCGATCATCTCCACGTCCCACGGTCTCCTCACCGGCCAGCAGGCAGGCAAGAAGGGCGTAGGTGGGGAAGTCCTCGCCTACGTCTGGTAGTCGGGAACGGAGGAAAAGCAATGTCGCGAATCGGCAAGCTCCCCATCCAGGTTCCCGCCGGTGTGGACGTCACCATCGACGGCCAGACGGTCGGCGTGAAGGGCCCCAAGGGCACCCTCACGCACACCGTCAAGGCGCCGATCGAGATCGTCAAGGGTGAGGACGGCGTCCTGAACGTCACCCGCCCCAACGACGAGCGTCAGAACAAGGCCCTGCACGGCCTGTCCCGCACGCTGGTGGCGAACATGATCACCGGTGTGACCACGGGATACGTCAAGGCTCTCGAGATCAGCGGTGTCGGTTACCGCGTCGCCGCGAAGGGCTCCAACCTGGAGTTCCAGCTTGGGTACAGCCACCCGATCCTGATCGAGGCGCCCGAGGGCATCTCCTTCAAGGTCGAGTCGCCCACCAAGTTCTCGGTCGAGGGCATCGACAAGCAGAAGGTCGGCGAGGTCGCCGCCAACATCCGCAAGCTGCGGAAGCCCGACCCGTACAAGGCCAAGGGTGTCAAGTACGCCGGCGAAGTCATCCGCCGCAAGGTCGGAAAGGCTGGTAAGTAGCCATGGCATACGGTGTGAAGATCGCCAAGGGCGACGCGTACAAGCGCGCTGCCAAGGCTCGCCGCCACATCCGCATTCGCAAGAACGTGTCGGGTACGGCGGAGCGTCCGCGCCTCGTCGTGACGCGTTCCAACCGCAACATCGTTGCTCAGGTCATCGACGACCTCCAGGGTCACACCCTGGCGTCCGCGTCGACCCTGGACACCTCGATCCGCGGTGGCGAAGGCGACAAGAGCGCCCAGGCCCAGGCCGTCGGCGCGCTCGTGGCCGAGCGTGCGAAGGCTGCCGGCGTGGAGACCGTTGTCTTCGACCGCGGTGGCAACCGATACGCCGGGCGCATTGCCGCTCTGGCTGACGCCGCCCGCGAAGCCGGGCTGAAGTTCTAAGCCCCGGTTCCGGGACTCACGGACGTAACAGAGAGAGGTAATCCAATGGCTGGACCCCAGCGCCGCGGAAGCGGTGCCGGTGGCGGCGAGCGGCGGGACCGGAAGGGTCGCGACGGTGGCCCTGCCGCCGAGAAGACCGCTTACGTTGAGCGCGTTGTCGCGATCAACCGCGTCGCCAAGGTTGTCAAGGGTGGTCGCCGCTTCAGCTTCACCGCGCTGGTCGTGGTGGGCGACGGTGACGGCACTGTAGGTGTCGGTTACGGCAAGGCCAAGGAAGTTCCCGCGGCCATCGCCAAGGGTGTCGAGGAAGCCAAGAAGTCCTTCTTCAAGGTTCCGCGCATCCAGGGCACCATTCCTCACCCGATCACGGGCGAGCGTGCCGCGGGCGTCGTGCTCCTGAAGCCGGCTTCCCCCGGTACCGGTGTTATCGCCGGTGGCCCGGTGCGCGCCGTTCTGGAGTGCGCCGGCGTTCACGACATCCTGTCGAAGTCGCTCGGCTCTTCGAACGCGATCAACATCGTGCACGCGACCGTGGCGGCCCTCAAGGGCCTGCAGCGTCCCGAGGAGATCGCGGCTCGCCGTGGTCTGCCCCTCGAGGACGTCGCCCCCGCGGCTCTGCTTCGTGCACGTGCCGGGGCGGGTGCGTAATGGCTCGCCTCAAGATCACGCAGACGAAGTCGTACATCGGCAGCAAGCAGAACCACCGCGACACTCTGCGTTCGCTCGGGCTCAAGCGCCTGAACGACGTGGTCGTCAAGGAGGACCGCCCCGAGTTCCGCGGAATGGTGCAGACCGTCCGCCACCTCGTGACGGTTGAGGAGGTTGACTAACATGGCTGAGAACAGCCCGCTGAAGGCCCACAACCTCCGTCCCGCCCCCGGCGCCAAGACCGCGAAGACCCGTGTCGGTCGTGGTGAGGCGTCGAAGGGTAAGACGGCCGGTCGTGGTACGAAGGGCCAGAAGGCCCGTTACCAGATCCCGCAGCGCTTCGAGGGTGGGCAGATGCCCCTCCACATGCGTCTGCCGAAGCTCAAGGGCTTCAAGAACCCGTTCCGCACCGAGTTCCAGGTCGTGAACCTGGACAAGCTCGGCGCTCTCTACCCCGAGGGTGGAGAAGTCACGGTGGCCGACCTGGTCGCCAAGGGCGCGGTTCGCAAGAACAGCCTCGTCAAGGTCCTGGGCCAGGGCGAGCTCTCCGTGGCGCTGCAGGTTTCGGTTGACGCCGTCTCCGCCTCCGCCAAGGAGAAGATCGCCGCTGCCGGCGGCACCGTCACCGAGCTCGTCTAAGACAAAACTCAGTGACAAATAGCTAGAAACCCGACCGGGGATGCCTCACATATGGGGCATCCCCGGTTGGTCGTTCCACGGGGGGTGTAGTCGCCGGTAAGGTGGCCTGCACCTTTGCTTGTACGTATTCGTCGATCCCTCAGACCGTCACCTCTGACGCAGTAGCGCGGGGGTCGCAGGAGGCACCGTGCTCACCGCGTTCGCCCGGGCGTTCAAGACGCCCGACCTGCGCAAGAAGCTGCTCTTCACGCTCGGCATCATCGTGCTGTATCGGCTCGGGTCCCACATCCCGGTACCCGGCGTGAGCTACAAGAACGTTCAGATCTGTCTGGACCAGATGGGGAATGGCAGCAACAGCCTCTTCGGTCTGGTCAACATGTTCAGCGGCGGTGCGCTGCTGCAGATCACGATCTTCGCGCTCGGCATCATGCCCTACATCACGGCGAGCATCATCCTGCAGCTGCTGACCGTGGTCATCCCGAAGCTGGAGACCCTCAAGAAAGAGGGCCAGTCCGGCACGGCGAAGATCACTCAGTACACGCGCTATTTGACGGTCGCGCTCGCGATCCTGCAGGGCACCGGTCTCGTCGCCACCGCGCGGACCGGAGCGCTGTTCGGGAACTGCTCGGTCGCCTCGCAGATCGTCCCCGACCGGTCGATCTTCACCACCGTCGTCATGGTGATCACCATGACCGCCGGTACCTGTGTCGTCATGTGGCTCGGTGAGCTCATCACCGACCGCGGCATCGGCAACGGAATGTCGATCCTGATGTTCATCTCGATCGCCGCCGGCTTCGTCGGCTCCCTCTGGACGATCAAGCTCCAGGGCAAGATCGCCGGAGGCTGGGTCGAGTTCGGCGTGGTCATGCTCGTCGGTCTCGCGATGGTCGGCCTCGTCGTCTTCGTGGAACAGGCACAGCGCCGGATTCCGGTCCAGTACGCGAAGCGCATGATCGGCCGCCGTGCCTACGGCGGTACCTCGACCTACATCCCGCTCAAGGTGAACCAGGCGGGCATCATCCCCGTCATCTTCGCCTCGTCGCTGCTGTACATCCCGGCCCTGGTGGTGCAGTTCAGCGGCTCGACCGCCGGCTGGGCCAACTGGATCCAGAAGCACTTCGTCAAGGGCGACCACCCGTACTACATCGCCGTCTACTTCCTCCTGATCGTCTTCTTCGCGTTCTTCTACGTGGCGATCTCGTTCAACCCCGAGGAAGTTGCCGACAACATGAAGAAGTATGGTGGCTTCATCCCGGGCATCCGCGCCGGCCGGCCGACCGCCGAGTACCTGAGCTACGTACTCAACCGGATCACCTGGCCCGGCTCGCTGTACCTGGGTCTCATCGCTCTTGTGCCGACAATGGCGTTGGCGGGCTTCGGGGCGAACCAGAACTTCCCGTTCGGCGGGACGAGCATCCTGATCATCGTGGGTGTGGGTCTGGAAACCGTGAAGCAGATCGAGAGCCAGCTCCAGCAGCGCAATTACGAAGGGTTCCTCCGCTGATGCGAATCGTCCTCGTCGGACCGCCCGGTGCGGGCAAGGGAACGCAGGCTGCGTACCTCGCCAAGAACCTGAACATCCCGCACATCTCCACGGGCGACCTGTTCCGGGCCAACATCAGCCAGGGCACGGACCTGGGCCTGCGCGCGAAGGCGTTCATGGACGCCGGCGACCTCGTCCCCGACGAGATCACCATCGGCATGGCCAAGGACCGCATGGAGCAGCCGGACGCCGTGAACGGTTTCCTGCTCGACGGGTTCCCGCGCAACGTCTCGCAGGCCGAGGCCCTCGACGCGATGCTCGTGTCCGGAAGCATGGAGCTGGACGCCGTCCTCGACCTGGAGGTCGAGGAGGACGAGGTCGTCAAGCGCATCGCCGGCCGTCGCGTGTGCCGCAAGGACTCCGCGCACGTCTTCCACGTCACGTACGCCGCGCCGAAGACCGAGGGTGTCTGCGACACCTGCGGTGGCGAGCTGTACCAGCGCGACGACGACTCCGAGGCCACGGTCCGCAACCGGCTGGAGGTCTACCACACGCAGACCGAGCCGATCATCGACTACTACAAGGCCCAGGGCCTGCTGGTGACCATCCCGGCCCTCGGTGAGGTCGCGGACGTCACCAAGCGCGCGATGGATGCCCTGCAGAAGTAGTCCCGCTGTAAATGCGTGCGCGTACGGCCGCGGTGTCCTTGGGGCATCGCGGCCGTACTGTTGAGAAGACCCGGTTTCGAAGGTGGAAGGCCCGTTTCATGGTTCAGATCAAGACCCCCGAGCAGATCGCGAAGATGCGCGAGGCAGGGTTGGTCGTCGCCGCGATCCACGCGGCGACCCGTGAGGCCGCGGTGCCCGGCTCCACGACCCGGGATCTGGACATGGTGGCGCGCAAGGTCATCGCGGACGCCGGCGCCAAGTCGAACTTCCTCGGCTACGGCGGTTTCCCCGCGACGATCTGCACGTCGGTGAACGAGGTCGTCGTCCACGGCATTCCGGACGACAAGACGGTCCTCAAGGACGGCGACATCATCTCCATCGACGCCGGCGCCATCATCGACGGTTGGCACGGCGACGCGGCGTACACGGCCTTCGTGGGCGACGGTCACGCCCCGGAGCTGGTCGAGCTGTCCCGGGTCACCGAGGAGTCGATGTGGGCGGGCATCGCGGCGATGAAGCTCGGCAACCGCCTGGTCGACATCTCGAAGGCGATCGAGACGTACATCAAGCGCCAGCCGCGTCCCACGACGGGTGAGCACAGCCTCGGCAAGTTCGGGATCATCGAGGACTACGGCGGCCACGGCATCGGGTCCGAGATGCACATGGACCCGCACCTGCTGAACTACGTCTCGCGCAAGCGGGGCAAGGGCATCAAGCTCGTCCCCGGCCTGTGCCTGGCGATCGAGCCGATGGTCTCGCTGGGCACCGCCCAGACGGAGGTACTGGCGGACGACTGGACGGTCATCACGACGGACGGGACCTGGTCCTCGCACTGGGAGCACTCCATCGCGCTGACCGAGGCCGGGCCCATCGTCCTGACCAGCCCGGACTGCGGGAAGGCGAAGTTGGCGGAGTACGGCGTCACGACGGCGCCGGACCCGCTCGGTTAATGATCTAGACTCTGGGGCACACTTTCCGGATTCGTCTTTCTCGGTGCCCTGACGTAGACTGACTCGTCGGCTCTCGTGCACTTCCATGTCTGCATGGCGCATGAGGTCGATCAAGGTAGCCGATTCGAAAGGCGAAGCGTGGCCAAGAAGCAAGGTGCCATCGAAATCGAGGGCACCGTGATCGAGTCCCTCCCGAACGCGATGTTCCGGGTGGAACTCCAGAACGGTCACAAGGTCCTCGCGCACATCAGCGGCAAGATGCGCATGCACTACATCCGCATCCTCCCTGATGACCGGGTCGTCGTGGAGCTCTCCCCGTACGACCTGACGCGTGGCCGGATCGTCTACCGATACAAGTAGATCTTGTCTTCACTCCCGACCGGGCATTCGTCCGGCGCGGGTGGTGGCACTGACCCGGAGAACCTCACCCAATGAAGGTCAAGCCGAGCGTCAAGAAGATCTGCGACAAGTGCAAGGTGATCCGCCGTCACGGTCGGGTCATGGTCATCTGCGACAACCTGCGCCACAAGCAGCGCCAGGGCTGACGCACGCCGACCGACCTGCCTTCCGCAGTTCTTCGCGCGACGTAAGAAAACGTACATACGCAGAATCCGCCCAGCTCCGACAGGAGCCGGCGGCACCTCCGGCGGGGGCCGGGGACCCGGACGTACCACCACCCATCAGGTGTGGTCGGCGGTCGGGGTCGATTCTGCTGAAGACCCCCGAACACACAGGAGCCATTGAATGGCACGCGTTTCCGGTGTTGACATCCCGCGCGAAAAGCGCGTGGAGATCGCACTCACCTACGTCTTCGGTGTCGGTCGCACCCGGTCCAAGGAAATCCTTGCGGCCACCGGTGTGAACCCGAACACCCGCGTTCGTGACCTGGCCGAAGAAGACCTGGTCAAGATCCGCGAGTACGTGGACGCCAACCTCCGCACCGAGGGTGACCTCCGCCGCGAGATCCAGGCCGACATCCGCCGCAAGGTCGAGATCCAGTGCTACCAGGGTATTCGCCACCGTCGTGGCCTCCCGGTGCACGGTCAGCGCACCAGCACGAACGCCCGTACCCGCAAGGGTCCGCGTCGCGCGATCGCCGGTAAGAAGAAGCCGGGCAAGAAGTAGTCCTGTTCAGCGGTCTTGCGCTGTAGGACCGACCACCTCCCGTAGGAGATTTAGATGCCCCCCAAGGGTCGTCAGGGCGCTGCCAAGAAGGTGCGCCGCAAGGAAAAGAAGAACGTCGCTCATGGGCACGCCCACATCAAGAGCACGTTCAACAACACGATCGTCTCGATCACGGACCCCGCGGGCAACGTGATCTCCTGGGCCTCCGCCGGCCACGTCGGCTTCAAGGGCTCGCGCAAGTCCACCCCCTTCGCCGCGCAGATGGCCGCCGAGTCGGCCGCCCGCCGCGCGCAGGAGCACGGCATGCGCAAGGTCGACGTCTTCGTCAAGGGTCCCGGCTCCGGCCGTGAGACCGCGATCCGCTCCCTCCAGGCCACCGGCCTCGAGGTCGGCTCGATCCAGGACGTCACCCCCACCCCGCACAACGGCTGCCGTCCGCCGAAGCGCCGCCGCGTCTGACGCGACGGACGCACCTGTGCGTCTTTGAGTGTTCGGGCGGTACGAACCCCTTCGGGGGGACGTGCCGCCCGTACCCTTGCGGTACGTAGTGCCCGTCGGACGTCAAATAGTGGGCGTCCACGAATGAAGGAACACAGACATGCTGATCGCTCAGCGTCCCTCGCTGACCGAAGAGGTCGTCGACGAGTACCGCTCGCGGTTCGTGATCGAGCCGCTGGAGCCGGGCTTCGGCTACACCCTCGGTAACTCCCTGCGCCGCACCCTGCTCTCCTCGATCCCGGGTGCCGCCGTCACGAGCATCCGCGTGGACGGCGTGCTGCACGAGTTCACCACCGTGCCGGGTGTCAAGGAAGACGTCACCGACATCATCCTCAACATCAAGCAGCTGGTCGTCTCCTCGGAGCACGACGAGCCGGTCGTGATGTACCTGCGCAAGCAGGGTCCCGGCCTGGTCACCGCCGCCGACATCGCGCCCCCGGCCGGTGTCGAGGTGCACAACCCGGACCTGGTCCTCGCCACGCTCAACGGCAAGGGCAAGCTGGAGATGGAGCTGACCGTCGAGCGCGGTCGCGGCTACGTCTCCGCCGTCCAGAACAAGCAGCTGGGCCAGGAGATCGGTCGCATCCCGATCGACTCCATCTACAGCCCGGTCCTCAAGGTCACCTACAAGGTCGAGGCGACCCGAGTCGAGCAGCGCACCGACTTCGACAAGCTGATCGTCGACGTCGAGACCAAGCAGGCCATGCGCCCGCGCGACGCCATGGCGTCCGCCGGTAAGACCCTGGTCGAGCTGTTCGGTCTGGCGCGCGAGCTCAACATCGACGCCGAGGGCATTGACATGGGCCCCTCGCCGACGGACGCGGCCTTGGCCGCCGATCTGGCGCTGCCGATCGAGGAGCTCGAGCTCACGGTCCGCTCGTACAACTGCCTCAAGCGCGAGGGCATCCACTCCGTGGGTGAGCTCGTGGCGCGTTCCGAGGCCGACCTGCTCGACATCCGCAACTTCGGTGCGAAGTCGATCGACGAGGTCAAGGCGAAGCTCGCCGGCATGGGTCTGGCCCTCAAGGACAGCCCGCCCGGATTCGACCCGACCGCCGCCGCCGACGCCTTCGGCGCCGACGACGACGCGGACGCCGGTTTCGTCGAGACCGAGCAGTACTGAGCTTCGGCTCGCAGCACAGACTTTCCCGCGGCGTCCGCCTCGGGGGAACTGACACCGGTACCTGACACGGCCGGTGCAGATATGAAGGAGTAACACCATGCCGCGTCCCGCAAAGGGTGCCCGTCTCGGCGGCAGCGCCGCGCACGAGAAGCACCTCCTCGCGAACCTCGCGAAGTCGCTCTTCGAGCACGGCCGCATCACCACCACCGAGGCCAAGGCCCGTCGCCTGCGTCCCTACGCCGAGCGTCTGGTCACCAAGGCCAAGAAGGGCGACATCCACAACCGTCGCCTGGTGCTGCAGACGATCACGGACAAGAGCATCGTGCACACGCTCTTCACCGAGATCGCCCCGCGCTACGAGAACCGCCCCGGTGGTTACACGCGCATCACCAAGATCGGCAACCGTCGTGGCGACAACGCCCCGATGGCGGTCATCGAGCTGGTCGAGGCCCTGACGGTCGCCCAGCAGGCCACTGGTGAGGCCGAGGCCGCCACCAAGCGCGCCGTGAAGGAGGCGGAGGCCACCGAGGCTCCCGCCGCCGAGGAGACCAAGGAGGCCTGATCCCCTTCCGGGATCACGCCGAACGGCTCTGAACGGGCCCGCCCCTTCCCGGGGCGGGCCCGTTCCCGCGTTCTCCCGGGTACACGGCCCGGGAACACGACCCTGGAACACGGCCCGGGAACACAACCCTGGAACACGGCCCGGGAACACGGCCCGGGAACACAGCCGGGGAACACGGCCCTGGAACACGGCCCTGGAACACCCCTGAGAGGATCGGTCACGTGAGTGACGAGGTGGAGCCCGGGCATGTCCGGGTGCGGCTGGACCTGTCGTATGACGGCAAGGACTTCTCCGGCTGGGCGAAGCAGCGCGTGCTGCGGACCGTGCAGGGCGAGCTGGAGTCGGCGCTGCGGACCGTGATGCGGCTCGCGGACCCCGTCGAGCTGACCGTCGCCGGTCGTACGGACGCGGGTGTGCACGCCCGCGGGCAGGTCGCCCAGTTCGACCTGGCCGAGGAGGTGTGGGCCGAGCACCGGGACAAGCTGCTGCGCCGGCTCGCCGGACGGCTCCCGCAGGACGTACGGGTCTGGCGGGCCGCCGAGGCCCCCGAGGGCTTCAACGCCCGGTTCTCGGCCATCTGGCGCCGCTACGCCTACCGCGTCGGCGACCACCGGGCCGGGGTGGACCCGCTGCGCCGCGGACACGTGCTGTGGCACCAGTGGCCGCTGGATGTCGACGCCATGAACGAGGCCGCCGCCGCGCTGCTCGGGGAGCACGACTTCGCCGCGTACTGCAAGAAGCGCGAGGGCGCCACGACGATCCGTACGCTCCAGCAGCTCCGCTGGGAGCGGGCCGACGACGGGATCATCACCGCGACCGTCCGCGCCGACGCCTTCTGCCACAACATGGTCCGCTCGCTGGTGGGCGCGCTGCTGCACGTCGGCGACGGGCACCGGCCGGTGACCTGGCCCGGCGAGGTGCTGGCCGCCGGCGTGCGGGACTCCTCGGTCCACGTGGTGAAGCCGCACGGGCTCACCCTGGAGGAGGTCGGCTACCCCGCCGACGAACTGCTGGCCGCCCGCAGCAAGGAAGCGCGCAACCTGCGGACCCTGCCGGGAGCCGGCTGCTGCTGATCCACCGGTCCGCCGATCCGCATGTGCGTTTGGGCGGATCGCGGGGGGACCGGGACAATGCCTGCATGGGACATCTCGAAGCCAACCACCTGGAGTACTACCTTCCCGACGGGCGGGTCCTGCTCCCCGACGTCTCCTTCCGCGTGGGGGAGGGCTCGGTGGTGGCCCTGGTGGGGGCGAACGGCGCCGGCAAGACCACCCTGCTCAAGCTGATCTCCGGCGAGCTCCAGCCGCACGGCGGCGGCGTCGCCATCAGCGGCGGGCTCGGCGTGATGTCGCAGTTCGTGGGCTCGGTCCGGGACGAGACGACCGTACGGGACCTGCTGGTCTCGGTGTCGCAGCCGCGGATCCGGGCGGCGGCCGAGGCCGTGGACCGGGCCGAGCACCTGATCCTGACCGTCGACGACGAGGCCGCGCAGATGGCCTACGCGCAGGCGCTCAGCGACTGGGCCGACGTCCAGGGTTACGAAGCGGAGACCCTGTGGGACGTCTGCACGACGGCCGCGCTGGACATCCCGTACGACAGCGCCCAGTACCGCCAGGTGCGCACGCTGTCGGGCGGTGAGCAGAAGCGGCTCGTGCTGGAGGCGCTGCTGCGCGGACCGGACGAGGTGCTGCTGCTCGACGAGCCGGACAACTACCTCGACGTCCCGGGCAAGCGGTGGCTGGAGGAGCAGCTGAGGGCCACCCGCAAGACGGTGCTCTTCGTCTCCCACGACCGGGAGCTGCTGACCCGGGCCGCGGAGAAGATCATCAGCCTGGAGGCGAGCCCGACCGGCTCCGACGTGTGGGTGCACGGCGCGGGCTTCGGCACGTACCACGACGCCCGCAAGGAGCGCTTCGCCCGTTTCGAGGAGCTGAAGCGGCGCTGGGACGAGGAGCACGCCCGGCTGCGGGCGCTGGTGCTGCGGCTGCGCAACCAGGCGGCGAGCAGCCCGGACATGGCCTCGCGGTACCGGGCGATGCAGACCCGCTTCCAGAAGTTCGAGGACGCCGGCCCGCCGCCGGAGCCGCCGCGGGAGCAGGACATCCGGATGCGGCTCAAGGGCGGTCGTACCGGGGTGCGGGCGCTGACGGTGGAGAACCTGGAGCTCACCGGGCTGATGAAGCCCTTCTCGTTGGAGGTGTTCTACGGGGAGCGGGTCGCGGTGCTCGGCTCGAACGGCTCCGGGAAGTCGCACTTCCTGCGCCTGATGGCGGGCGAGGACGTCAAGCACACCGGTACGTGGAAGCTGGGCGCCCGGGTGGTGCCGGGGCACTTC
This sequence comes from Streptomyces sp. NPDC048383, assembly GCF_040651775.1. NCBI lineage: Bacteria > Bacillati > Actinomycetota > Actinomycetes > Kitasatosporales > Streptomycetaceae > Streptomyces > Streptomyces sp. NPDC048383. The sequence goes on from NZ_JBEZKS010000062.1 coordinate 27,646, forward strand.
GCGCAGACCCACGCGCACCCCGAGCTGTTCGGGCGCACGCTCGTGGACATCCTGTGGACGGAGGCGGCCAAGCCGCTGGGCCAGGCGATGGGCGCGTTGCGCCGCTACGAGCTGGAGCGACAGGGCGACCAGCCCTTCGAGAAGCTTTCGGGCGGTCAGCAGGCGCGCTTCCAGATCCTGTTGCTGGAGCTGGCCGGCACCACGGCGCTGCTGCTGGACGAGCCGACGGACAACCTCGACCTGGAGTCGGCGGAGGCGCTGCAGGACGGCTTGGAGTCCTACGACGGCACCGTGTTGTGCGTCACGCACGACCGGTGGTTCGCGCGCACATTTGACCGTTACCTGGTCTTCGGTTCGGACGGTGTTGTGAGGGAGACTCAGGAACCCGTCTGGGACGAACGTCGGGTTGAGCGCAAGCGCTGAGGGGAAGCCGCGCGTTCGACGGACGCGGTCCCGCCCGGGACGAACGTCGGGTCGAGCGCGAGCGCTGAGGGGCGACCATCCCCCGCGCCGGTGAAGTGGGAGGCGTCGTGGGGCTGCGGCCTAGCACCTGGCTCATCAAGTGGGACCACCCGGAAGCGGGGGACCGGCTGACCGTCTGGCTGCTCAGGCCGGCGCCCCGGTCCCTGCGGGTGGTCTCCCTCGTGGTGCTGCTGACCGTCGCGGTGTCGACGAGCCTGCGCGCCAACTGGGGTTCGGACAACGCCTTCGTGGTCAAGGCCGCCGACGCGCTGATGGCCGGGATCTCCCCGTACGAGGACAAACGCTTCCTCTACCTGCCGAGCGCCGTGATCATGGCGGTGCCGGAGGCCCTGTTGCCGCGCGAGGTGCTGCGCTGGCTGTTGCCGGTGGGCATCTCGGGGCTGGTCGGGGTGGGGTGGTGGGCGGCGCTGCGGCTGTTCTCGGTGCCGCTGTGCTCCCGGTTCGCGGTGGGCGGCCTCGGCCTGTTGGCGCTGGCCTACGAGCCGTACGCGAACCTCGTGCTGATCGGCAACTGGACGGCGATCTCGGCGGCCGCCCTGCCGGTGGCGCTGCTGCTGGCGCACCGGCGTTCGTGGGGCGCGGCCGGGTTGGTGGTGGGGCTGGCGATCGCCTGCAAGCCGATGCTGGTGCCGATCGGGTTGCTCTTCGTGCTGGCCCGGCAGTGGCGGGGGCTCGCGCCGGCGGTGCTGGTGCCGGTGGGGATGTCGCTGGTCGGGGCGCTGCTGATGCCGAGCCCGACGTTGTTCTTCACCAAGACGCTGCCGTTCCTGTTCCAGGGGCAGGACGCCTACGCCCTGCCGTGGGACGCCTCGCCGATCGCGGTGCTGCCCCGGCTGGGGGTGCCGGCGCCGGTGGCGGTGCTGGTGGCCTTCGCGGGGGCGTCGGTCGTGCTGTGGGGGGCGTGGACGCGGTGGCGGCGGGCCGACGCGGACGCGGGGGAGCTGCGGCTGGTGGAGACGGCCTGCATGGTGATGCTCGCCGCGTTCCTGGTGTCGCGTCCGTCCTTCGACCACTACCTGCTGGTGGTGCTCCCGCTGCTGCTGGCGTCGGGGGTGCGGGAGGGCTCGATGCCGCGCACGCCTTGGTTCTGGGTGGCGCTGGTGCCGCAGACGGCGGGCATCCCGTGGCCCTCGGAGGTCGAGCGCAAGCGGCGTGCCTTTCGGGACGCGGCGACCCTGTGCGGGCTGGCCTTTCTGCTGGCGCGTCGTGTGCTGCGTCCGGGACGGGTTACTCTGGACCCTGTAACAACTGCGGGGTCCCCACCCAGGACCGAACCGGAGTGCGCCGCGACGCCAGCAGAATCGGCATCGCGGACCGCGTTTTGACCCGTCTCGGGTCTGCTGGGTATCCTGCTGGTTTGTTATGCGTATTGGCTTTCTCATTCTCACGTGAAAGGCCTTGCGCCGGTCCACCGGACCGATGACCAGCAGTTCGCGCACGGGTTGCGTCCCCGATGCGAACGAGGGCTGTCGTGATCGTCCGTGGTGACCCTGTCAGGACCTTCCCGTGGGGCTTGCGCCCTTGGGATACCACCACTGAAGAAGCGAAGGCATACGCGTGCGTACGTTCAGCCCCAAGCCCGGCGACATCTCGCGCCAGTGGCTCGTCATCGACGCCCAGGACGTTGTCCTCGGCCGTCTGGCGACCCAGGCCGCTGCCCTCCTGCGGGGTAAGCACAAGCCGACCTACGCCCCCCACATGGACATGGGCGACTTCGTCATCATCGTCAACGCCGACAAGGTTCACCTGTCCGGCAACAAGGCGACCCAGAAGATGGCGTACCGCCACTCGGGTTACCCGGGCGGTCTCCGTTCGGTGCGCTACGACGACCTCCTGGCGAACAACCCGGAGAAGGCCGTCGAGAAGGCCATCAAGGGCATGCTCCCCAAGAACACCCTGGGCCGTCAGATGCTCTCGAAGCTGAAGGTCTACTCGGGCGACCAGCACCCCCACGCTGCCCAGCAGCCGGTGCCGTTCGAGATCACCCAGGTCGCGCAGTAGTTCCGGCCACCCCCTAAGACGTAGAAAATTCTGAGGAGCATCGTGGCCGAGACCACCGCCGAGACGACCCCCGTCGAAGAGTTCGAGGGCAACGTCGAGGAGTACACCAGCGAGTCCGAGGTCGTCGTCGAGGGCGACTACACCTCCGAGTCCCTTGCCGGCCGCTTCGGCGACCCCCAGCCGGCCGCCGGCCTGGGCCGTCGCAAGAACGCCATCGCCCGCGTCCGGATCGTTCCGGGCACCGGCAAGTGGAAGATCAACGGTCGCACCCTTGAGGACTACTTCCCCAACAAGGTGCACCAGCAGGAAGTCAACGAGCCCTTCAAGCTCCTGGAGCTCGACGGCCGCTACGACGTCATCGCCCGCATCTCGGGTGGCGGCGTCTCCGGCCAGGCCGGTGCCCTGCGCCTCGGTGTCGCCCGTGCGCTGAACGAGGCGGACGTGGACAACAACCGCCCGGCGCTGAAGAAGGCCGGCTTCCTCTCCCGCGACGACCGTGCGGTCGAGCGCAAGAAGGCCGGTCTCAAGAAGGCCCGTAAGGCTCCGCAGTACAGCAAGCGTTAATCTGCGCCTGCTGTTCTGCAACGAAACCGCCCCGGCAGCACTCTCTGTGCTGCCGGGGCGGTTCGTTTACCGCCATAAGCGGCAAATAGATGTCACAAGCGGTCACAAGCGATGCGTGAACTCGGGAGGACAACAGTGGGACGACTCTTCGGGACGGACGGTGTACGAGGCGTCGCCAACGCGGATCTGACGGCCGAGCTCGCGCTCGGCCTCTCCGTTGCGGCGGCGCACGTACTGGCCGAGGCGGGCACCTTCGCGGGCCACCGGGCCACGGCGGTCGTGGGCCGCGATCCGCGCGCGTCGGGCGAGTTCCTGGAGGCCGCGGTCGTCGCGGGCCTCGCGAGCGCCGGCGTGGACGTCCTGCGCGTCGGTGTGCTGCCCACCCCGGCGGTGGCGTATCTCACCGGTGCGCTGGGCGCCGACCTCGGCGTGATGCTCTCCGCCAGCCACAACGCCATGCCCGACAACGGCATCAAGTTCTTCGCGCGCGGCGGGCACAAGCTCGCCGACGACCTGGAGGACCGGATCGAGTCCGTCTACGAGGAGCACCGCACGGGCGCGCCCTGGGACCGGCCCACCGGCTCCGGCGTCGGCCGGGTCTCCGACTACACGGAGGGCTTCGACAAGTACGTCGCCCACCTGATCGGCGTGCTGCCCAACCGTCTCGAAGGCCTCAAGGTCGTCCTGGACGAGGCGCACGGCGCGGCGGCGTACGTGTCCCCGGAGGCCTTCACCCGGGCCGGCGCGGAGATCATCACCATCGGCGCCGAGCCCGACGGGCTGAACATCAACGACGGCTGCGGCTCCACCCACCTCGACCTGCTGAAGCAGGCCGTCGTGGAGCACGGCGCCGACTTCGGCGTCGCGCACGACGGGGACGCCGACCGCTGCCTGGCGGTGGACCACACCGGAGCCGAGGTCGACGGCGACCAGATCCTCGCGGTGCTGGCCCTGGCCATGCGCGAGTCGGGTCAGCTGCGCGAGAACACCGTGGTCGGCACCGTCATGTCGAACCTGGGCTTCAAGCTGGCGATGGAGGCCGAGGGCATCCAGGTCGTGCAGACCGGGGTCGGCGACCGCTACGTGCTGGAGTCGATGAAGGAGCACGGCTACGCGCTGGGCGGCGAGCAGTCCGGCCACGTGATCATCCTCGACCACGCGACGACGGGCGACGGCACCCTGACCGGGCTGCTGCTGGCGGCGCGGATCGCGGCCACCGGGCGGACCCTGGCCGAGCTGGCCGGGGTGATGACGCGGCTGCCGCAGATCCTGATCAACGTGCCCGACGTGGACAAGTCCCGGGTGACCACCTCCGGCGAGCTGGCCGCGGCGGTCACCGAGGCCGAGCGGGAGCTCGGGACGACCGGCCGGGTGCTGCTGCGTCCGTCCGGTACGGAGCCGCTCGTACGGGTGATGGTGGAGGCCGCCGACATCGAGCAGGCCCGCGCGGTCGCCGGGCGGCTCGCGGACGTCGTGAAATCGGCGCTCGGCTAGGTCGAACTCCTGCCGCACGCGTGGGCCGGTCCGTAGGTCGGGCCGGCCCGCGCGCGTCAGCGGCCGGGGGCGCCGCCCTTGGTCAGGCGGGTCCAGCGTCCCTGCTGGGTCCGCCACAGCGCTTTCTGCCCGTACATGGTCAGGACGCCCGCCAGCATGATCCCGGCCAGGTTCAGCAGGAGCTGTTCCACCGAGCCCCACATCTGGGCGAACTCGGCGTAGGCGAGGGCCACGGCCGCGTTCGCGGCGGCCGGGACGGTGGTCACCGAGATGGCCACGCCGACCAGCGCCCCCGACTTCGCGGAGGTCAGGGAGAGCACCCCGGCCGCGCCGGCGAGCAGCGAGACCACGAAGGAGAACGGGTCGGGCTGCCAGATGAACCCGGTGTTGGGGCGGGGCCGATCCAGCATCCCCGGCTCGAACTGGCCGATCGCGTCCATGCCCAGGGTGAACAGGGTGGTGGCGGCCATCGCCGCCGCGAAGCCGATCAGCAGCGCGGACAGGGACCGCAGCGCGAGCCGGGGCTCGCGCCGTACGATCCCGACGCACACCCCGGCGAGCGGGCCGAACTCCGGTCCGACGGCCATGGCGCCCACGATGAGGACCGCGTTGTCGAGGACGACGCCGCAGGCCGCGATCATCGTCGCGAGGATCATGAACGCGCAGTAGGTGACGCTGAGCGTCGACTCCTCGTGGGTGGCCTCCGTCAGCTGCTTCCACAGCACGGCGTCGGCGGCCTCTCCCGGGGCCTCCTCCTCGGCGGAGTCGGCCCGCCGCGACAGCGACAGGTCGATGTTCTCCACGGCGATGGAGCCGTCCGCGTCGAGGCCCAGTTCCTGGAGCTCCTGGAGGAGCTCGTCACCGGCCTCGCGGGCGACGTCGCACAGGACGAGGTCGCCGGGCGGGACGCGGGCCGCGCCCTTGAGCACGACCAGATGGGTGGTTCCGACCGTCTTCTCGACGACCGCGACCACGGCGTCCGTCCGGTCCGGCGGGCTGATCATCCGCAGGTGCAGCATGCACCGCACCCTAGCGAAGCGGTCGGCGCCGCTACAGCTTGCGCAGGCTCAGCTTCTGCACCTTGTGGTCCGGCCCCTTCCGCACGACGAGGGTGGCGCGGCCGCGGGTGGGGGCCACGTTCTCCATCAGGTTGGGCTTGTTGACGGTCCGCCACATCGTCTGCGCGTACTCCAGCGCCTCCTCCTCGGAGACCTGCGTGTACTTGCGGAAGTAGGAGAACGGGTTCTGGAACGCGGTGGCGCGCAGCTTGCGGAAGCGGCCCAGGTACCAGCGCTCGATGTCCTCCGGGCGGGCGTCCACGTACACGCTGAAGTCGAAGTAGTCGGCGAGACCGACACGGGTGCGGCCGTCCTTGCCCGGCAGGGCCGGCTGGAGGACGTTGAGGCCCTCCACGATGAGGATGTCCGGGCGCCGCACCACGAGTTGCTCGTCCGGGACGATGTCGTAGATGAGGTGGGAGTAGACCGGGGCGGTCACCTCGTCCTTGCCGGCCTTGATGTCGGCGACGAACCGGGTCAGCGCCCGCCGGTCGTAGGACTCGGGGAAGCCCTTGCGGGAGGTCAGGCCGCGCCGCTGGAGCTCCTTCATCGGGTACAGGAAGCCGTCCGTGGTGACCAGTTCCACCCGGGGGTGCTCCGGCCAGCGGGCCAGCAGCGCCTGGAGCAGACGGGCCACCGTGGACTTGCCGACGGCGACGGAACCGGCGACGCCTATGACGAAGGGCGTGCCCTGCTGGGCGCCGTGGCCGTTGCCCGCGTCGCCGAGGAAGGTGTTCAGGGTGCCGCGCAGGTTGCTGGTGGCCCCGACGTACAGGTTCAGCAGCCGGGACAGCGGCAGGTAGACGTCGCGCACCTCGTCGAGGTCGATGACGTCCCCCAGCCCGCGCAGCTGCTCCACCTCGTCCGCGGTCAGGGGCAGCGGCGTGCGCTCGCGCAGCGCGCTCCACTCGGCCCGGGTGAGGTCGACGTACGGGGAGGCGTCGGGGGCCCGGCGGGGGCCGGTGCGCTCCGCCCCGCGCTCCGGCGTGCCACGCGTCGGCGATGTGATCACAGGGCCATTGTCGGGGCTCGGGGGCGTCCGTGGGTGGTGGGGTCGGTCACGTCGCCCGATGCCGGACGGATCGGGGCAGGTCAGACACGGTTTCGGGGGAAGTGCGCGGGGTTGTGCGCGAGCAGGTGTCGATCGGAGCCCCGGGACATCTCGGCAGCATCACGATTGCCGGGGCGCGCCGCGATCCCGATCGCTTGATCGACCGGCGCCCGTACATTGATCGTCATCGCGGCCTTGACGCACGCCCCGCCCGGCGGGGCGCCGCTCGGGCTGCCCTGCTGCTCGTCGTGATCCATGGGGGAGAACCATCGTGCGTACCGCACTCGTCCGTCGTACCGTCCTGACCGCTTCCGCGGTGTCCCTGGGCCTGCTGGTCACCGCCTGCGGTTCGGGTGACTCCGACGCCAAGACGGACGCCAAGCCGTCGGCGGCCGCCAGTGGCGCGGCGTCCTCGGCGCCCGCCGCGAAGGGCCGGACGGACGCCGAGGTGGCGGCCCTGGTCGTCACCCAGGCCGACCTCGCGGACCAGATCGTCTCGGCCGAGAGCGCCGCCAAGGTCGTCGCGATGCCGGCCGAGGCCGACAACGCCGCCTGCAAGCCGCTGGTCCAGATCATGGCGTCGCAGAAGCCCGGCGCGGCCAGTGGCCTCGGCCGCACCGGCTCCAAGGAGAAGCCCAAGGAGCTGCCGGCGAGCGCCACCGCCGAGGAGAAGGTCGAGGCCGCGCTGAAGGCGATCGGCGGCTCGCAGACGCTGGTGACCGTCACCTCGTACGACGGCAAGGGCGCCGAGGAGGCCCTCGCCGCGGTGAAGACCGCGGCCACCGCCTGCGCCGCCGGCTTCACCGTCACCTCGGACGGCGACAAGGTGAAGTTCGGCGCCGTCGCCCCGGGCACCGCCGTCACCGGTGGCGACGAGGCCGTGTCCTACGCCGCGCCCATGGACCTGGAGGACGGCGACAAGTCCGCCACCCACTTCGTGGTGGTGCGCAAGGGCAACACGCTGGCCACCTTCTACACCTGGGGCCTGAAGGCCGAGCAGCCGAAGACCGTCGTCGACGCGCAGGTCAAGAAGCTGGGCTGACCCGCCGGCGCCCGACCGGGCGCCCGCGTTCGAACAGGTCGTCGACCCCGTTCCGGTGGATTCACCGGAGCGGGGTTTTCGTCCTGTTCGGGTACGGGGCACGGGGCCGACATCGGCGTACGCTGCCGCCTATGTGCGGAATTGTGGGTTACGTAGGAGCGCAATCGGCGCTCGATGTGGTCATCGCCGGACTGAAGCGGCTGGAGTACCGCGGCTACGACTCGGCGGGCATCGCCGTGCTCGCCGACGGGGAACTCGCCAACGTCAAGAAGGCCGGCAAGCTCGTCAACCTGGAGAAGGAACTCGTCGGGCAGCCCCTGCCGGTCGGCTCCACCGGCCTCGGGCACACCCGGTGGGCCACCCACGGTGGGCCCACCGACGTCAACGCCCATCCCCATCTGGACAACTCCGGCCGGGTGGCCGTCGTCCACAACGGCATCATCGAGAACTTCGCCGAACTGCGCGGCGAACTGACCGAGCGCGGGCACCGGCTGGAGTCCGAGACCGACACCGAGGTCGTCGCGCACCTGCTCGCCGAGCAGTTCGCCGTCCACGGGGACCTCGCCGAATCCATGCGCCGCGTCTGTCGGCGGCTCCAGGGCGCCTTCACCCTGGTCGCGGTGCACGCCGACCAGCCGGACGTCGTCGTCGGCGCCCGCCGCAACTCCCCGCTGGTGGTGGGCGTCGGCGAGGGGGAGAACTTCCTCGCCTCGGACGTCGCCGCCTTCATCGCGCACACCCGCGCCGCGATCGAACTCGGCCAGGACCAGGTCGTCGAACTGCGCCGCGACGGGGTCGTGGTCACCGACTTCGACGGCGCGCCGGCCGAAGTGCGGGCCTACCACGTCGACTGGGACGCCTCCGCCGCCGAGAAGGGCGGCTACGACTACTTCATGCTCAAGGAGATCGCCGAGCAGCCCAAGGCGGTCGCCGACACCCTCCTCGGCCGCATCGACGGCAACGGCCTGCTGACCCTCGACGAGGTCCGCATCCCCACCTCGGTGCTCCGCGAGGTCGACAAGGTCGTCATCGTGGCCTGCGGCACGGCCTACCACGCGGGGATGATCGCCAAGCTCGCCATCGAGCACTGGACCCGCATCCCCTGCGAGACCGAACTCGCCAGCGAGTTCCGCTACCGCGACCCGATCCTCGACCAGCGGACCCTCGTCATCGCGATCTCGCAGTCCGGCGAGACCATGGACACCCTGATGGCGCTGCGGCACGCCCGCGAGCAGGGCGCCAAGGTGCTGGCCGTCTGCAACACCAACGGCTCCACGATCCCGCGCGAATCGGACGCCGTGCTCTACACGCACGCCGGCCCCGAGGTCGCCGTCGCCTCCACCAAGGCGTTCCTGACGCAGCTGGTGGCCTGTTACCTCGTCGCGCTCTACCTCGGCCAGGTCCGCGGCACCAAGTGGGGCGACGAGATCCGGGCGGTGATCCGGGAGCTGTCGGACATCGCCGCCGCCGTGGACACCGTGCTGGAGACGATGGAACCCGTACGGGCCCTCGCGCGCTCCCTCGCCGACAAGAACACCGTGCTGTTCCTCGGCCGGCACGTCGGCTACCCGGTGGCGCTGGAAGGCGCGCTCAAGCTCAAGGAACTCGCGTACATGCACGCCGAGGGCTTCGCGGCGGGCGAGCTCAAGCACGGGCCGATCGCGCTGATCGAACAGGACCTGCCGGTGGTCGTGGTCGTACCGTCCCCGCGCGGCCGGTCCGTGCTCCACGACAAGATCGTGTCGAACATCCAGGAGATCCGGGCCCGCGGGGCGCGCACCATCGTGATCGCGGAGGAGGGCGACGAGGCCGTCGTCCCGTACGCCGACCACCTGATCCGGATCCCGGCGACGCCCACGCTGCTCCAGCCGCTGGTGGCGACCGTGCCGCTCCAGGTGTTCGCCTGCGAACTGGCGACCGCGCGCGGCAACGAGGTCGACCAGCCGCGTAACCTCGCCAAGTCGGTGACCGTGGAGTGAGCGATCAGTAGGGCTGGTTCATTGCTGTGATTGTCGGTGTGGGGATCGACGTGGCCGAGATCGAGCGGTTCGGCGCCGCGCTGGAGCGCACGCCGAACATGGCGCACCGCCTCTTCCTCGAATCCGAGCTGACGCTGCCGAGCGGCGAGCGACGCGGAACCGCCTCGCTCGCCGCCCGCTTCGCCGCCAAGGAAGCCCTCGCCAAGGCCCTCGGCGCGCCCGCCGGGCTGCTGTGGACCGACGCCGAGGTGTACGTGGAGGACACGGGACAGCCCCGGCTGCGGGTGCGCGGCACGGTCGCCGCACGGGCCGCGGCCCTCGGCGTGACGTCCTGGCACATCTCGCTGAGCCACGACGCCGGTATCGCGTCTGCGGTGGTGATCGCCGAGGCCTAGCGCCTTTCCTGGGGCAGGCTGGTGGACATGCGTACTGCTTACAGCGTGGAGACCGTACGGGCCGCCGAGCGGGAGCTGATGGCCCGGTTGCCCGAAGGCGCCCTGATGGCCCGGGCGGCGGCCGGACTGGCCGTCGTCTGCGCGGGCCTGCTCACCCGCCGCCGCGGCCGGGTCTACGGGGCGAAGGTCGTGCTGCTGGTCGGCTGTGGCGACAACGGCGGCGACGCGTTGTACGCCGGCGCCCGCCTGGCCCGGCGCGGCGCCGGGGTGACGGCCGTGCCGATGGACCCGCGGCGGGTGCACCCGGGCGGGCTGGCCGCGCTGCTGGCAGCCGGCGGACGGGTCGCCGACGGCGTTCCGGCGCGGGCGGACCTCGTCGTGGACGGGCTGCTCGGCATCGGCGGCCGCGGCGGGCTGCGACCGGCCGCCGCCGCGCTCGTGGAGCGGGTGCCCGAGGGGGCGCTCGTCGTCGCCGCCGACCTGCCCAGCGGGGTCGACGCGGACACCGGGGAGACGGCCGGCCCGGCCGTCACGGCCGCCGTCACGGTCACCTTCGGGGCGTACAAGCCCGGGCTGCTCATCGACCCGGGGGCCTCGCGGGCCGGCGCCGTACGGCTCGTCGACATCGGGCTGGAGCTGCCCGACCCGGACCTGGAGGCCCTCCAACACGCCGACGTGGCCCGGCTGCTGCCCGCCCCGACGGCGTCCAGCGACAAGTACCGGCGGGGCGTCGTCGGCATCGTCGCCGGGTCCGACCGCTACCCGGGCGCGGCGGTGCTGGCCGTCGCCGGGGCCCTGCGCGGCGGCGCCGGCGCGGTGCGCTACGTGGGGCCGCCGGCCGTCGCGGAGGCCGTGCTCGCCCGGTACCCGGAGACCCTGATCGGCCGCGGCCGGGTGCAGGCGTGGGTGGTCGGGCCGGGCATCGGCGACGGGCGGGGCGCGGACGTCGCCGAGGCCCTGGCCGACCGGGACGCGGCCGTGCTCGTCGACGCCGACGGGCTGCGCGGACTGGACCCGGCCGTGGTCCGCGCCCGCCGGGCGGCGACCCTGCTGACCCCGCACGCGGGCGAGGCCGCGGCCCTGCTCGGGGTGGACCGGGCGGCGGTCGAGGCGGGCCGGCTGGGCTCCGTACGGGCCCTGGCCGCGCGGTACGGGGCGAGCGTGCTGCTGAAGGGGTCGACGACGCTGGTCGCCGCCGACGCGGCCCCCGTACGGGCCAACCCGACCGGGACCCCCTGGCTGGCCACCGCCGGGAGCGGTGACGTGCTGTCGGGGTTGGCCGGATCGCTGCTCGCGGCCGGGCTCGGCGGGGTCGACGCCGGGTCGGTGGCGGCGTACCTGCACGGCCTGGCCGGCCGGCGGGCCGCCGCCGGGGCCCCGGTGACGGCCCACGAGGTGGCGCACGCCCTGCCCGACGCCTGGCGCGACGTCCTGCGCTGACGGGTGCCCGGCCGGTGGGGCGGTGGTTTGCCCCGGAGCGCCGGATTGGCCCCCTGCCGCGGCCGGTGCGGGGCGGGCGGTACGGGGCGGTTCTGAGAGACTGACCCCGATGAACGAGACTCCGACGCGCGTGTACGCCGAGATCGACCTCGACGCAGTACGGGAGAACGTCCGCGCCCTGCGCGCGCGGGCGCCCCGTTCCCGGCTGATGGCCGTCGTCAAGGCGAACGCCTACGGGCACGGGGCCGTCCCCTGCGCCCGCGCGGCCCAGGAGGCCGGCGCCGACTGGCTCGGGACCGCCACCCCCGAGGAAGCCCTCGAACTGCGCGCCGCCGGCATCGGGGGACCCGTCCTGTGCTGGCTGTGGACCCCGGGCGGCCCCTGGCGGGAGGCCATCGAGGCCGACATCGACGTGTCCGTCAGCGCGATGTGGGCCCTGGACGAGGTGCGCGCCGCGGCCCGTGCCGCCGGCCGCCCCGCCCGCGTCCAGCTCAAGGCCGACACCGGCCTCGGCCGGGGCGGCTGCCAGCCGGCCGACTGGGCGGAACTCGTCGGCGCCGCCGTCGCCGCGCAGGCCGAGGGCACCGTCCAGGTCACCGGCGTCTGGTCGCACTTCGCCTGCGCGGACGAGCCCGGCCACCCGTCCATCCAGCTCCAGCTCACCGCCTTCCGCGACATGCTCGCGTACGCGGAGAAGGAGGGCGTGGACCCCGAGGTCCGGCACATCGCCAACTCCCCGGCCACGCTCACCCTCCCCGAGAGCCACTTCGACCTCGTGCGCCCCGGCCTCGCCGTCTACGGCGTCTCGCCCGCGCCCGAACTCGGCACCCCAGCCCAGCTGGGCCTGCGCCCCGCCATGACCGTCAGGGCGTCCGTCGCCCTGGTCAAGACGGTCCCCGCCGGGCACGGCGTCAGCTACGGCCACCACCACGTCACCGCGTCCGACACGACGCTCGCGCTGATCCCCGCCGGGTACGCCGACGGCTTCCCGCGCAACGCCTCCGACGCCGGGCCCGTCCTGGTCGGCGGCCGGATCCACCGGGCGGCCGGGCGGATCGCCATGGACCAGTTCGTCGTCGACCTCGGCTCCGACCCCGCGGCCGCCGAGGTCCGCGCCGGCGACGAGGTCGTCCTGTTCGGCGACGCCGAACGGGGCGAACCCACCGCCGAGGACTGGGCTCGAGCGGCGCATACGATCGGGTATGAGATCGTCACCCGTATCGGAGGCCGGGTCCCCCGGGTGTACCTGGGCGGCTGAGTGAGGACGGCGACGGCATGAGCGAGAACTGGCGCAAGGCCGGCTGGGCCGGCGCGGCCATCGGCGTGCTGGCGGCGGGCGCGGCGGCCGGCGTCGCCGTCGAACGGATCACCGTCGGCCGCGGCCTGCGGATGAAGGCCCGCCTCGCGCTCGACGCGGCCGGCGACTACGGCTCCCTGCGCGGCACCGAGGGCACCTGCCGGGCCGAGGACGGCACCGAGCTGTACTGGGAGAGCGACGAACTGCCCGACGGGCAGGCCCTCGACGACAAGAAGCGGCGCACCCGCCGGCCGGCCGCCCCCGGCGCCACCGTCGTCTTCTGCCACGGTTACTGCCTCGGCCAGGACTCCTGGCACTTCCAGCGCGCCGCCCTGCGCGGGGTCGTCCGCGCCGTCTACTGGGACCAGCGCAGCCACGGCCGCAGCGGGCGCGGCGTCGCCCAGGCCGAAGGCGTGCCCGTGACCATCGAGCAGCTCGGCCGGGACCTGAAGGCCGTCATCGACGCCGCCGCCCCCGAGGGCCCGCTCGTCCTCGTCGGCCACTCCATGGGCGGCATGACCGTCATGGCGCTCGCCGAGCAGTTCCCCGACCTGGTGCGCGAACGCGTCGTCGGGGTGGCGCTCGTCGGCACCTCCGGCGGCCGGCTCGACGAGGTGACGTACGGGCTGCCCGCGTACGGCCTGGGCGCCGTCCGCCGCGTGCTCCCCGGCGTGCTGCGGGCCCTCGGCACGCAGACCGAGCTGGTGGAGCGGGGCCGGCGGGCCACCGCCGACCTCTTCGCGGGCATGATCAAGATGTACTCGTTCGGCTCCCGGGACGTGGACCCCGGCGTCGCCCGGTTCGCCGAGCGGCTGATCGAGGCGACCCCGATCGACGTCGTCGCCGCGTTCTACCCGGCGTTCCAGACCCACGACAAGACGGTCGCGCTCCAGCGGTTCGCGGACGTCCCCGTCACCGTCATCGCCGCGGACCGCGACATGATCACCCCGCCCGAGCACAGCGTGGCCATCAAGGAGACGCTGCCGGCCGCCGAACTGGTGGTCCTGGAGAACACCGGGCACCTGATGATGCTGGAGCGCCCCGAGATCGTGACCGGGCTGCTGACCGACCTGCTGGCGCGCGCGGGGGCCCTGCCCGCAGCGGCTACCGTTGGGACGCATGATGGAAGAAGTACCGCGGGAAGCGCCGCGCAGCCCGGCCGCTGAGGTCCTCGCCGAAACCGCCGCCGAAGCCGTGATTACCGTCGACTCGCCCGCCTCCATGCAGGAGTTGGGCCGCAGGATCGCCGGCCTGCTGCGCCCCGGCGACCTCGTCCTGCTGACCGGCGAACTCGGCGCGGGCAAGACCACCCTGACCCGCGGCCTCGGCGAGGGGCTCGGCGTGCGCGGGGCGGTGACCTCCCCGACCTTCGTGATCGCCCGGGTGCACCCGCCCCTGGCCGACGGACCGGCGCTGGTGCACGTGGACGCGTACCGGCTCGGCGGCGGGCTCGACGAGATGGAGGACCTGGACCTCGACGTCTCGCTGCCCGAGTCCGTCGTCGTCGTCGAGTGGGGCGACGGCAAGGTGGAGGAGCTGTCCGACGACCGGCTGCACGTGGTCATCGGCCGCGCGGTCGGCCACGAGGAGGTCCTGGACGACGTACGCGAGGTCGCGGTGCGCGGCGTCGGCGCGCGCTGGGCCGGCGCGGGGCTGACGGGGCTGGCCGGGCCGCTGTAGGAGCGGCCCGCGCGGCGGGTCCCCGCACCTTCGGGGGACCCGCGCGGAAAAACGTACCGACAAGTCGTCGGGAAAAACATTGCGCCGGCGGTGGGCTGCGTGGTCACATGGTATCCAGCACTGGTTAGGTTTACCTAAGTACGGTGTCCCGGGTCCAGGAGGCAGCCATGTCGGCAACAGGAGCAGAGCGAGCGTCCGTCGTGCCCATGCGGGTCCTGCTCGCGGCGGGCGCGGCCGCCACGGCGGTCTCGACCCCGCCCTCGTGGCGCGGTCGGGCCCCGGAGGCGCCGCGGGACGGCGCCGCGCCCGCGGCGCACGCGGAACAGGCCGCCCCGGAGTCGGAAGCGGCCTGATACCCACGTACGGGTGAAAACGCGGCGGGAGCCGCCGGGAGCGCCCGGCGGCGCGGTCGGAAGGCGTCGGGTCAGGGAACGACGACGATCTTCGCGCCGATCGTCGCGAACGCCCACATCGCGTCGCCGTCGGCGCGCGCCATGCGGATGCCGCCGGTCCTCTTCCCCGCGTCCGGCGCCGGCGTCGCACCGTCCACGCGGGCGCTGAAGCCCACCGCGATGCCGTCGGTGCTGGTGAACCGCACCACGTGCTCGATCGGCACCCCGTCGGTGCCGGTGACCGAACCCGAGCGCGAGGTGACGGCGTAGCTGCCGGGCGGCGGGTTCACCGTGCTCGGCATCACCGTGAAGGTCCGCGGCTCCGCGCCGCCCTCCGTGACCAGCCAGACCCGCTTCTGGGCCAGCGAGTACACGACGCGCGCACCGGCCCCGGAGTCGGCCGGCAGGGCCCCCGGCTTCGCCGGCTGCGGGGCCTGCGCCTGGTCGGGGGCGGGCGTCGCCGGAGCGGACGGGGCTGCCTTCGGGGGGAGCGCGGGTGCGGTCGCCGAGGCCTGGTAGCCGAGGAACCCGACGGCGGCGATCGCCGCGACCGTGAGCCCGGCCACGATTCCCGAGCTGCTGCGTGCCACCTTGCTCCACCTCTCCGCGCCTGTGTGTGGACCTGCGTCCGGATCCGGGGTGCGATGACCCCGGTCGAAAGGTAGCAGCAGGACCGTCCGACGCCCCGGCCGCAAGGCCCGGGGGCCCGGGAGTCGTAGGCTGTTCGCGTGCTCTTGCTCGCTGTAGATACCGCCACGCCCGCCGTCACCGTCGCCCTGCACGACGGGGAGTCCGTCCTCGCCGAGTCGAACCAGGTCGACGCCCGCCGTCACGGGGAGCTCCTGCTGCCCTCCGTCGACAAGGTCCTCGCCGAGGCCGGGGTGAAGCTCGAAGCCGTCACCGGCATCGT
This sequence comes from Streptomyces sp. NPDC048383, assembly GCF_040651775.1. Lineage (NCBI taxonomy): Bacteria > Bacillati > Actinomycetota > Actinomycetes > Kitasatosporales > Streptomycetaceae > Streptomyces > Streptomyces sp. NPDC048383. The sequence continues at coordinate 43,432 of NZ_JBEZKS010000062.1, forward strand.
CGTCGGCGTCGGCCCCGGCCCCTACACCGGGCTCCGCGTCGGCCTCGTCACCGCCTCCACCTTCGCCTCCGTCCTCGGCGTCCCGGTCCACGGCCTGTGCACGCTCGACGGACTCGCGTACGCCGCGGGCGCCGCCGGCATCGAGGGCCCCTTCACCGTCGCCACCGACGCGCGGCGCAAGGAGGTCTACTGGGCCCGGTACGAGGACCCCCGCACCCGGACCGGCGAGCCCGCCGTGGACCGCCCGGCCGACATCGCCGAGCGCGTCGCCGGACTGCCCGCCGTGGGCCAGGGCGCCCACCTCTACCCCGAGGTGTTCACGGACGCCCGCGCCCCCGAACACCAGTCGGCCGCCTCCCTCGCGGCGCTGGCCGCCGAACGGCTCGCGGCGGGCGCGGAGTTCCTCCCGCCCACCCCGCTCTACCTGCGCCGGCCCGACGCCCAGGTGCCCAAGAACTACAAGGTGGTCACCCCGAAGTGACCCCCGAGACCCCCGCGCTGCGCGAGATGCGCTGGTGGGACATCGACCCGGTGCTGGAGCTGGAACACGAGCTCTTCCCCGACGACGCCTGGTCCGCCGGCATGTTCTGGTCCGAACTCGCCCACGCGCGCGGCCCGCAGGCCACCCGCCGCTACGTCGTCGCCGAGGACCCGGCGACCGGCCGGCTCGCCGGCTACGCCGGGCTGGCCTCCGCCGGTGACCTGGCCGACGTACAGACCATCGCGGTCGCCCGCGAGCATTGGGGCACCGGCCTCGGCGCCCGGCTGCTGTCCGAACTGCTGCGCGCCGCGACCGCCTTCGAATGCGCCGAGGTGCTGCTGGAGGTCCGGGTCGACAACACCCGCGCCCAGCGGCTCTACGAGCGCTTCGGCTTCGAACCGATCGGCTTCCGCCGGGGCTACTACCAGCCCGGGAACGTCGACGCGCTCGTGATGCGACTGACCGACCCCGCACAAGCACGAACTGAGAGCAGTGAGAGCAATGGCTGACGAACCTCTCGTCCTCGGCATCGAGACCTCCTGCGACGAGACCGGCGTCGGCGTCGTCCGCGGCACGACCCTGCTCGCGGACGCGATCGCGTCGAGCGTCGACGAGCACGCCCGTTTCGGCGGCGTCGTGCCCGAGGTCGCCTCCCGGGCCCACCTGGAGGCCATGGTCCCGACCATCGAGCGCGCCCTGAAGGAGGCGGGCGTCAGCGCCCGCGACCTCGACGGCATCGCGGTCACCGCCGGACCGGGCCTCGCGGGGGCGCTGCTGGTGGGCGTCTCCGCGGCGAAGGCGTACGCCTACGCCCTCGGCAAGCCGCTCTACGGGGTCAACCACCTCGCTTCGCACATCTGCGTCGACCAGCTGGAGCACGGGCCGCTGCCCGAGCCGACCATGGCGCTGCTGGTGTCCGGCGGCCACTCCTCGCTGCTGCTGGCCCCGGACATCACCTCCGACGTCCGGCCGCTCGGCGCGACCATCGACGACGCCGCCGGCGAGGCCTTCGACAAGATCGCCCGGGTGCTCCAGCTCGGCTTCCCCGGCGGTCCGGTCATCGACCGGCTCGCCCGCGAGGGCGACCCGAAGGCGATCAACTTCCCGCGCGGTCTGACGGGGCCGCGCGACGCGGCGTACGACTTCTCCTTCTCCGGCCTCAAGACGGCCGTCGCCCGCTGGATCGAGGCGAAGCGGAAGGCGGGCGAGGAGGTGCCGGTGCGGGACGTGGCCGCCTCCTTCCAGGAAGCGGTGGTGGACGTGCTGACCCGCAAGGCGATCCGCGCCTGCAAGGACGAGGGCGTCGACCACCTGATGATCGGCGGCGGCGTCGCCGCCAACTCCCGGCTCCGCTCGCTCGCGCAGGAACGCTGCGACGACGCGGGGATCATCCTGCGCGTGCCGCGGCCCAAGCTGTGCACGGACAACGGCGCGATGGTCGCGGCGCTGGGCGCCGAGATGGTCAAGCGGAACCGACCGGCCTCGGACTGGGACCTGTCCGCCGACTCCTCGCTGCCGGTGACCGAACCGCACGTCCCGGGGGAGTCCCACGGTCACGGCCACGCGGCCGGGCACGGCCACGGCCACGATCATGACCACGTGCACGAGCTGAGCAAGGACAACCTGTACTCGTGAGCACCGTCGCGCTGATGTGGGAGGCCCGGGCCGCCGAGGGCCGGGGCAACGAGCTGCTGGAGTGGGCCCGCGCGCAGGTGCTGGCCCGGGAACCGGTGCGCCGCGAGGTGCTGCGGGCCGGCCAGGACCGGGTGCTCGTCATCACCTGGTGGGAGGCCGCCGAGGGCACGGCCGCGGACCTGCCGCAGCTGCCGGAGCCGGCCGACGACCTGATCACGCGGGCCGTGCACCGGTGGCGGTTCGAGTCGGTGGAGGTCACGGGCGGCTGAGGGCCGGCCGGTCGGGGCGGGCGGCTCGGGACGTGCGGGTCGGGGCGTGCGGGGTCGGGGCTTCCGGGCCAGGGCCGGCGCCCGGCGGCCGGCGCCCGGCGGCCGGAGCGCGGGTCGAACGGGGCTCCGCCGGGGCTGTATCGGCGGACGCTATCGTCATGTCCATGCCTCCCCGTGACCTCCCGCCCCCGCCGCCGCCCGCGCACCTGCGCGAGTGGCTGGACGAGGACGCCGTACGGGCCGACCGTGCGCGGTTCCTGGCGGACCTGAGCCGGCGCAGCCTGGGCCTGGAGCGGCTGCTGCTGCTCTGGGCCGTCGCCGCGCTGTTCGTGATCGGCTGGACCTTCGTCGGCATGGCCGTCGCCGCCTTCGCGTCCGGCGACCCGCTCTCGTGCTTCTTCGGGTTCGTCTTCGGCCTGATCGGGCTGGGCGTGCTGGTACCGGCCGGGTCCTGGTTCGTCCGCGGGTTCCGGCAGGAGCGGCAACTCAGCCGGTTGCTGTGGGCCTGGGTCGAAGCGGTACGGGACCCCGCCGCCCGCGCCGGCGGGCTGCGCGCGCCCGGGCGGAGCCTGGTGTGGCTGGCCGGCTCGCTCGCCCTGGGGGGGACCGGGCTCTGGGTGGCCTTCGGGGCCGCGGCCGCGGCGCGGCCGGGGGAGCACACGTACGGCGAGGTCGGCTACTTCATGGGCCTCGGCATGATCCTGTGGATCACCGGCCTGCTGGGGCTGGCCCGGGCGGGCGTGCACCACCACCGACTGGCCCGCTCCGGTCGCCCCGTACGGGCGGCCCGCCAGGCCCTGCCGGTGCTCCGGGACACCGCGTACTGACGGCTCCCGGCGGGGGCGGCGGTCCGCCTCAGGCGTCCGGGGGCTGGGCGGGGGAGCCGATCAGCATCGAGGGGGCTCCCGCCACCCGCGTCAGGAACACGGTCGCGGAGTTCGGCCCCTGCGGCTTCACCTTCTTGCGCAGTTCCTCCGGCTCGACGGCCGACCCGCGCTTCTTCACGGTCAGGACGCCGACCCCGCGCTCGCGCAGCAGGGCCTTCAGCTTCTTGAGGCCGAACGGCAGCACGTCGGTGATCTCGTACGCCGTCGCGTACGCCGTCGGGCGCAGCTCGTCGGCGGTGACGTAGGCGATGGTCGGGTCGATCAGCCGACCGTCCAGTTCCTCGGCCACCTCGGCGACGAGGTGGGCACGGATGACGGCCCCGTCCGGCTCGTAGAGCCAGCGCCCGACCGGGCCGGCTTCCGGGTCGGGAAGCGGGTCGGTGGTGTGCAACCGGCGCGGGCCGGGCAGCAGGGTGGCCCGTACGGTGCCGGGAGCGGTCCCGAACCACAGGACGGCCTCCTTCACGTCCCCGTGGTCGGAGATCCACTCCGCCTCGGCCTCCGCGGGCACCGCCTCGTGCGGAATGCCGGGGGCGACCTTGAGGGCCGCGTACTTCGCCGTCCGGGCCGTGGCCACGGCCCAGGACAGCGGCGGCGAGTACGACTCCGGGTCGAAGACGCGGCCGCGGCCGCCGCGGCGCGCGGGGTCGATGAACACGGCGTCGTACGCGGACACGTCCACGTCCGTCACGTCCGCCTCCCGGACCTCGATCAGGTCCGCCAGCCCCAGCGCCTCGGCATTGGCCCGCGCGACGGCCACCGTCAGCGGGTCGATGTCCACCGCCAGCACCCGGATCCCGAGCCGGGCCAGGGCGAGGGCGTCCCCGCCGATGCCGCAGCACAGGTCCGCGACGCTGCGTACGCCGAGCTCCGCGAGCCGGTTCGCGCGGTACGCGGCGACCGGCGCGCGGGTGGCCATCTCGCCGCCGCCGGGCGTGAAGTACATCCGGAACGCGTCCTCGGCCCCGAACTTCGCCACCGCCCGCTGCCGCAGCCTGGCCTGCCCCAGCGCGGCCGACACCAGGGGGGCGGGGTGCTCGCGGCGCAGCCGGGTGGCGAGGGCCAGCTCCTGGGCGGGGTCGTGGTCGCGGAGCGAGTCGAGGAGGGCGTGGCCCTCGGGGGTGAGGAGCGCGGCGAAGTCTTCGGGGGTCACCGCACCATTGTGGGCCAGTCGGTGGAAGGGGGGAGGCCGGCCGTGGTGTCGGCCGGGGTGTCGGCTCGGGCGGGCGGTTGTCCGATGTAAAGATCCGCAGCTATGCAGCTAGTACGACAAAAGGGAAAGACTGCGCACATGGGTCACCGGTCCGCGGCACGTCCGCGCGGCCGGTACGGGGTGGCCGCGGCCGCGCTGCTGGTGGCCGCCCTCGGAACGGGATGCGGCGCCGGGGAGCAGGAGACGCCCGCCAAGTCCAAGCCCGCCAAGGGAGCCGAGGCGGGGACCGGAGCGGCGGGCGCGGCCGGCAGCGTCGCCGACCGGCTCAAGGCCGCCCAACAGGCCCGGATCGCCGCCGCGAAGCGGTGGGGCCTGGCCAAGCCGCCCCTCGTCGCCCCGCCGGGGCCGAAGGAGAAGCCGGAGATCACCACCCGCGACGGCTTCGAGGTCGAGGACCAGGAGGAGCTCCCGCCCGTCTTCACGACGGTCCCGACGGAGGACAAGGTCGTCTTCCTGACGGTCGACGACGGCGCCGAGAAGGACCCCGAGTTCATCAGGATGATGAAGGAGCTGAAGATCCCGTACACGGCCTTCCTCAGCGACTACATCGTCCGCGACAACTACCCCTACTTCAAGGAGATGCAGGCCGCCGGCGTCACCTTGAACAACCACACCCTCAACCACCGCTACATGCCGGCGCTCTCGTACGAGAAGCAGCGCCAGGAGATCTGCGGCCAGCAGGACACCATCCAGAAGACGTTCGGCAAGCGGCCCACGCTCTTCCGCCCGCCGTACGGCAACTACAACCAGGACACGCTCATGGCGGCGAAGTCCTGCGGCATCAAGGCCGTTCCGCTGTGGAACGCCGAAGCCTTCCCGAACCGGATGGACTACCGGGAGTGGGACCGCGACCTGCACCCCGGTGACATCATCCTGACCCACTTCCGGGGACGGGAGGACTGGAAGGGCACGATGCCTGACATGATCCGTCATGCCATGAAGACGATCACGGACAAGGGGTACGCCGTGGCCCGCCTGGAGGACTACCTGTGATGTGCGCGCGCCGGTTGCTGGCCGGGACGCTGATGGCCGGCGCGCTCGCGCTTTCCCTGTCGGGGTGCGGGAACAGCGTGGATCCCATCGAACGGCTCGGCCGCAAGGCCACCCAGGACGGGGCGACCCCCACGGCCTCCCCGTCCGTCGGGGCCTCCCCCTCCGCGGGGGTGTCCTCGTCCACCCGTTCCTCGGACGAGGCGTACCGCAAGTGGGGGCTGACCGCCCCCGTCCAGTACGCCCCCAAGCCGGAGCGCAAGCCCCCACTGCCCAAGGCCGACCCGGGCAAGGCGGCGGTCGTCGACCGAATACCCGTCGCGCCGCACGAGAAGGTCGTCTTCCTGACCTTCGACGACGGCGCGGAGAAGGACCCCGAGTTCCTGAGGATGGCAGCCGACCTCCAGCTGCCGATCAGCATGTTCCTCACCGACAACGTGGCCGCCGCGGACTACGGACACTTCGAGAAGCTCCGCGACAACGGCTCCGGCAGCACGGTGAACAACCACACCCTGACGCACCCGAACCTGCGGACCCTGCCCTTCGCGGCGCAGAAGCGGGAGATATGCGGCCAGCAGGACCGCCTGCAGCAGCGCTTCGGCCAACGCCCGCCGCTCTTCCGCCCGCCGTTCGGCAACTACAACGACGACACGCTCAAGGCCGCGGCCGAGTGCGGCATCTCCTCGGTCGTCCTGTGGCGCGCGTCGATGCAGATCAACAACTTCCAGTACGCCGAGGGCTCCGCCCTCCGGCCGGGCGACATCGTCCTGGCCCACTTCCGCGGCCCGTCGGAACTCAAGGGCGCGACGGAAACCCAGATGACCACGCGCATGCTCCGCAGCATCCAGGAACAGGGCTACCGCATAGGGCGGTTGGAGGACTGGTTGTAGGGCGGGGGTGGGGGTGAGGGTACGGCGTCCGCGGCCGGCCATCGGCGGGCTGGACGTTGTCGATCGCTGTAGTGAACTCGCGGCCTGACGCGGCGCGGATGTAGGCCAGCTGCATCCAGTGATCGCGCAGGGGCGAGTCCGAGACGTTCTCATTTACCACGGCCATCAGCTCTCCCTCGACGCCGGAGGCGACGTCGCGTACGCGGTGGCGTAGAAGTCGATGCGCCACGTCTTCGTAGCGCTCATTCATCGGGCACTCCCTCAAAGGTGTCGAGGAAGCGCTCCCAGCCGGCCGGCGCCCGGTCAAGCAGTTCCGTGCTGGGCTCGGTCAATGCTGGAACGTCGTTGGCGTTCGGTTCGACAGGATTCGGGCGCATGCGCATCACTCCTCGATCTGAGACCACCCTCGCGAGGGTCTCTCTAGAGAGGTGACCATTGCAGCCGATCCAGCCTCCCGACGTCAATACATCTCTAGAGATGTTGCGGTGAGGGGGTCAGCGCGAGGTCCTACCCCTGGCCTTAGGGTGTCTAGAGAGGAAAGGGAGTGATCGGGGCGATGGCCAGTCAGCCGAAGTACCGGCGGATCGCCGATGCGCTGAGGGCGGGCATTGAGGCGGGCGAGTACGGGCCGGGGGACCGGCTGCCGGGTGAGAACGACCTCATGGCCGCCTACGACGTCGCTCGGATGACCGCGCGTCAGGCTCTCGGCGTACTTCAGAACGAAGGGCTCGTCGAGGCGCGGAAGGGTGCAGGCGTCTTCGTCCGCACGTTCAGGCCGCTACGACGACGTGGCGTTCAGCGGTTGGCGCAGCAGGAGTGGGGTTCGGGCCGGTCCGTCTGGTCCACCGACACCGAAGACCGCGAGCTCGTCGTCGATCGGATCGAGGTGCGGGAGGAAGAAGCCGGCAGCCGCATCGCCGAAGCTCTCGACGTGCCGGTGGGGTCCAGGGTCTGGGCTCGTGGACGCCGCTTCGTGCTCGATGGGAAACCGGTGCTGTTCGCGACGTCGTACCTGCCGTCGGACGTGGTCGCCGGCTCCGCCATCACCGGGATCGACACCGGCCCGGGCGGAACGTACGCGAGGTTGGCCGAGCTGGGGCACGGACCCGTTCGTTTCCGGGAGGAGATCCGCTCCCGCATGCCTTCGGCCGACGAGGCCGAGCGGCTCGCGCTCGCCATGGGTACGCCCGTCATCCGGATCGTCCGCACCGCGTTCGCCGAGGACGGGCGCGCGGTCGAGATCAACGAGATGACGCTGGACTCCGCGTCCTACGTCTTGGAGTACGACTTCGACGCGTAGGGCGGCGCACAGTGCGGGGGGGGGGGGCCGGACAGACAGGCGCCCCCCCCCCCCCCCCCGGGGAGAG
>NZ_JBEZKS010000063.1:0-49741 GCF_040651775.1 Streptomyces sp. NPDC048383
TCCGCATTCGTCAAATCTCCCCGGCCAACCATGCTGACCAGCCTGGACCGAGACGCATGATCACATCAGGAGATCCAAGAAACAGAACCTAGCCGTGCAGCCAGATCCGCAGCGGACCGACCGGCTCGAAGCCGTGGCGGACGGCGACCGCCAGGGCGTCGCTGTGCTCGTAGCCGACCACCGGCAGGGTGGGGAACAGCCAGTGCACCGCGTCAAGTACGACCGGCCAGGCCGCATCAGGGCCGCCGTCCAGAGCGAAGACATTGGAGATTCCGACCACACGGTCGCTGCGGCTCGCCACCGCTCCGGCAATCACCTGGCCGCCAGGGGACCGTCCGGCGAGCACGAAGGTGGCCGGATCGTCTAGCAGTTCGGGCCGGAAGATGTCCGCATTGCCGTCCCCGTCGTCCCAGGCAAGCGCCCAGGCGCGCAGCGTGTCCGAGTCGCCCGCCACGTCCCAGGCAAGGTCCGATGCAGTGACGGGCGCACTCGCCGGGCGGTAGATCCACCGTGCATCGAACAGCACCCGAAAGCCGGCCTCCGTCAGGTCGAGGTCAGCGAAGCTGTCCTTGACGGAGGCGCCGGGCGCGGTGGTGTCGATCCGGGCCGCCAGCACGGCCGAGTCGGCACCCGGCACCAGCGTCACCGCGTCGGGGTAATACAACGGCGTTCGGGCCGGGGCGGCCCAGGCCTGTGCCCTGAACTCACTCGCCAGGTCGTGCGATCGGCTCATCGCCGCGCACCACTCGGCGTTGTTGCGGGCGGCGGCCTGGATCAGGAGCTGCTTCGGCGTCGTCACGAGCGCGGATCATGCTCCATCCCGGCCAGGCCTGTCGAACGGTTTTCCGCTTCCCGCGGGACGGACGCTCCGAACGTCGGCCAGCTCTGGGAGTTACGGGCCCTGTCTCCGATCACAAGATCAGCGACAGAGCCGAATAACGTGAACGTTCACACGACGTAGCGGTCGCCACGACGGGTCCGCGCAGCGATTTCGCCGGCAACGTCCGCCGGGCCGTTCCGTCTGTCGTTCCTACTCGCTGCCCTGGAGCCGTTCCCGCCGACGGGTGTCAGCGTGTGGAGGGCGTGCCGAGGAGGACGAGGATGATGGAGGCGCAGCAGCACAGGGCGACGAGGCAGAGTTGTAGTTGGCGGCAGCGAGATCTGTAGGGAGCCTTCAGCGCCCGCCCGTGTGCGTGCAGGGTGGTGAGCATTTCGCGGTTCATCCGCATGTGGTGGTGGGCGAAGCGGGTGGCGACTTCGTGTTGTTCGTCTGGGCCCAGCCAGGACAGCTCGCGGGCGAAGGCCTCGCCTTCCTCCTGTGCGCGGCGTAGTGCGGCTTGGTGCATCAGGTGGCCTTCAAGCCGGGCCAGGCCCGAGGTGACGTCGTCGGGGTCGGGATCGCTCATCGTTGTCCCTCAGCGGCTGCACGCGCTCTGGTCCGGTCTACGGTCTCCGTGGTGAGCCGCGGTGCAAGGGCGTGTATTCCCCGCGTTCAGGTGATGTACCGGTATCCCGTGGAGGAGGTGGTGTCCCGGGTGATGCCCCGGTATCCCGTGTAGGCGGTGGTGTCCTGGGCAGGGGTGCGGGATGACGACGATGCTCGGTGCTTTCGTGTTGGGTACGTACGATCCGCCTGCCCTGGCTGACTTCTATCGGGCTCTGCTGGGCTGGGAAGAGGTGGAGCGTGAGCCGAAGTGGGTCCGCCTGCGCGCGCCGGAATCAGAACGCCCAAGCCTCAGCTTTCAGCTGGAGAGCGACCACACGCCCCCGGTATGGCCACAGGGCCCCGGTACGCAGCAGATGCAGGCGCACCTGGACATCCAGGTGGACGACTTGGATGCGGAAACCGAGCGTGCCCTGGGTCTGGGCGCGAGGCTGGAGGGACATCAGCCTCAAGAAGGTGTACGGGTCATGCGGGATCCGCACGGTCACCTGTTCTGCCTTTTCCTCCCCGGCGCTTGACCGGAGGGGCGGGACGCCCGCGGTGACGAAGCCGCGCGGGAGCGCGTCCGGTGCCGCACCTGCCCGGAGCGCCCTATCGGACACGCGGGCGGTCCGGGCTCGGGCCCGTACGACAGGCGGAGGGCGAGGGCGGCGCCGTCCCCTCCCGAGGCAGCCACCACGCCTGGAGCCTCGCATTCGGCCCGTCAGCAAGTGATCCATTCGGCTACCGCAGGTATCGCGATCGGGCCAGCAGGGTTCCTAGGTCCAGCCCGGGGACCCCAGCTTTGTTCCGGGAGCCTCAGCCAGGTGGCGTGAGTAGCGCAGCCCAGTCTTGGCAAGCAGTTCCTCGAAACGATTCCTGAGCGTGCCCCGGGTGATCACCCGGCCGCGATCGGTCCGAGGTAGGTACCGCCGGAGACATCGATGGTCTGGCCGGTCACCCAGCGCCCCTGCGGGCCCACCAGGAAGCCCACCACGTCGGCGACGTCCTCCGGCTCGCCGATCCGCCCGAGCGCGGTGATCGACTCAAGCGCGGCCACCGCCTCGGGAACCGCAGCGTAGGGGGCGATCATGTCGGTCAGCACCACCCCGGGTTCGACCGTGTTCACGGTGATCCCACGCCGGCCCAGCTCGTTGGCGAGCGACGGGCCGAGAGCTGCCAGTGCGGCCTTGGTGACGGTGTAACCGATCTGGCCGGGTTCCGCGATCCGGGTGGCCGCCGACCCCATGTTGACGATCCGTCCGCCGTCCCGCAGCAGCGGCAGCGCCCGCTGAACCACGAAGACCGGCGTGCTCACGTTGACCGCCAGCAGCCGCTCGAACTCCTCCTCGGTGAGCTGCCCGATCGAACTGACCGAGTGGATGCCCGCGTTGTTGACCAGGATGTCCAGGCCCTCCGCGCCGTGGTCCGCCAACCCGGCGATGAGCTCCTTGAACAGCCGGTCCACCGCACCGCTCTCGCCGAACCGGGCCCGCACCGCGAACGCCCGGCCACCGACTTCGGCGATCCGCGCCACGGTCTCCGCGGCGGCCGCATCATTGCCGCCGTAGTGGACCCCGACGAGCGCTCCCTCGGCGGCGAGCCGCAGGGCGACCGCGCGCCCGATCCCGCGCGAGCCGCCCGTCACCAGTGCGGTCCTGCCGTCCAGTTCCCCCATGATCACCTCTCCCCTCGTGATGCCCCGGTCGATCCGGGAACGATTCAGCCTGAGCGGCCTCAATGAAGTGCAGTGCTGATCTTCCCGCGCCCACCCAGGCCGGTGCCGTGCCAGCCCAAGGATTCAGCACTCGCCTTCGACCGACCCGCTCAGAGAAGAATGGAATGCCGTGGCACGTACGTCATGCCGTGCCCCCTCCCGTTGACCACTTCGCGGACGCTCCCACCCTGCCGGAGCCGGGCCTTGACCGACAGGGCACGCTCAGTCAGCCCTGTGGCGGGAAGACATGCTGGGCGCCGTGATCAATCTCAGCACCAACGGCTGTTCGGTGATCCCCAAGGCCGTACCGGGCGGGCGGAGGTGCGACGGGTCATACGCCGTACTCCAGGATCGGGGTACGACAGACAGTCCACCGGGACGCCGCCCCACTGATTCCAGATCCCCAGGCTCGACACTCCGCGTGGGTGGTTTCGGAACCCGCTGATATGTCGACGCCACCGAGCCGCCGGCTGCTCTCCGCACCCGCCGACAAACGTTCTTTCGGGCGTTACCCCGACGGTCGGGGCGCTGATGTGCGTTTGGAGTGCGTTTCATGGATGGATCGGTGTTCTTGGAGGAGTGGCGGGCGGCGGATCGGGTGGGGGAGCCGGTGGCGGCGTGGCGGTGGGCGGTGGCCACGGGCGCGGTCCCGCCGGCGGACGGCCCGGATGGCTGCTGGTCGGCGCGGCTGGTCGCGGACGTCGATGCTGAGGGCGTACGCGCGGCGCTGCTGGGGTGTTCGGCGTTCGCGGCGGCGGAGCGGCTGACGGCGGCGCTCGGTGACCCGCTTCCGGTCGGGCGTCCGGCGGTCACGGCCGCGATGGTCGGTGACCTGGCGTCGGCGGGGCTGCTGGTGTGGCTGGGCGGCGACCGCCGGACCCCGACCGTCCACCGGGACCAGGTCGAGGCGCTCACCCGCCGCCGGGACCTGCCCGCCCTGCTCGACCGGCACTGTCGCCTCGGCCCGGACCAGGCCGGACGCCGACTGGGCGTACGTCGGACGGAGGTGGACCACCTTGTCCGGCTGCGCATGCTGCGCGCGGTCGGGACGAGGGAGGTGGATTTCGGGCGGGCGCAGGGCGGTGTGGTCGATGTGCCGCTCTACGCCGGCCGTGACGTCGCTCTCGTGTCGCTGCGGTGGCCGGAGGTCGATTGGCCGGCACTGCGTGCTCTGGGGTCGGGGCGTCGCTCACCGCTGGCCCGGTGGGAGTCGGCCGACGATGCGGGGATGACGTTGCCGCTGATCGCCCGCGTGGCGGGGGTGGCCGGGGCACGGTGACCGCCTGGCGCCGCCGGCACGCCGACTTCCCCACCGCGGCCTCCGGGACGTCGTCCGCCCCACGCTTCGACCGGGCGGGGGTGGTGGATTGGCTGTTGAGCCACAGCAAGGTGGGGTGGCCGTCAGGATGGACGGACGATTCAGGGTTGGGCGGGCCGGCGGGTGTACGGGGCGGAGCCGGGTGATCCGGTAGGGCCGCAGGAGGGGCACGCGTACGTGCAGCTGCTCGGCGGTCCGCTTGATGGCCTGCTGCTCGACGTGACCCGGTGGACGCCGCAGGACGTGGCGGGCGGTGCGCTGCTGATGTCCGATCGTGGCGCGTTCGGTCCGGGTGGCCGGTCGGACTACGAGCCGGCGGAGCCGGCCGGGGCCGGCGACGCCGTGGACCGGTTCGTGTGGCGGGGCGACTCGCCGTAGCGGGAAGTACCGGGTGGTTGTGGGGCGATGCGAGCGTAGTCGGTGGTGGGGCTAGGGTCGGGGTAGCCCGTGCCGACATGGCGTGCGCGAGTGAGGCCCGGTGCCCGCGCTTGCGGGGGCAGTACCACCGGGCCGCCTCGTTCCGTGTTCCTGCGGCCCGCTTTCCAGGATGGATGACGACATTTTCCCGTCATCATGTGACGGTCGTTGTCGTCATTGATTCGCAGCCATTTGGTGCTACTGTCCGGAGTCATTTCCGCGGTAGATCGACGTGGACATGGTTTACAGTTTCAGATGTTGGCCGATACGCTTTAATGTGTCAGGCGGCCTTGCGCGGTGCCGTTGCGTATTGGCATTTCAGTATGTATTGAGGTCGTCTCTGTGCATGCGTGAGGCCTGCCACGCTGGGTGCGGGGCAGGCCTCCTGTGGACCGCCGTCCCGGGCCTGGCTAAGAGGTCCGGGGCGGTGTCAGCCCAGTTTCACCAGTGCGGCCGCGAGGGTCGCGCAGGCGGCGAGCAGCTTGACGCCGGGTGTGAGGATGCGTGCGATGCGCAGTGCGCGGCGCAGGCGTCGGCGGTCCCCGGTGGGGTGCTTGCTCATGGTGTTCCTTTCCTTTGTGGGACGCACAGGTTGTGCGTCCTCCCGTGGGGTGTCCTGGACGTCGCAGGTCACCTCACGGAAAGGCGCGTGCGCCTCTCGGTGAAAAGAAACTCCATGCCCGAACTTAGCTCTTTTAATATCGCGTTGCACGCGATTCACTGAATACCACTTCGGAACGATGCATTCCGTTTGTTCCGGGTTGTCGGCTGTCGCCCGGGCTCGGCCGGGTTCGACCGGTGTTGGTGCGTCAGTTGGTGTGCTGCTGGTTTTCGGTGGTGGTGAGCTGCTGTCGTGCGGCGGTGAGGCGGCGGCGTGCGGTGCGGGTGCTGATCTGGTCGCGTTTGGCGAGTTGGGCGGCGGTGGGTTGGAAGGAGTCGGGGCCGGCGAGTTCGTCGGCGAGTTCACGTACGGCCCTCTTGCGGGGGGCCCGGCGTTGGTCGCCGGCGGTGCGGCGGGCGTTGATTTCGTGGCGGGGCCACCAGCGGCGGCCGTACTGCTCGATGCCGGGGGAGAGGTGGCCGGTCGAGGCGTAGGCACGGATGGTGTGGGGGCTGACGTCGAGGACGTCGCCGGCCTCGCGATCGGTCAGCAGGTCGTCGGGGTGGTCTCCGGGCGGGGGTAGGGCGGGCAGGGGCGTGCCGTTGAGGTGGGCGTGGGCCTGGTCGCGGTCGTAGAGCCGTAGGCGGTCGCCGGGGTTGATGACGGGGACGTGGGCGCGGAAGGCGGCGGCTTCGCGGCGGCGCCATGTCTGGATGTGCAGCCCTCGGGCGGTGGCGATGTCGTCCTCGGTCATGGCCGGGCGGCCGTGGGGGATCACGGGATGGTGCTCCTGTCCGCAGGGGTGGGGGCTCTAGACTGCTGTACGCAGTCCTGCCCTTGTGGTGGTGACGGGTAGGGGTCGGTGGGTACTGACCACACCTTTCGGGGTGTGGGCCGCCGGCCCCATCGTCATGTTCGGGAGGCCGCGGCTTACCCGCGTGGTGTCACCGCGGATGCCCTTCCGGGTTCGGCGGCGCCCGGTTCCGTCGTGCTGCTCCTGGTGCTCGGTGACGTCCTGGTCCTCGCGCATGGTCTCCGTGGTGGCGGGCCGGCGGCCCGGTCCGGGGTGACGGGTACGCGCCGCCCGTTCCGACGTGGTCAGTGTTACATCGATAGACCACAGATTCCACCTAAAAGACGGTCAAGTAACCCAAAAGGGTTGAAGGTTGGCGAATCAGCCCGATCCGCTGGATGTCTGTTGGCTATTGATGCATTGTTGTCCGTGTCGGAAGGGGCGGCCAGTACCCGCTCGCCGGCATCACCCATCACCACCTGAGAGAGGTACGGCTCATGACCGTCATCACCACCCCCGAGGCCCTGACCACCCTGACCCGCATCAGCCGGGCCGGGGCGGTCCCCACCGACTACCGCGTCGTCCTCGCGGGCCGGGCCGTCGGGATCGTGTCGGATGAAGCGGGCGTCATCGCCTCCCGTGGCCGCTACGCGGCCTGGTCGGTCGCGTTCGGCCCGAAGGGCTTCCACCACACCAAGGAAGCGGCAGCGGCCCGCGTGGTGGCCGCATGGCTCAACGTCGGCCACGGCTCCGCCCGGCTGCTGACGGCGGCCGGCACGGTCCACGCCTCCCGCCCCGCCGACGTCACCGGCGGTCGGGCACCGGCCTGCATGACCGACCACACGGCCTCCGCCCTCAAGATCATGCTGCGCACGGGCCGTGACGTGACCTGCCAGCACTGCCCGAAGGGCTGACAGCCCAGCCGGCGGCCCGTGGGTGAAGTTCTCTTCACCCACGGGCCGTGGGGGTGGGCGTACGGTTCTGTTTGCCCCTGGATGTGCCCGTGCGGATGCGCCGGTTCGGGGCCGGGCGCACTTCTGTTGCCGGGTGGAACGTTCCAGGTGAGCGAATTGATTCGAGACATTGTTCGAGTGTCGGAACCGAGAACAAGCCAAAGCGTGCACACTTCGTTTCGCTGCCCGCCGGCGCGTGCCCCGGACCCCGTAGTTTGTGTGACTGAGCGACATGGAACTATCACGGGAGTCCTTTTGAGAATCCGCCGTATGGGTGTTTCGGTGGCGATAGCCGCAGCGATCCTCGCAGCCACGACACAGGCCACGAGCGCGGCGTCGCCGGATCCGGCAGGTGTGCAGGCCGAGCAGCAGCGTGAGCAGGATGAGCGGGCGAAGGCTGCAGGAGGCGCGCGCACCGGCGGGGTCATCGCCGAGTACAAGGGTCGCAAGATCAACCTGGCCAAGGATGACTTGGGCGCTGTTGCGGTGTGTTCCGAGTACCCGGACAAGTCGGTGAAGTGTTTCGACTCCGAGAAGGAGTCGGCCGCTGACCTTGCGGCGTACAACGGGCGGCACAAGGCTGGCACCAAGGACGCTCTGCCTACCGCTCCGAAGGGCCGCGGTGCGCTCGCCCCGCGCGCTGGCGGTGCGGTTTCCCCCAGCGCAGGCGGTGCTCTGTCCCCCAGCGCGGGCGAGGCTTCGATTCTCGTCGACGGCAACGGTACGCCCACGTGCAACTGGGGGTGGACGTGCCTGTGGATGGACGCGAACTACTACGGTCGCAAGTACCAGTGGTCCGATGACGGTTCCAAGAAGCTCGGTGACTGGGGAATCCGGGACAAGGCTTCGTCCACGTGCAACAACGACGAGATGGGCGGGATGGCCCTGTACGACTGGCGCACGGGGATGCCCGATCCGCAGATCATCACCGCCCTCGGCGGCTGCCTCGACAACCTCCACAACCACGGTTACCCCACCGGCGGGAACTGGGGCGACAAGGCTGACGAGCTAGTTATGTGATCTCCGGCGCCATGCCAACTTTTGCTGCGCCCCTGCTGCCATATCTTGCAGGGGCGCAGTTTCGTCTCTCGTACTGGAAGGCACGCTCATGCCTGTACAACACCGCCACCGCGCCACTGTCGTTGCCGCCCTCTGTGCCGTGCTGCTCAGCGGGTGCTCCGTTACCAGCGAGCCGGTTGACACTGCCGGTATTCCCGCAAGCCTGCCTGCTCCCGCCCCACACGGCCCCTATGCGCCCGAGGACGCTGTGCGTGCCGAACAGCTGAAGCAATGGGCAAGTGCCAACGCCGACAGCGGGCAGCAGGCGGCCTCGGCCCGGGTCAAGGCGGTACAGGTCGTGGAGTCGGGTGACAGGCAGCATGTCTACTTGCACACCGATCTGCCCCATTCTGATGGCAAGCCGCCGGAGCAGACCGGCAACCTTTTCGCTGTTTACGAGGCTTGGCCCAACCGTCCGGCCACGGCGGTGCGGATCGGTGTGTTCGATAGCGATGGCCACCGGGTCGGCACCGCAGGAGTTCCGCTTCCCACGCCCTCGGCCGGTTGACCTATTTGCCTGCGGGTTTGGTTTGACGCTCTGGGGCAGTGCACCGGGCTGCCTCAGTTCTTCTCTGTCCGACCCTGCCGGAGGCCCTTTGTGAGTGGGTGGGGTGGTGGCAGCGGTTGGGCGTCAGCGGGGGTGCGGGAGCTCGTCGTGTTGAGGGCCTTGTGTAGCTGGGGGTTTTCTTGGTGTCGGTTGTCTCGGGCTGGTGATGTTGGCTGCCACTGGGTGACCAAGTTGCTGTCATGTGGTGGCTAGCACGGCAATGGGTGGCTGTCATGGGTTTGCCCATTCCGGTGTTCGTTGTCGTGGTCGCCGGGTGTGCTGGCGGGTATGGGTGAGGAGTTGCGGCTGGCGCGGGGTGTGGTGGTGCGTCGGTTGTTGGCGGTGGACCAGGGGCCTGGGTCGGTGTCGTCGCTGCATGTGCGGGTGATGGCTGAAGCCGTGGGGGTGTCGGCGTACTCCTCTGAGTGCTCCGCCAAGTACAGACAAACGTGCACCGCTTGACGGTCGGCGTGATGGTTGGGATTGGCTGACCGAAGGCAGTGTCGGGGGTCTCTCGGGGGCCTGTCATGATCTCGGCCATGGACGAGATCACCAAGGTTCTGAGGCGGGAGTTCGACGCAGAGGAAGGGAGCTTCCTGCTGCGGCTGCGTGGAGATCTGGACTGGGACCGGACTGCCTTCACCTGCCTGGAGCGGGCGATGCGGGCCGCATGCGAGCGGTCCCAGTCTGACGAGAAACTCGATCGATGGGTCGCTGAGGGGTTCTATGAGGTCGCGACCTGGGTTCCGTCGTGGACGTCACATCCGAACTTTCCAAAGCCGGCGCCCGATGCCTACTTCGAGGACTGCATCGAGCGAATCGGGGATCTTGCCAACTGGTTCTTTCGGGGCTGGCACGACTACTCCGAGGGGCATGTCTGGACTGACCTGTGAAGACTCCCGGGAGCTTGGTCAGGCTGCGTCGTCCCGGTCGCGTTCGATGGCTGCGATCCGGTTCTTGAGTCGGTAGCTGGGTCCGTTGATGGAGATCACGTCGCAGTGGTGGAGGAGTCGGTCGAGGATGGCGGTGGCGAGGACTTCGTCGCCGAACACCTGTCCCCATTCACTGAAGGTCTTGTTCGAGGTCAGGATGATCGAGCCCTTTTCGTAGCGCTTTGAGATCACCTGGAAGACCAGGTTGGCCTCGGCACGTTCGAGGGGTTGGTAGCCCACTTCGTCGACGACGAGGACAGCAGGTCGGAGGTAGCTGCCGAGCTTGCTGGTCAGGCGCCTGGCAGCCTCGGCGGTCTTGAGGTTGCGGACCATGTCGTCGAGGCTGGTGAAGTAGATCGAGTATCCGGCCCTGCATGCCGCGACCGCGAGAGCGACGGCGATGTGTGTCTTGCCCACTCCCGGCGGCCCGAGCAGAGCCGCGTTGGCCTTGGCCTCGACGAAGGAGAGAGTCGCCAGGTCCTTGACCTTGCGCGGGTCGAGCTCGGGCTGGAACGAGAAGTCGTAGTCGTCCAGCGTCTTGTGGTGCGGCAGCTTCGAGATCCGCAGGCCGGTGCGGAAGCGGCGGTCGTCACGGACCGCGAGTTCTTCGGAGAGGACCAGGTCGATGAAGTCGAGGTAGCCCATCTTGGCCTCGTCAGCCCGCTGAGCGTACTGAGTCAGGGCCTCGGCCAGGTGGGGCAGTCCCAGCTTGCCGGCCGTGTTGCGGATGCGGGTGGAGACCAGCTCACTCAAGACGTTTCCCTCGTGCTCGGCTTGGTGGTGAAGGGGCGGGTGCCGGTCAGCTCGTCATAGACCGACAAAGGCCGGCGGCCGACCTCGACCCGGGTGACCGCGGCCCGGTTCAGCAAGGCCGCCAGCGGCCCGGAATCGGGGCCTGTGTTCTGCCGGCGGGGCAGCGGCAGGCTCCCGTCGCCGGCTGTGACGCGGCGGCCGGATCCCGTGGGCAGGCCGTCCCAGTGCTTCTCATCCACGACCCGGGCGCCCCGCCCGGGGGCCCGCGGATGTGTGGCCAGCAGCGTCTCGCCGCTGTGACCGGGGACGGTGGCATGCAGCATGATCTGGGACTTCGTGGCCCTGACCTCGACCAGCTGACGCGGACGAACCCTGCGGGCCGGCACCGAGTAGAGATTCGCATCGAAGGCGACCAGGCAGTCCTTGCCGACATAGCGAAGGTGTCGCTGTGTGACCACATAAAGCGTCTGCGGCAGCGGTCGCAGGGCCACGTGGTCGCGGACCGCCCGCAGGCCGATGACCTCGCCGTGGGTGCCGTGAACCTTCGCCCGCCGCATTGGAACCCAGGCGGTGAACGCGGCGTTCATTTCCTCGATGGAGGAGAAGGCGCGTCCGGCCAGAACGTGGTCGCGGACGATCAGTACCTGCCTCTCGACCCGGCCTTTCCCCGTGGGCCGGTAGGCGGCCAGCACGTCGGGATCGAAGTCGTAATGCCCGCGAACGCGACGGCCTCGGGATGCAGAGGCACCGCCTCACCCGGTGCGACGTGCCAGCGGACCACCGTTTTCGTGCGGTCGTAGACGATCGACATCGGCACCCCTCTAATATGCGGGTCTCGATGTCAAGCACGGGATACCCGCTGGAGCTTCACGTAGGCATCCGGCAGGATGTCGGACGTGATCCTGAAGTATCCCTGCGTGTGCTGCGGCCACCTGACGATGAACGACGGGCCCGGCTCGTATCAGATCTGCCCGGTCTGTTTCTGGGAGGACGACGCCATCCAGCTGCGCTGGCCGGACTACTCAGGTGGCGCCAACAGGCCTTCCCTGATCGAGGCCCAGCAGAACTTCCAGGACTACGGAGCATGCGACGAACGGTCCATGGAACACGTCAGGTATCCCGAGGACGACGAGCCGCTGGACTCGAGCTGGCGCCCCATCGATACAGACCGCGATCGCTTCGAGCCCAAGGCCGTGCAGCTAGCCGCCTGGCCTGACGACCGCACTGTCCTTTACTGGTGGCGATATAGGCGCACCGGATTCTGGCGTCCCGCTCAGTGACGTCGTCACCCGGCCTGTTCGTCGAGTCGGTGAAGGAGCCCGTCGAAGATCTGCTCGCGGGCAACCTGCCCCTTCGCTGCCGCGTCGTCCCGCTGGCGTTCGAGCGTTGGACGGAACTCGATCGTGGTGACGAAGAACGTGCAGGACTCGCAGATCGACTCGAAGTGGCAGTCCATCTCGACCGGGCGAGCGCAGTACCCGTTCCCGAGCATGCGACGGTGCATTTCCCGGCGGAGCTTGGCCATTTCCGAGCCCTCGGCATCGGCCGGCAGGCAGCGCGGGGCGTCGTAGAGCGCCTCCACCTTCTCCGAGACGGCGAAGTACTCGTCCGCCACGGTCCGGTCGGCGATCCGAGCATAAACGCGTGTCATGGACAACGAACGATGTCCAAGAAGCGCGGCGATGGCCTCCAGGGACATACCCCGGTTGATCGCCTGGGTGGCCAGAGTATGCCGCAGCTGGTGTGGCGTGACCCGGCCGAGGCCGGCTCGCTCGGCGGCCCTGCGGACGGCGGCTTCGATGCGGGAGGCGTTGACCGCACGACCGTGATCGGTGAACAGTAGGTTCGAACGAAGGCCCTCGGGCCGGTGTGATAGCCAGTCGTCCAGCAGCGTCTTCAGCTGCGGGTGCAGGGGGACGTAGCGGTCGGTGTGCATCTTGCCGACCGGAATGCGGAGCCAATAGGCGGACCCGATCTGGACGACTGCGTCGATGGTGAGTCCGAGCATCTCGCCGCGGCGCATTCCGGTTCGGGCCAGGATCTCTATGGCCAGCCGGACGAACGGATCGGGATCACGTCGGGCGGCGGCCAGCAGCTTGGCAGCTGCGGCGTCGTCGAGGAAGCGCGGTAGTGGCTCGTCCGCGATCGGGAAGTCGCTGTCGAACACCAGCTGGCGGGGCGGCCGGTCGACGGCGTCCCACTCGTCCAGGCGGCGGAAGAATCCTCGGAGCTTGCTCAGCCGGTCGCGGACGGTGTGCCGGTGGAGCGGCCCACCGCGGGCGGCAGGCCGCTCCAGCAGCCACTGCCGGTAGCGTTCGACGTGCTGCCGCTTGAGCTCGGCAACACATGTCACGGTCGTGTCCTCGGCGGCCACCAGCAGGGCGAACTCCCGCAGCGTCAGCTCGGCGTTCTTCACCGTGCCCGGCCGCAGCGTTCCCGCGATCTGTTCGAGGTAGTTCTGCATCGTGGACGCCATTGTGGGTGCAACGCGTGACCACTCGGCGGCACGGATGCCGGCTCGATCCGGGTGACGTCGGCGCGGGAGCTCGTTGGACAGCTCGCAGTGGAAGAGCGTCGCCTCGAGGTTGAACAGAGAGGTCGACAGGGCCTTGACCCCGCGATTGGGAATGCGACGGGCCGCCTCCAGCAGCAGATCACGGCCCTGGTCCCAGTCACTCTGCTGCAGCTCGTGCGGTTGCTTGCCGAAGAGAGCCACGAAGTGGCCCAGCAGATTGAACTGGGACATGGCCAGATAGTCGCGGAAGCCGAGTGTCCGGGCTGTCTCCATGAACCGCAGGTGTAGTTCCGGCTCCGTCCTGGCCAGCACGATGCCCAGCCGTGGGCGCCGCGCGACCAGGTAGTCCGCCCCGGGCTGCAGACGTCCGGTGACTGAGAGCCAGCTGATGAATCGGTGCGTCTCATGGTTGAAGGCGAGTTGACGCTCGAGCGGAAGGCGGCAGAACTCCTCCAGATCGGGCACTGCGACAAGCAGGGCGCGAGCACCCCAGCGGACCTTGTGGTCGGTGTTCATGCCCTGTGCAGCCCGGTGAGCGAGGTAGAACTCGACCAGGTCCGGACGCACGATCGGCAATGCTGCGGCTCGGGCCCGGCGCATCAGACGTCCGCCGTGTCGGCATCGATGGCGGCGCTTGCCTCGAGGTACTGCTCGGCGAGCCAGCTGTTCGCGAGGTGGATGTAGAGCCGGGTGGATTCGATGGAGCGGTGTCCGGCCTGGGCCTGTACCGCTTCCAGGGCCATGCCCGCCTCCCGCAGCCGGGTCAGGCACGTATGGCGGAGCTGGTGGCAGGTCAGCCTTGGCAGTCCGGTCCGCTTCCGGACCCCGTCGAGGATCTCGTCCAGACCATCGGAGGAGAGCGGCCGACCGCGGGTCGGTCCGCGAAGTACGACGAACAGCCGGTCGTGGTCGACTGCAGGACGCTCCTGCTCAAGGTAGTCGCCGACCGAGGCGAAGAACTGTGCGGATATCGGTATCAGCCGCTGGTGCCCGCCTTTGCCCTCGCTGATGAAGACGCGACGCTCGCCCGGCGACAGGTCGCTCAGCCGCAGGCCGAGCACCTCACAGCGGCGCAGTCCGCCCAGCAGCATCGCGAGAACCATGGCCCGGTCCCGCCTGGTGTTCAGCGCACCAAGCACCTCTTCGACCTCGCGCGGCCCGAGGACGCGCGGGAGGGTACGCGGCGTGCGCAACAGCGGCGACCCTCGATTGCCGCTCCGGCGGCGGTTGGCCAGCCCGGTCGGCACCGGGTTGCGTTCGATGGAGAGGTCATCGCGGGTCATCAGGTAGCCGAATAGCCCGGAGACGCTGGCCAGCCGACGCTTGATTGTCCGCGCTGAAAGCCCCGCTTCACCGTCCTCAAGTCGGACGACCTTCGTCCCTCGTCGTGGCTTCTTCTGCGCTGTGATGAACGCGAAGATGTCCGCAGTGACGACCTCGGTCGGCTCCTTGGAGACCACCGTGAAGAAGACCTTCAGGTCATAGGCGGTGGCCAGCAGAGTGTTCGGCCGGCAACGTGCCGCCACGAACTCCAGGTAGTCGTCGACCAGGGCGTGCCCCAGTGATGCCGCCAGGTTCCCTGCGGTGTCGACGCGTCGTACCAATTCTGGCTGCCAGGCCATCCGTGCTCCTCGACGGGAGTGACCATCCTGACTGGGAACACGAGATCGCGGAAGAGTTGTCACCCACATAACCGCCGAAGTGCGCGAACCCCTGGCGGTGGCAGTCGAAGAAGGTGGCCAGGTCCTGGCTGGTGGTGAAGCAGCAGAACGGATCACGCGAGTAGGACAACGTCATGTGGAACGAGTAGACCTTCGGGATGCCCACGTGAGCGAGGATCTTGCCCTCGTCACCCCAGTCGACCTGAGCCTGGGCCCCTGGCACCACCTCAAACCGGCGGTGCAGCCCCGCCAGCTCACCCGGGCTGATGCCCAGTTCCTCCGCGATGCGGGGGCGGGCCTCCTGCAAGTAGATCTTGACGCGCTGGTAGTTGATGGTGAACCCGTACTCCGCCACCAGCCGTTCGTGGATCACCGCCCCCTTGAGCAGGATCTCGGCCCGCAGCATCGCGTCGATCAACGGCGCGACCTCGTCCACCACCCGCTGGTACGGCTGACCGTTGGGAGCCCGCCTCGGCGGCGCGACAGGCGTCTCGCCAGACAAGTACTTGCCGACCGTACGACGGTTCAGCCCGGTCTCCTTCGCGATCTCCCGCAAGCTCACCGCACCGGACTCATACAGACCGCGAAACCGCCTCAGCTCCAACCAGCGATGCGGATCCAAGACCACCCTCGCCGCCCTCCGTCGACCCTGAACAGACGACAGCAGACTCGTGGCCCCAGCCCCGCACCGCATCAACAACGGTGCACATTCATCCGTACGCGGTGGTGCACGTTCACTTGTACGCCGACACCGGGTCGTCTTCGCGGGCGCTTGACGGGCCGTGGCGGGGTCTTCACGCCCAGCTCGGCGTGGGGAGCGCACAGCTCGGCCCGGTCTTGGCCCGCCGGGTGGTGGCGCAGCCTCGGACTACCCGAACTGAACGAACAGCAAGAACGGCAGACTAGGGCCCACGGACTCAGGACTCGCCGCGCTGCTGGGCGCCGCTGTCGGCTCCGCCACCACCCTCGGGGCCGCAATCGTCAACGGGGGTGTCCCAGCAGTCCCCGGTATGTACCCGGACAGCCGGGCGGTCGGTGCCGATCCCGTGCTCGACCAGCCACGCCGGAGGTGCTGGCGCGGGCCCGGCGCCGGGGCAGGCTGTCCGGGAGCCGCGGCGTCGGACGAGGTTGTCGAGCGGAACGGGCCCCCGCCGGGAAACGCGGACCCGCGACGCGGGCGCGGCAGGCACTGAGGGCGGTTTCGTCAGGGAGTGCAAGGGCGCGCCCACGAGACGGCCCGCCGCGGTGGAGGACAGGCTGTCCTTCCCGGAGGTGTCGTTCCCCAGGCGAGCCAGGCGAGCCAGGCGCGCGGCTGGGAGACCGGTGCCGCCGGTCGCGGATCCGGGCCACGCGGTAGGCCAGCAGAGCCACAGGCGCGAGCCGACCCAAGAGGCCGAGCAGTCAGGCCCACCCACAAGCCCACACACGCGACGGGAAACCTTCGGCGGGAATCGACGCCGGCCTTCAGTAGAAAAACAACAAACCCGCCAACCCACCCACCAGCCAAAACCCTATGGAAAGCCCGGGGTTCGGTCCTCCGGGCCGTTGCGGTGTCCCGCTTCGCTCCCCTCAGTCCTTACGACTTCGCCTCCAGGACCACAGCCCGCTTCTCGGGCCGTTGACGGCGGCAGGAAGGGGCGGGTTGATGAGCCGGTCCAGCAGTCGGTAGGCGATGTCGTGCCCGTAAAAGTCAGCAAGGTCGATGGGGGCCATGTAGGCAGGGGTGGTTGCGTTCGGATCGGCCCCATAAGCCAGCAGGATCGCTGTGAGCCTGCAGTCCGGGGGTATACCGGACTTGAGTCCTGTATCTCCCTCCACATCGATGGCATGCATAAGAAGGGTGAGCCCTCCACACACCTCGTCAACATCAGCTCCTTCCGCAAGACAACGCGTCAAGGCCGTGAAGTCATTGGACTCGACGGCCCCATGGACCGGCGTCCAAGGGGTATCAGTCATTCAGGCTCCTTTTGAAGTACGAGTTGTCCGTTGTCACGCGTCCGCGCTGAAATGCCCTTCCGGAGACTCCGTGTCCGAGGGCAGCGGTCCGCTGCATCGAGCCTTGATCCCCCCTCAGAGCAGCGCATCCGTTCGTTCCGGCGAGCGCCGTGGCTGTGGAAGCAGTGGTTGTCGCCCGCGGTCACCGTACGTGGTGCTCCTCGTTTCCCTTGCCCGTACCACTGCTGGGGTCGTACTCGGTCACGTTGCGTTCGGTGGCCTTGATGTAGCCGTTGAGGATCTGACGGGTCTGGCTCAGGGTCTCGATGTGATCGTCCATTCCGCGCAGGCGCGTCCGCAGGGTCTCCAGGAGCTGGGGGCAGGGTTCCAGGTCGGGGCCATCACCGGTGACGCAGGGGAGAAGGTATGCGATCTCCTGGGTGGAGAGTCCGGCGTTGAGCAGCTTTCTGATCTGGCCGACTGTCAGAACAGCGTCGTCCCCGTACTCGCGGTAGCCGCTGGAGCGGCGGTGCGGTTCCAGCAGTCCCTGGGACTCGTAGTAACGCAGTTGGTGCGTGCGCACTCCGGTCCGCCGGCTCAGGTCCCCGATCAGCACAATCCTGCCCCCTTGACCTTCATACCGGTGTGAACGTCGACGATTCCTCCATCGATTCCCGCCGCCCCACTCGGGCCTTGTATGGAGAGAAAACATGACGAACAATCACGATGAGACGGGTCGATCCGCTGTGACGGTCATCGGCCTGGGCCTGATGGGACGAGCGCTGGCTGAGGCTTTCGTGCGCGCCGGTCATCCCACGACCGTGTGGAACCGGACGCAGGGAAAGGCCACGGACCTCGTCTCCCTGGGGGCGCGGCTCGCCCCTTCGATCGAGGAGGCGGTCGCCGCCGGGCCTCTCGTGGTGCTGTGTGTTACGGACTACCCGGCCGTCGGCGACCTACTCGCTCCTCTCGGTGAGGTGCTTCAAGGCAGGGTGTTGGTCAATCTCACGTCCGGTACGTCGCGGGAAGCTCGCGAGAGCGCCGCTCTGGCGGGGGAGCGGGGGGCCGCCGCTTACCTGGACGGCGCGGTCATGGCCGCTCCGGCGGCCATCGGCACGGTGGACGCCGCCATCATTCTCAGCGGGCCCCGCGCGGCCTTCGACCAGCACGGGTCCGCGCTCGGGAGCCTGGCCGGAGCGGTGACCCATCTCGGTGAGGACCACGGCTTGTCCTCGCTGTACGACGCTGCCGGTCTGGGCCTGATGTGGAGCGTTCTGAACGGCTTCCTCCATGGCGCGGCTCTCCTGGGTGCCGCCGGTGTGGACGCCTCGGCGTTCGCCCCGTTCGCCCAGCAGGTGGCGGGAACCGTGAACGGCTGGCTTCCCGAGTACGCCCGGCAGATCCAGAACGGTACTCATCCCGCTGTCGATGCCACGATCGATACCCATGTGGCCGCCATGACGCACCTGGTCGAGGAAAGCGAACTCCTCGGCGTCGACACCGCGCTCCCGACGTTCATCAAGACACTCGCGGAGCAGGCCGTCGCCGAAGGGTGCGGTGGCGACGGTTACACGGCACTGATCGAGCAGTTCCGCAAACCTTTTTAGAGGCGGGCCAGGTGCGGGCGGCCACGAGTGCGCGCAAGGCAGGTGGTGTGGCCCTGGCCTTGTTCGTGTGGTGGGGAGCCGGGCAGTCCGTCGAACAGCAGCGCTCGGCGAACGGTGATTCGATGCGGCCTGGGCGATCGTTCGACCTGTTGCCCGGGGTGCCGGGGTCAGTTGTTGAGGGCTTGAGTGGCGTCCCGGCGTTGGCGGCACCCAAGCCGCGGAACCGGCATAGACCGCCCCCCGATCCACACCATCGGGGATCGGGGTGAACCTGCTGCAGGCAAAAGGGAAGCGGAAGCGGGAGGCGGCAGGAACACGGATGGCCGCCCGCTGTGGTGTCTCGGGCTGTACCGCTGAGCGCGCTTGCGCAGCAGCAGGCTTCTTTTCAGCGCCGACGTCATTCCCGCAGACTCGATGGTCGCAAGCGTTGCAGGTGGTGAGAGCATGGCGGCTGCGTCAAGCACTACGAAGGGGGAGGTTATGGCCACCGGTTCGGCAACGTACGAGGTGAGATATCGGGGGTCCACCCCGCTCGTTGTCCGCACGGACGGTGACGGCTCCGTGACCGGCATGGGCTGGCTGAACCGCGATGCCTACGGGCCCGAGCACGACACGCGTCCCGGGACCCGTTCCTTTCGCCTCCTGGCCGACAATGGCATGCCGCTTGCGTACCTGCGCACGGAACGACATGGGTCACGGACTACGGGCGGGCCCGCGGTCTATCGTGTGGACGACCACCATGGCCGTCCGCTGGGTCGGATCACCCACCGCCGCCGGCCGGTCTTGCGTGTCTGCCGGGCACGCTGGACGGTGGAGCCCGCCCAGGGGGCGCCCCTGCACGGTCGTCAAGGTCGCCTGGTGTGGTGGGCGGTGTGGTGGCCGATGGGTTTGCTGCTGAGCTGGGTGTGTGTCATCGCCGTCCTCCTGGCCGAGGAGGACGGCGGCTTCCGCCCACCACGGCGCATCTCCTGGCGCGACGCCTCGGGCCGAACCCGTCTGACGTTCCGAGGCATGAGCGAGGACTACCGCGTGCGGGCCGGAGATCTCGACCCGCTGCTGATCACCGCTCTCGTGGCCCTGCACCAGTCCTTCGACTGGCCCGAGGAGGCCGGAGCCCACGGCTGGTACGAAGCCTGATCCGGCACGGCGCCCGACCCTTTCCGGGATCTTCCCCGGAAGCGGGGGCAGCGCCATGACCCGGCGGCGGCCCACAACCCTGGAGGCGGCGGGAGGGATCCGTCAGCCGGACGGTACAACCATTGATCTTGATCCTTGGTCCACCAGGGACCGAGCGCTGTTTCCGAGAGCTGTTGAAGTGGGCGGTAGAGCAAGGCGTGGCGTCGCGGTGCTGCTGGTGGCGACAGTGGCCGCGGGCTGCGGCGTTGCGGACCCGGTCGGGCCCGCGACGCCGAAGGGGTCTTCAGCGGGCTCCACCCCGGCTTCGGACGGGGTGCCGTCACCGACTGCGCAGCCGCTGTCGGCGGGGCGGCTCGACGCGGCGGATCTGCTCCGGGCCGCCCTGCCGGAGGACGAGATCGATCCCGCCGGATCGAGCGAGAAAAGCATGGTCGAACGCGACCCGCGGTCGGAGCCGAAGCCTGTCAGTGACCCCGCCTGTCTGCCGACCCTCGACCCGTACCGCGGCGAGCCGTGGACCACCACCATGGTGCAAACCTTCCACAGCAAGGACCGCGTCGACTGGACCGCCACCACCACCCTCACCGCGCACTCCGAACCAGCGGCGGCCGCCGCGCAGTTCGGTCGGCTTCGGAAGTCCTTGCAGGACTGCCGCGAGTACCGAACACCTGGCCCGGGCACGGGAACACGCGCCACGCTCAGCCCGGCGGCACCGCCGACGCAGGGAGACGAGGCCGTCGCCTACCTCTTGACATCCTGGACCGACGTCAGCGACATCAACCCCGACGTGAAAGAGGTACGCATCCTCCAAAGGCTGACGGTCGTGCGAGTCGGATCGGTGATCGCCGAGTTCTACCCGAATCCGTCGCACTCGGCGGAGGCCATGGAATTCCCGGCAAGTCTCATCACCCGACAGGTGGAGCGGCTCCGCGCCCCGCGCTGACGCCGACGCACAGCAGTTGGTCGTTGTCGACCTACCGACGCAGGGTACGGGTGCGCAGCAGGACCTCGGGTGCGGCCTTGATGAGGGAGCCGGTGTCGAAGGGGGGCCGGGGGTCGTACTCGGTGTAGAGCTGGATAGCCTGCGCGGTGACGTCGTCAGTGAGAAGGGCGGCCAGGCCAAGGGCCATATCGATGCCGGAGGAAACGCCCGCCGATGTGATCACACGGTCGTGGCGGATGACCCGCTCGGCGGTGGAGGCGGCGCCGCCCCCCGGTGGTGTGAGCTAGTCCGGTGCCGGGTGGTGATGTGGCATCACCACCCATGGCCGCCTCGTGGGGTGGCAGGCTGCGGGCATGGATGCTGCGTGGGCGGGGCGGGCTGTGTACGGGTCGGAAACCGGGTGACCCGGTAGGGCCGCAGGAGGGGCACGCGTATGTGCAGTTGCTCGGCGGTCCGCTGGACGGGCAGCTGCTGGACGTGACCCAAGGCCGGAAAGTGGTCGTCGTCGGCGGAGCAGGTGGGCACGACAGCGGCGCGCCCGGGTTCCGGCCGCGCCGCTGTCAAGCTGTGGTCAGCCCTCGGGGGAGCCCCCGGGTCAGTGGAGCTTGTTGACGGCGATCTTCGTCGTAGTGCGGAAGGCGGTCAGCGGGGCGTCTGCGAGGTCGCCCATCTGGCCCCAGCGGACGAGGGTGACGGTGCGGCCGTCGCGGCCGATGGAGAACAGGTGGATGTCGGAGATACCGATCTGCGGGTCGGCGGTGTCCAGGCTGTAGACCCAGGCGCCCTCCTCGACGGCGAGCTTGCCGTGGGAGGCGCTGACGGCCTGCAGGCCCGGGTTCTGCTGCTCCAGCAGGGGGCCGCAGCCGGCGAGGGCCCCGCGGAGGGTGTCGACCAGCTTCACGGCGTCGGCCTCGGTACGGGCGACGGTGGTGACCTGGACGCCGTTGGTGTCGAGTTCGGTGCTGAACTCGCGGTAGCGGGTGTTCTGCGCCGGGATCTTGTAGGGGGCGCAGAGGACGCCGCCGTTCTCGGGGACGCCGGTGAAGACCTGGGTGGCGGTCCACGGCGTCGACGACGGCGGCATCTGGGAGGTGGCGAGGAAGGCGGGCTGGGCAGCGGCCTGCGCCGGGGCTGTGGCGAGGGCCGCGAGGCCCAATGCGGCAGCGGCTGCGGTGGCGAGTGCGGTGCGGAGCTTGTTCATGGTGGTGGGTCCCCCGTCGGGTCGTTCGTTCGGTCAGTGCTCAACCAGCGTGGGGCCTGCGCCCGCCGACTGCAACGATCACGCGCCCACCAGCCGTCCCGGAATCATTCCACCCCCGCTGACGTGCAAGGACGTGAAGGATGGGACGCAGGGTCGAGGGGGGTGGAATGCCGAAAGACGCCGTCGTCGAGGAGTTCGCGGAGCTCGTGCGCGCGTTGAAGGCGCGGAACGGGAGGAGTTACGAGGCGCTGGGCCGGCGGTTGAGCGTCAGCGCGTCCACCCTCCACCGCTACTGCTCGGGCGCGACTCCTCCCGGAGGAGTTTGCCGTGGTCGACCGCCTCGCCCTGCTGTGCGGGGCGCAAGAGGAGGAACGGCGGGCCCTGGAGGCGGCCTGGACGGAGGCGGACCGCGCCCGCCGAGCGGCCTCGCCCGCGCCCACGCCTGTGCCGGCCGTGTCGGCCGCGCCGGAATCGAACCCTGAACCGTCCGCGCCGGAGCGACGCTGAGCGCAGCGAGCGGCGAGCCGGTCCGGGTGCAGCCGGTACCGGTGCTGCTTCTGGTTGACGATCCCCGCGGGCCACCGAGTCCGGGGGAGAATCGGGGTCACCCGCGCAGGGGGGCGAAGCTCGAACTGGGCCGAAGTGAAGCGCAGGGAATACCGGCTCGAAGGGCCGACCCTGGGTCGGCCCGGCTGAGCACCGCGCGGCCCGTCAGGCACGCCGAGCACCCCAAGAGCCGCTCGCCGCCCGGCCCCGTCACCCTGTCAGTGTCTGGAGATAGTCTCTGAAGGTTGGGTCGGCTGGCACCGTCTTCGTGGAGTACGCGGCCCAGGGGGGGGTGGCTCAGGAGAGTCCGCCGCCAAGAAGGTAAGGCTCCGTGGGTCTCATGTAGCTGGAACCTCACCCCCCTTCAACAATCCACACACTCAAGGGGGATCTACCGATGGCACCGTCCACCATGACCCGAACCCACGCCCTGCGTACGGCCGGCACTGTGCTCACGTGCGCCGTGGCCGCTGGAGCACTGGCCGGCTGCAGCTCCGGCAACGCGCCGAGCGCGGCATCGGCCACTCCTTCCGTGTCGACGTCCAAGTCGCCGCCCAGCGACCCCGACCAGGCCGCGAAGGACAAGGTCCTTACCGCCTACACCAACACACGCGAGATTCAGATCAAGACGGCCGCCGACGGGAAGCTGCGCACCGAGGAGCTGGCGAAGTTCGCCAAGGGAGACGCAGCAGCCGACCTGAAGGGCTCCGCCCTGCTCAATACGTCGGAGAACATCAAGTTCACGGGCCGGCCGGAGATGAGCCCCACGGTCACCTCCGTCGACATCAAGAGCAGGACCGCCACGCTCTTCGACTGCTTCGACTCGACCAACTGGAAGCCCGTCGACAGGAACTCAGGGAAGGCGGTTCAGCCGGCTGAGCAGCGTCTGAAGTACCCGGTGACGTCCCAAGCGACGTTGGAGGGCGACACATGGCTCATCACGAAGATCACCGCGGACCGGACGAAGGACTGCTGACCCGAGCTGTCCGCGCGCTGGGCATCGTCGCTGTCCTGGTCGTCGCCGTGCCCCAAGCCGGCCCGGCCTACGCCGATCCCCCGTGCTTCTGACGTGGACGTCCGCATCGGCGTCGGAACAGCCGGCGGGCCGGGTAGCGCAGGCAACGGACCCGGGCGATCGTTCCTCAGGCGCCCCCTTCAGCAGGTTCGCCGAGCTCGCGCGCACGCACCGCGGCCGGCCCGCCGCCGAAATTCTGCCCCTCCTGGCCCACGCCGCGGATCGGGCGCTCCTCGGCTTCTCTGGGGCGGATCTGTGGGAGCAGGCCTGCGCGATCAGCGACGGGGAGCCCTACGTGCTGCGCGTGACCGTCACCTGACACTCGGTACCGAGCGGCGTGGTTGGCCGGATCGGCCGACCACGGCACGCAGTCTCATGTGCCCGCCGTGCGGCCGTGCGGCGAGGTCCGACGGGTGGCCTCCGGCCGGGAGTGGTTTCTACCGTGGGATCGCACGGTCGGGTTGTCAGTGCCTTTACGCCGGCCTTGCCGGTGTGTGCGGACTGGGGGCCTGGGTCGTCTCGCCGGCCTGCACCACAAGGTCGCCGAGGCAAAGTGGTGAAGGGCGACGGCCACGAGGACCACCCCCTGCTCGGGCACCTCGTCCGCGACATCGCCTCCGGTGTCGAGGGCCGGCTGATGGCGGTGGTCCGGGAAGACCTCCCCACCCACACCGGCATTTCCCGCTCCTCCCACCGCTCCTACATCCGCCCCACAGCGGGGGGCCGAGAAGTTCTCACCGACGTCGCCAACATCGAGCTTCTCGACGGAGCCGACCCCGGCGGCACAAGCCGCTGACCTGGCGTAGTCGCGCGGGCCGTCACCCTCACCGGGTGGCGCCCGCACTGCTGCGCCAGCCCTTCTTCACCTGGTTGGTGGCGGGCGGGGTGCCGTCTGGCTGCGTAGGTCAGAACTAGCACCGTTTGTTGCTCGATTTCAGCAGCACGTAGCGATCTTCCGTATGCGAAATAGTGCTGTGGACTGGTAGCGCTCGCGAGGCTGGTGCAGCGGCAGGATGTGGGGTGAGCGGCGTTGTCGGTGGTGGCTGGCAGTCTTGCCCTGTGCTGATCGATGGATATGACGACGCCCCTCTGATTCCCGGTGAGGAGCTGCTTGGCCTGCCGGGCTGTCTCCCTGATCTGGTTGTGCGGGGCAGGCGACGAGGACGGCGAGCCAGAGTTCGAGTGGTTCGGCGCGGACGAGGCAGACGTGGACGCAGCGTGCGAAGCGCTCATGGACGCAGAGCGCTGGCCCGCGTTCCGAATCCCGTTCGGTGACGGGCACACCGCGTTGGTGATAAGCCGCAACTT
This sequence comes from Streptomyces sp. NPDC048383, assembly GCF_040651775.1. Taxonomy (NCBI): domain Bacteria; kingdom Bacillati; phylum Actinomycetota; class Actinomycetes; order Kitasatosporales; family Streptomycetaceae; genus Streptomyces; species Streptomyces sp. NPDC048383. Next base: position 24,382 of record NZ_JBEZKS010000063.1, read on the forward strand.
GCCCGACGACGCCGGAACGGAATACCTCGTGGCCCACCCCGACTGGGGCGGTCGGCAGGCCACTTCGCCACCATCAGCCCCCACCAGGAGGGACCCGGCCTGTCCTGGCGGGAACTGACCCACATAGCCAGCACCCCAGACCTCACGGCACCGGGCATCCACGACCCCGACGTCCGTCTCCTCCTCCTGCTGCCCGCCCTCGGCGACCTGGACTTGCCCGCGGACTCGACCGACACCATCGCCTCCGCACTCACCCGAACTGGCACTCAGGCCAGCCGGGCATCACGCCTGGCGACGATGCTCCTGCGCAACACCAGGCAAGAGTTGGAGTGCTACCAAAACTCGGTTCTGGCACAGATCTTGGGGAGCCGTCGCGGACGGTGACGACGTCGTTCGATTTGGGGACTACATCATTTGGTGCTGGCTAGGTTCCTGGATACGAGCACGGCGAGCTGGTGCAACCGCTGGCAGTACTGAGCACCTTCAGGGTCGTTGATCTCAGGGATGACGCGGTCCAGGTCCTCGATGCAGCTCTGCAGGATGCGGCCGTTCTCCGCATCGAGTGTGCCGTCGTTGTCCAGCCATGCAAGAACGCAGCCAGCGGTGTACAGGTCGAGCAGCCACACGTCTGTCCCCCCGAACTCGGCACGCCGTAGGCTGTCGGGGAAGGGGGCTTGGCGGTGTTCCTGCCAGAGACGACCTGCGGTCTGCACTTGCTCAGTTGATACGCTCACTTGAGCCATATTGCAGTAGCCGTGGGGTTCTGGACGGCCGACCTCTGATCGCGAACGTGCCCGCCCGTGACAGACCAACACCGTCGGCGGGCGCTACTGAAGCAGGATCATTTTGCGGAGTAGTTCGAATCCGGCTCGGCCGTAGAGCTGCCGCTTGATCTTTTTGATGCGGTTCACGGCTCCCTCGATGCTGCCGGAGCTCCAGTCCAGGGTGAGGCCAGCTGTCACGGCGTCGAGGTCTCGGTGCAGGTGGAGTGCGAAGCCGGTGAGGCCGGGTAGCTGACTGGCGTCGACCGAGTCGATCCAGGCAGGAAGCGTGGCACCCAGACGGTTGCTGAGTATCTCGCCGAAGTCGCGGACATGCCTGGCGGCTGTGTCCCAGTTCGGGGCAGCGCGTCAGGACATCTTTCAGGCCCGTGCAATCGTCCTCGCTCAGCACGGTGGGGTGTCGGGTGAGCCAGCCGGTCACCTGCCGGACCGACGGCGGCCGAGGCGGCGCGCCGGCCGGAGCCCCGCGGAGGCTGGCGATGTGGGCGCGGACCATCTGGTACGAGACGGGCGCGTTGGCGGCGGCGAGTTCACTGTGCAGGTGGTGACGCTGGTGCATCCCTCGGCAAACCGTCGTTCCAGGTAGGGCTTGTAGGGGTCCAGCCTGCTGGGCCGGGGCTGGTTGTCGCGGATGGTGTCCTGCCAGCGTGTGGCGTTCGCGTAGCGGAGCACGGTGTTGAGGCCCCAGCCCAGGTGCCGGGCGATCGCCCGGCGTGAGTGGCCTTGGGCAAGCAGCTCGTGGACCAGGGCGTGTGCGGCCTTCTTGCGCTCGGCCCGCCGGCCGACGGGTGCCGAGTCGTCCGGCGGTCGACCGGCAGCCCCTCGGGTGGCCTCCGGCGGCATGCCGCTGGGTGAAGAATTGCGCAGGCAGTCGCGATGGGCGGCGACGCAGGTTTCCAGGGCTCGGCCGAGGCCCTGCCACAGGTGGAACCGGTCGGCGACCTGCAGAGCGTTGGGGGCACCGCGGCGGGCGCCCTCGGCGTAGGCGCCCGCCCGATCCCGGCAGATGATTTCCACGCCGGGGTGGAGGATCAGCCACGCGGCCGGCGGCCCGGCTTCACGCGTCGGGAGCACATCGACCACGCGATGGTCTTCGACGCTGGTCAAGACGGTGGAGTAGGTCTGGCCGCGACGGATCGCGAAGTCGTCCACGCCCAGCACACGCGGAGTACTGAACTGCGGATCAGGCAGTGCCATGACCCTGCGTAACAAGGTCATCCATCCCGCGCCGAATCCCAGCTGGGCAGCCAGCCGAGCTCCGGCCCGCCCGGCCAGCGCGACCCCCACTCGCTCCAAAACGCGGTTGAGCCGAGTCGTGAACCGTGCGTACGGGGCAGCCAGCCGAGAGAACGGCTCGGCGAACGTCCGACGCGGGCAGTGCGCCGACCCGCAGATGAAGCGCCGGACCGTCAGCCGGATCACAAAGCCCTGCTCAGCGAGCGGAAGGTCCTTCAGCCTGCGCTGGTATCGGTCGTGGACCCGGTCCGAGAAGCAGCCGCAGTCCGGACATGCAGCCTCGGCCGCGCGGCCTCTCGCCACCACCTCGACCGTGCCGAACGCGGCCGTAACCGCAGCGACATCCACATCGTCGATCCCGTCGAACACCAGCGAGTCCCAGAACGGTGCATCGGTCTGCATGACCAGCACGATCACCGTCCACAACCGACCACAGCAGAGACCGGCAAGCACCTGAGGGAGCGTCACTTCCGACTGTCAGACGACAAGGCGTACGCCGTCTCACAGGAGCCGGTCTCCTCACAATCGAACATTGAGGTAACGCTCCGCGATGGCTCCCCAAGATCTGTGCCAGAACCCGGAAGTCGTGAACAAAGCCACGCGCTGGCCCCGCTCCCGGCAGAGCCGGATCGGCAACGCCGCCGCGCGCCGCGATGCCCGCGCCTTGTCCCGGGTGCGGCACTCCACTGCCTGGCTGTGGTGACGATGCCCGGCATCGTCCACCGAGTGGAATCCACGATGTTCACCATCCAGTGGACGATGCTCTGCATCCGATGCAGAGCATCGAGTGAGTCTCCGCCAACTTGAAGTCGCAGGTCAAAGGGCTGGTGTGATCGGTTCTCGGGGCGCTCACGCTGGTCACGGGCGACTGTCTGAGCAGTAGATCGTCCGTCAGCGCGGTCGGCGCCTGGGCCGAAATGCGGTCGACGGGATCATCTCTTGCAGGGGATCATGTGTGGGTGTCGCCGATCGAAGCCGCAACCGATGACCTGCAGGACCTCGCTGTTCTCTGGAGTATTGGCGGGGCCCATGCTCACGATGTCGTCGAGGCTGCCTGCGCGGCACTCGTTGCCGGACTAGACAGCCCGGCACTGCGCATTCTGGCCGGATACACACGTGCCGAGGCGGAGTACGACGTTCCCGACCTGCTTCCCGTCGTACTCGATGAGCTTGGCCTTGTGTTCTACCCGCGCGACAGCGAGGCCGGGCAGGAGGCCGCCGTGCGGGCGCTCGCGCACCAGATGCTGGTGGACCGGCTGACGCCGCGAGAGCTTGCTTTGCGTATCCACCAGCGGTTCGGCCACCAGCTACCCCTGGCCGAGCGCCTTGCCGAGCTTGATGACGAGTACGACATCATCGAGTACGGGGACAGGACCTTGGCCCAGCTCGATGCCGAGGTCACGGCCGAAGCTCAGCGTCTGGCGTACGGCCGGCCCGACCAGAACCGACTCTCGTAGCGATCGAGCCCTGCACAAGCGGTCGTCAGCAGAAGCAGGTAACTGCCTGTTTGTGATCCACGCATGACATGGGGCATGGAGCGCGCCCGAAGGGGTGGAACCTCCTGCGTGGAGGTGGCAACGCAAATTTCATGGAGGGCCGCGTCGAGCCGTCGTTACCATCGCGGCATGATCACGAGTGAAGGTGCCCCGTTGGGGGCGGAAGCCGCCCGCCGTTTGTCTCAACTCGGGCGTTTCGATATTTCGCCGGGCCTGTCGGATGCAGAGTTCGGACGCATCGAAGAGCAGTTCGGTTTTGAGTTCAGTGACGACCACCGCGCGTTCTTGGCGGCAGGCCTGCCCATCGGTCGTCCGTCAGGGCAGGGGCGTGTCTCGCCAAGGTGGCCTGACTGGCGCAACGGTGATCCTGACGAGCTCCGTGACCAGCTGGCCTGGCCGGTTGACGGAGTGCTCTTTGACGTCGAGCACAACGACTTCTGGTCGGAAGACTGGGGGGGCCAAGCCTGGAGCGCCGGCCGATGCCCTGGTGCTGGCCCGCGCACGTCTGGCTGAAGTGCCGAAGATGGTGCCCATCTGTTCGCATCGATACCTGCCTGCGGGGCGTGGTACCTATGGCCACCCCGTCTTGTCGATGTATCAGACCGACATCATCTACTACGGCGCCGATCTGATCGACTATGTCCATCAGGAGTTCGGCGGGCCCAAGCCGGATCGTCAGGGCGAGGCCTGTGCCCACCAGGCGACCGTCCCGTTCTGGCGTGACCTCGTGGGTTGAAGTCTCAGCGTCTGTGGGGCCGCCATGAGAAGTGCTGTGGCGAGGTGCAGTGCTGACGTTGTGTACGGGGGTGGATGGCTTGATGTACCTGGTCAGAGCAGGGGTGAGAACCGCTCTGGGGGCTTGCGTGTCTTGGTGATGCGGCGGGTCATGCGGGTGATGGCTGCCCAGGTGATGAGGGTTTCGGAGTGCTGGATGAGGCGTTCGTAGTCGCGCACGTGTCTGCGGGCTCGCATCATCCAGGACCAGGTTCGTTCGACGACCCATCGGCGGGGCAGGATGACGAAGCCGGAGGAGTCCTTGGGTCTGCTGACGGTCTTGATCGTCAGGTTGAGGTACTTCTTTGCCCAGGTCACGAGCTTGCCCGCGTAGGCGGAGTCCGCCCAGACGATGGTGATCTCAGGGTGCATGAGGCGGAGGCGGAAGAGGACTTCCTTGGCGGCGTGGCTGTCGTGGAGGTCTGCGGGGGTGACCATGACGAGCAGGGGCAGGCCGCGGGTGTCGACGACCATGTGGCGTTTGCGGCCGTTGATCTTTTTGCCTGCGTCGTAGCCGCGCGAGTCCTTGCCGACGGTCTCGGCGGCTTTGACGGACTGGGAGTCGATGACGGTGGCGACCGCGCGGGGGCCTTTGCCCATGTCGCGGCGGATTCGTTGCGCGAGGACGTCTCGGATCTGATTGATGATGCCGCGGGCGGCCCAGCGTTCCATGAACCCCCAGACGGTCCGCCAGGGCGGGTAGTCCGCGGGCAGGGCCCGCCATTTGCAGCCGGTGTCGACGACGTAGCGGATCGCGTCGACGATCTCGCGGCGGTCGTGTTTCTCGGGCCGGCCGCCGACGGTGGTTTCGCAGGCCGGGACAGGGGCCCGGCCGCTACGGCGTCGGCTCCCACGCTTCGGGGCCGGCACCCCTCCATTCCACGAAGTCGGGATCGGTCAGGTCCACGTTCTCGGCACTCTCCAGGCCGGCGGCGGCCAGGAAGACCCTGATGTCGGAAGGGCGGTGCGCGACCCCGATGGCGACGCCGTCGTAACAAGCCGGCCGACGCCTCCTCGCAGGCCGTAGACCGGAGTCATGAGACGAATCAAGCAGGAGAGCCCGGCCGTGCTCGGGCAGAGCGATGCGGGCGACATGTGGCTGGCCCTGGCGCGTCTTCACGCCGCCCACCACGACCCGGTCGGCCGCCTCGTGCCGTTCGAGCGACCGGAGGCCCTGCTGTCCCTCACCGAGCCGGACGACGTCCTCTTCGCCGCACGGGTGGAGCTGTCCGGGACGGAGACGATGGGGCACCTCCACGACCTCATCCGCACAGTCACCCACGGCGTCACCACGGAACCTGGAGACCGTGGCCGCCGCGATGGCGTAGCCCGGCCCCTGGGCAAGCCGCCTTTGCGGGTGGCTTGCCCAGGGTCGCCTTGGGCTTGCCCAGGGTGTTCAGGTGTTCAGGCTTGTCCGGCGGCCGGCTCCCACAGCGGGCGGGCAAGCCCGGTGCCGTCGCAGTGGGAGCACCGGCCACCCCCGGGTGTGCTGCGGGCCGCGACGGTGTCGACGGCGTCGCGCAGGAGCCGGGTGAGGCCGTCGACGTGGGCCCGATACAGGGCGAGTTCGTGGCGCTTGCCGACGATGACTGTCCGCGTCCGTCTGGAGTTGAGCGTTGTAGTTGGCCGAGCGGGCCAAGTTGGGCGCTCGGTCACAGGCACAGTTTGCGAATGGACGCCATAGCATGCGAACGCCACGCGCTGATCACTCTGTGCGTTCAAGATGATCGCGGTCTGGCCGCTCCACGTCGGCCGGCTGCGCGTCGTCAAGGGTTGTTGACGTCTCGTCAGTTACATTATTGAAATCCGGTCGATCTTTCGTGATATCGGGCATGCTGAGTCTGCTGATCAACTAGGACAACTGTGGAGTAAGCATGTCGAACATTCCGGCTGATCTGCGGTATACCGAGTCGCATGAGTGGGTGCGGTTGGAGTCGGACGGCACGTTGGCGGTCGGGCTCACCGATCACGCCCAGCAGGCGCTTGGCGACGCGGTGTTCGTGGAGCTGCCGGAGGTCGGCAACCCCGTCGCGGCTGACGATGTCGTCGGTGCCGTCGAGGCGGTCACGGCCCAGTCGGACATCCACGCGCCGGTCGGCGGCGAGGTGATCGCCGTGAACGAGGAGCTGTCCTCCAAACCGCATCTCATCAACACGGGGTACTGGCCCCACGAGGCGTGGATCTTCAAGATCAGGCCGTCGGACAGTTCCGAACTCGATCATCTCCTCGACGCTGCCGGCTACAAGGCGGCCATCGGCGAGTGAACTGCGCCACCACAATGCCTCGGGCCGGGTTCGGCTGTCACTCGGACGGGTGGGATCTGTCCCGCTGCGGTCGGTGAGGCGGCTGGGGGTGGCCTCGTTGGCGCATGAGTACGCGGGCCAGGCCGGTGATCCGGTCGGATGGGTGCGATCTTGATGCGCTGATCAGCCCGTTCACGGGTGACGAGACTCTTCGCGGGCAGCTTGTGCTGGGCGGGTCCTGGCCGCGTCGGTGGTCGACGACCTGCTGCTCGAAGGCGGTGAAGTCGTCTGGCCGGTGCGGCACCTGGAGTCGGTGCCGGTGTTGGACTCGCGGCCGGTTCGCCGGTTCACCTGGCGGGCCCGACAGCGGCACTGCCCTGGTCTGCAGTTCATGGTGTCGACCGGCCGACACCACGGATTCGAGTCGCTGGAGGAGCAACGGCTTCTTCTGGCGCTGGACTTTCTCACTGTGGTGGAGGTGCTGCCGCAGCCGTTCCGTCTGGACTTCGAGCACAGGGGCGGGGCGGCCTCCATCCAGCGCGATGCCGCCGGATCCCCTCCTTCGCGCCGAGCCAACCCACCAGCGGGGCTCGCCTCGATCAACCCGACGTTCACACCGGGCACGCCATGCCCCTGCTCACCCCCGACATCGCCGCCGTCCAGCAAGAACTGCTCGACCTGCTGAAGACCACTGGCCCCACCGAGGCCCAGAGATACTTACGACCTGAACCTCCTGGCCACCCTCGTCTCCGCCGCCTGGCCGTGTCGCCGGACTCACGGCGCAGACCGGACTGCTCGACGCCTTCAGCACTCACCACGACGCGCAAAACAGACTTGCCAAGAGCCGTGAGCCGCAGATCAAGGGGCCGCCCCGGCTCGACCCGTCTTGGCGAACTATCCCGCAATCCGCGCCGGCAGCAGCAGCGCTACTGGCCATGGCTCGTCAATGTCTGCGTCTGTCCACCCGCGACATCAGAGAACGGCTTATCGAGCTGACGGACCGCGCCCCAGGCCGTGACCACCGGCGCTGGCACGGCACCTGGGACATGCCCGTGCTCGGGAGCTGCTCAGCACCGCTTCAACTCCAGAACGCCTTTCCCAGGCGGGTCACCCAGCCGTCCAGCCAGCGACAGGGCCGCCGTCACGGTCAGTGACCGAATCACCCGCCCAGCTCGCAAGTCCGGTCCGCCAACACTCGCGGGCAGCTGACGTCGCTCCCGCCGGGTAGGGAACGGGTTGATGATCGGACCGGTATCCGCGTCCAGGTGGAAGTCGTAGAACGACCGCAACACGGTCTCGCAGTGCGCCCTCGTCGTCGCCGCGAACATCGGGCCCGGCCCCGCCCGCCCCGTCACCATGTTCGGCACCCCAGCTGAAGAACCGACCGCGGGCCGCGCCTTGGCGCCAGCTGTCCGGCCGCGCCAAGGTACGGCTGGTCGTAGGCGTGGAGTCTATGTAGGCATGTAAGGCACATTTCTCGCCGCTCCAGCGGCTCCATGGATTGCGACGCCGAAACTGGTGTGTCAGGGGAATGACCTGGCTGCCGCTCGACGGCGGCGTGCTCTGTGTGACTGCGGCCGCGCCGCTGGTCGCCTACGCCGGAGCCCGACCTTGCGGTCCTGCTGGCGGCCTCCACGCTCCGGGGCTTCGATACCGTTGCGGCGAGCCGCTTTCGTGGCCGTGTCAAAACGTTCATCGTCTTCGGGCAGAGCGGTGCCAGGGTGCTGGAGGCGAGCGCTCCCGCCGTTGATCCGTGGCTTGACGGCCCGATGATTGCCGGGGCGCATCGCCGCGCGCTTCGGCTTCCGATCGTGGGCGATGTTTCGTCAACGTGCTCCGTAAGGACCACCCGGCAGGGATCTTGCCAACCCTGACGCTCCTGTGACTTTCTGGAGTCAACTGAAAACCGCTTGTAGTCAGTGGTCGGTGAACGGTGAAGGGAAAATCATGAGCACTGCCCCCACGGCAGCCACGGGTGACGAGCACTTCGACCCTACGATCACCACCGTCGCGGGGACCGGGGTCGCGGGGCCGCCCAAAGGGGAGACTGAGCGTGCTTTTTCGGCTCAGTTGAACGGTCCGCTCGGGCTCGCGGTGGACAGCGCCGGCACCGTTTACGTCGCCGACTCCGGCAACCATCAGGTCCGGAAGATCACGACTGACGGAAAGATCAGTACGGTCGCGGGGACCGGGGTCGCGGGACCCGGGGGAGACGGCGCCCTCGCCGTTTCGGCCCAGTTGAGCAGCCCGCGCGCGATGGCGGTAGACAGCGCGGGTGACCTCTACATCGCCGATGCCGGCAACAACATGATCCGGAAGGTCACCATGGCCGACGGGAAGATCAGCAGGGTCGCCGGCACGGGCGCCGCGGCCTTCGGAGGTGACGGCGACCTCGCCACCGCCGCCCGGTTGAACTACCCGGCGGGAGTAGCGCTGGACAGCGCGGGTGACCTCTACATCGCCGACTACGCCAACCACCGGGTCCGGAAAATCACCATGGCCGACGGGAAGATCAGCACGGTCGCCGGCACGAGCACCCCGACCTTCGGCGCCGACGGCGTCCCCGCAATCTCGGCCCCGTTGAACCACCCGATGGGAGTAGCGGTGGACAGTGCGGACGACCTCTACATCGCCGACCACAACAACCACCGGGTCCGGAAGATCACGTGGGCCGATGGGAAGATCAGCACGGTCGCCGGCACGGGCACCCCGACCTTCGGCAAGGATGGCGTCCTGGCAACCTCGGCCCCGTTGTACGCCCCCATGGCGGTGGTGGTGGACAGCACCGACACCCTCTACATCGCGGACTGCTACAACCACCGGGTCCGGAAGGTGACGGCCGACAAGAACATCAGCACGGTCGCCGGAACGGGCGCCGGAACCTTCGGCGCTGACGGCGTCCCGGCAATCTCGGCCCCGTTGAACAACCCGTACGGGCTCGCCGTGGACTGCGTCGACACCCTCTACATCGCTGACCACGCCAACCACCGGGTCCGGAGGGTCGCTTCGGCGAGGATGGCCGGGCTGCCCGATTCGGGCACGGTGGCTTCCTGGGCCAACGTCCGCAGCAAGTTGCGGATGGGGGTCGTACGTGAGTCGACCAAGGACGGGGCCGAGGTACACCAGACCCTCGCCGCCTCCCGGGATCACCAGCAGTGGCGGCTGATCGCGGCGGGCCATGACGACGGCGACATTCTGTACAGGATCGAGAACGTGCGCAGCGGCAAGGTGCTGGAGGTCGTCGGAGCGGGAACGGCGGAGGGGGCGGTGGTGGGGCAGCGTGCCCACGAGGGTGCTGTCGCGCGCCACCAGCAGTGGAAGCTGATCCCGGTGGGCTCGGTGACCGACAGCCCGCGGGTGTTCGAGATCGCGAACCGGAACAGCGGTCTGCTTCTGTACGTCGACACCAATGCCCGCACCGTGATCAGGCAGCACGGCTCGCAGGGCGACCAACGCAACCGGCAGTGGCAGTTGCTCCCCGTGTGACACACGCGTGGGTCAGGGGCCGCGTCGCCCCTGACCCACGTAAAGCCGGGCCCTACTCGGATTCGGAACGGGGGGGCTCCTCGAAGCGGGGGGGTTTCTCGGCGCTCGTCTGGGGGGGCTTGCCGGGCTTCTCGGCCTTGGGTGCTTCGGGAGGTTTGGGGGCTTTGGTGTACTCGCTCTTGGTCGGCTTGCTCTCCAGGTCCGGGTTCTTCTGAAGGCCCTCGTGCTTCTCCACCGTCTCACGCGCCTTTCGCATGCCGTCCTCCGCCGCCGTGGACACCGAGCCGGGATCTTGGGCGTAATCGGCCTGCTTAACGGCCGATTGCTGGGTGGTCCGGATGAAGGAGCCGAGGAAGCCCAGCATGGCCCGTGCTTCGGGTGACTGCTCGCGTACGACCTTCGCCTGAAAGGAAGCCCCGTGGATGGCGTTGTTGAACAGGCTCGTGCTGGTGTCGTCGTATGCGTCGGCTTCGACGTCCTCGAAGTCGTCGACACCCGCCGCCGGTCGGGGTTTGGCTTTGCTGGTGTTTACCGAGAAGAGCCCGGCGCTGTCGCCCGCAGCGCCGAAAATGTTTTTGAACACCATGGTCGTCACCCTTTGTCGTCGTCGTGTGCCCGGTCAGGGCTGCTTGTACAAGGCTCGCGGGTCGTCGATCAGGTCCTCGCCGTCGAACATCGTGTGGTGGACGTCCAGGGAAGAGACGACCTCGGCCAGCCCCTTCATACGAAAGCCGCCGCCGGCCAGGTCGATGTCACCGATGTCGCGGGCGACCAGCTTGTCGAGACCGGGATAGCCGCCGGACTGCGGGGGAGACAGCACCGCCACCGGCACGGCGTACAGCACCGCGATCAACCCGGAGAAGGTCACCGGGATCTCGTAGCGGTACTGCTTGAGGCAACGCCGCTGCGTGGCGAGGGTATCCACGCGGGAGCCGGGCGGGACCTGGCCGGAGATCTGCGATTTCGAGGCCCAGCTGGTGTTCAGGGAGCCGCCGACCGAGCCCGAGATGCCCATAAGCAACGAGGCGTTGAGCGCCGCGCTGCCGGTGGCGCTGCCCGTGGTCGTGAACGCCACCGAGTTCGTCACCCCGTTCGTAGCGGAGTTCGTCGCCGCGTTCCTCACACCCGTCTCGGTGGCGTTGGCATTGTCCACCCCCACGCTGTCCTTGCTGTTCTTGTTCGTCACCGTGTTGGCGTTCTTGTTCGCCATCTCGTTCTGCAGCTGCATCTGGAGCTGCGTCTGCAGGTCCATCTTGAGCTGGTTCTGCAGCTGGAGCTGGAGCTGCGCGGTGACGCTGCCACCGAAGGTGAGTTTGGCCTCCCCCGAAAGCGACCAGGTAACCCCGTTCGACACCGTGAAATCGACCGAGTCGGTGAACGTCATGGGGGAAGTCTGGCTGCGGTTGACGTAGGTGCGGCAGGAGAACGTGTCGGGCGGGGGCTGGCTGATGTCGCACCGCTCCTCGATCAGCGGCTCCCCGAGGTTCATGTACGCGAGCCAGCCACGCTCGAACGCGGTCCCGGGAAAGGTGCCGAAGCTCGACTTGTTCACGGAGAACCCGACGGGCTTGTGCCGCACACCGTAGCTGTCGACGTAGACCAGATTGGGGTGGTCCAGGATGGACTCCCAAATCTCCGCGATGTTGAGCTCCCGCAGGTTCTTCTTCGTCAGCGGCTGGCGCTTGGCCCGCCCCAGGATGTACGCGTTGGAAGACATTCCCCGCCCTTGACTAATCTGGCCGAAATTCCACTTGATGAAACGCAAAAAAGAATCTGCCTGCTCAGAAAAGCGAAGCTAACATGCGCTTCGCCGCCCGGGAAGACATCTCCGCACTATGCGCTCAATCGAGTGATAAACACTCGACAGCCTCCTCAACTTTCCTATTTCATGGGTAGCTTGGGGCTCGTCGATAACTCGACTGATGACTTCCCGAATCAACTCTCCTACGGATTTCACAGCTGCGACTGTTGCGCGGGTGGGGTATTCGTGTCAGTCAACCCAGTCTTTCTCGAGTGTGCGGAAATGCCGCGCGACAGGCCACTGCAATGAGCGTCCGATGCGTTTTCAATAATTAGAACAGGTGAGGTTTCCGCGATGTACACCCAGGAACGCACGGCGATGTCGAATCTGGTGGTCGGCGGCCCGGTGGCGGTGAACAGCTACGACAACGCGATCGTGGCCGCGCTGGTCGAGAACCGGCCGGTCATGCTCGTCCACGCCTTCAACGGCGGCTACCTGCGACCCGCAGAGCTGAAGGAGGACGACCACAAGAACGGGGTCAAGCTGTCCACCGCGCCCGACCCGGCCACCAAGGAGGCCAAGGGCCACCTCTGGTACATCACCCCCGCCGGCTTCTTCGGGCAGCGACCGCTGTACTTCATCGAGAGTGCCGCGGGCCAGGTCACGCCCAAACCCGCCGCCGCAGGCGATGCCGACGCCGGGCGCGGCGACGACGGCGTGCCCAAGCCGCAGCGCAGGCGCATCACCGTCCACCAGAAGGCTCCCGAAAGCACGGCCGACACCATTCAGGTCGGCCTGCCTGACAAGGTGGACGCCCTGTGGCGCGGAAGGAATGGCGCGCCCGAGGACACCCAGCTCTGGATCGTCACGGTGACGCCGTGGGGCGGGATCACGTTCGTGCCGATCACCCACCCCGACGCCATCCTCGGGTTCAAGGACTACGCGGTGGGGGCCGACAGCGAAGTGCGGCTCACCTACAACTGGGGCGGGGACTTCACCGGGACGGTCATCAACACCTTCTACCCACGGCTGCCCAACGAGTGGAGCGTCCCCTACCACCACGTCTTCACGTGATCGGCCACCGCCGCCGCAGCACACCCCTCCCGAGCCCACGCCCGCACCGCCTGGAAGAGGCACCACGATGCCCGTGCCCATCGAAGAACTAAGGCTGGAGATCGTCAACGCCGCCACCGGCAAGACCCTCGGCGCCAAGGCCGTGCCGGGCGCGGACGGGGCGCTCGTCGTCCGCGACTTCCCCGCGGGCGGTCCGAGCCCGGAGCAGTGGCAGTTCACCCCCGTTAAGCCCGCGCAGGACGGCCAGGCGTATGTGATCCGCAACGCGGTCAGCGGCAAGGTGCTCGACAATCCCGCCGCTGCGGACCGCGGCGTCCGCCAGTGGGACGCCGCCGCCGGCAAGAAGGCCCAGCAGTGGCACGTCGTCCCCGTCGAAGGCGAAGCGGGCCTCTACTTCATCGAGGACGCCACCGACGGCGCCGTGCTCGACCTCGCCGCCCCCGCAACGGACGACACACGGGTCGTTCTGCGCGAGTACGACGACAGCGCGGAGAGCCAACGCTGGCGGTTCGTCCCGGCCCAGCCCGAACGCACCAGCGACCCCGTACTGCGCTACGCACCTCTGAGCCACTGGAACGGCCGCCGCTCCTGGCGGCTTGCCCGCTCGGCCGCGCTGCGCCCGGCGCCCAGCGCAGCGCCCTCCTTCAGCGACACGCTGCTGGTCCTCAAGCAATTCGGGACCGACCAGGACGCCGGGGGGTGGAAGAGTGTGGGACCCGGCCGCTCACCCGGCGGGCAACTGGGCCGGTGGGCCGGGCTCGGTGACCGGTTCCTCGCCGACACCACGGGAGCGGGCGCAGCGGACATCGTGGGGCTCAAACCCGCGAAGGGAGCTGTGACGTCGTCGAGTCGAGGTGACGGCACGTTCGATGACGCCGAGCGCGTCCTGCACCAGCCCGCGCCCTCCTCGAGCCCGAAGGATCTGTGGACCCTCGCGGACATGACGGGCGTCGGCAGGCCCGACGCCGTCGTGCTTGCTGCCGACGGTGTCCGGGTGTCCCCACAGGACAAGGACGGGAGGTTCGCGCCCGCGGGCGGCGAGCCGGTCCTCAAGGCGTTCGGACACGGCCAGCAGGCCGGCGGGTGGCTCGCCGACAAGCATCCCCGCTTCCTCGCCGACACCACCAGCAGCGGCAGGCTCGACATCGTCGGCTTCCACGACGACGGGCTCTGGGTGTCCCTCCAGGACGAGGAAGGAAAGTTCGCGCCGATCGGCGACGAAGCCGTCCTGCGAGCATTCGGCCACGACGAGACAGCGGGTGGCTGGCGGGCTGACAAACATCCCCGCTTCCTCGTGGACACCACCGGTGACGGCAGGCTCGACATCGTCGGCTTCCACGACGACGGCGTCTGGGTATCGCTCCAGGACGAGGCGGGCACGTTCGCCGACCCCCTGTACGTTCTTGACGATTTCGGGGTCGGCCAAGGGTGGAGCTCGGCCGCAGAGCACCCCCGGTTCCTGGTCGCTACCACCGATGGTGGAGCGGTGGACATCGTCGGGTTCGGCCCGCAGGGTGTCGTCGTCGCACGTGGGCGCGGCGACGGCACGTTCGAGCCCTCCGAACTCGTCCTGAACGACTTCGGGCACGCCCAGGGGTGGGCGAGCGGCAAGCACCTCCGGCTCCTCGCCGACGTCACCGGCGACGGCAACCCCGACATCATCGGCTTCGGCGACGAGGGAGTATGGGTGTCCCACAGCCTCGGTGACGGCCAGTTCGAGCAGGCCCAGCTCGTGTGCCGCGGCTTCGGGTACAACGAGGACGCAGGCGCCTGGCGGGTCAACCACCACCCCCGCTTCCTCGCCGACATCACCGGCGACGGACGCGTCGACATCATCGGCTTCGGCGGCCCAGGCGTCTACGTGGCCCGCAACCTCTACCGCCGCTTCAGGACCCGCTGACCCCCGGAGAACCCCACAGCCCCGTCACGGCAACTCGCCGTCGGCGTCGCAGAACCTGCCGTCTCAACCAGATGTGCGGTCCGGCACGCTTCCGCCTGCCGGGCCGCACGACGAGTGGTCACGGTCACCGGAAGGACCGACCGCTCGCAAGGCGACCGCGACTCGGGTTGCTTCGGCCCTGTACACCCGCTGCCGGTACCTGGCCGAGTGCGTCTCGGCCAGGGCCGACTACGGACTGATCGCGGACTCGGACAACCCTGGCCGCAACCTGCCTCAGGGGACGGATCAACCACACACCTGGCGGGCCGATGAGCCATCCTCGGGCACCCGTGGCCGGCGGGTCCCGGCCGATGCAGTCGTAGGTGTAGGGCTCGTCGATCGCCCAGGCGGTCCACCGCTGCGGGGAACAGCTGCTCCACCGCTGCCGGTGCCGCCTCCTGATACGCCTTGCCGGCTGTCGGCCGACGTGGAAATGTCAGTTGTTCCGACACCGGAAGTGTCAGTGGTCCGTGCGGCCGTCGTCCGGCTCGGCATGCGCCTGGTCGCGCTCGTCGACGTCGCCCTCGGCATCGCAACCGTACGGACAAGAAGGGGCCCGGACTGGCGGTCAGGGACGCGGCCGGAGCCAGTTGACGAGCTGCTGTCACCCGAAGGGGTGGAATCCCGCTATCAGGCGAAACGCATTCGAGCGAAAGCTAGTGCTGTGACCGGGAACGTTCGCCGGGTTCCATCCTGGTGCTGGTTGGAAATACTTTCCCGCACCAGTGGGGAGGCGGGATGGCGCAACCGGTTCGGGTTCGAGGGCTGACCGAGCAGGAGGGACAGAAACTTCAGCACATCGTCAGCGCGGAAATACCAGCTCAGTGCGGTTCCGGCGGGCGATGATGCTGCTGGCCTCGGCCGGCGGCAGCACGGTCCCCGTCATAGCCCCGCTGGTCCAGGCGGACGAGGACACCGTCCGCGACGTGATCCACAAGTTCAACGAGATCGGGCTCGCATGCCTGGACCCTCGCTGGGCGGGAGGCCGTCCCCGCCTTCTCGACCGTGACGACGAGGACTTCGTCGTCCAGACGGCCACCACCCGTCCGACCGCGCTGGGCAAGCCCTTCACCCGCTGGTCCATCCGCAAGCTCGCCGATCACCTACGACGCAACATCACCAGGCCCGTCCGGATCGGACGGGAGGCACTGCGGTGCTTACTGGCCCGCCGCGGAGTCACCTTCCAGCGAACGAAGACCTGGAAGGAGTCCCCGGATCCGGACTTCGACGCCAAGCTCGCCAGGATCGAGTACGCGATCAACCAGCGGCCCAACCGCACCTTCGCCTTGGACGAGTTCGGCCCGCTCGGCATCCGACCCCCGGCTCCCGCTGGGCGGTGGAAAGCCGCCCCGACCGACTGCCAGCCACCTACCGCCGTACCCACGGAATCACCTACTTCCATGGCTGCTACTCCGTCGGAGACGATCAGCTCTGGGGCATCAACCACAGACGCAAGGGCATCGATCACACCTGGGCTGCCTTGAGATCGATTCGGGCCGCCCGCCCGGATGGCGCCCCGATCTACGTGATCCTCGACAACCTCTCCGCCCACACGAACTGGCGGATGAAGCGCTGGGCGATGAAGAACAAGATCGAGTTGTGCTTCACCCCACCTACGCCTCCTGGGCCAACCCCATCGAAGCCCACTTTGGACCCCTGCGGCAGTTCACCCTCGCCAACTCCCACCACCCCAACCACACCGCCCAGACCCGGGCCCTGCACGCGTACTTACGCTGGCGAAACCGAAACGCCCGCCACTCCGACGTCCTCGCAGCACAGCGGCGCGAACGCGCCCGCATCCGCAGCGAGAGAGGCATCCGCTGGGGCGGCCGCCCCCTCAACCCCGCGGCCTGACCGCCCAGCACAGCATCAGAGGTCGCCGTGGACCAAGGCGTGCAGATGCTCGTCGTGCCATCCGTCTTTGTGTAGCAGGGCGCTGCGCATCGTGCCCTCGATGGAGTAGCCGGCCTTCTCCGCTACTCGGCACGATGCCGAGTTGGCCACCGCGTGGCACAGCCGGAGACGGTGCAGACCAAGGTCTTCGAACGCCCACCGGCTGATGCGCTTCGTAGCCTCGACCATGGCGCCGTGGCCACGCCCTGCGGGCAGGAGCCAGTACAGGATTTCGGCGCTGCCGCTCTGGAGGTCGATGTCACCCCAGCCGATCAAGCCCACGGCCTGACCACCATCGGGCCGTGCGATGGCCCATATCGCGCTCTGCTCTGTCTGCCAACGCTCGCGCATGCGCTCGATTCGCTCGCGTGCTTCCTCCTTCGTCGTCACGAAGAGCCGGTTCCACTGGCGAATGCCCGGTTCCTGAGCGGCGGCTACCAAAGCGTCGGCGTCGCTGATACGCCAGGGACGCAGCTCCAGACCACTGGGGAGAGCGAGTACGGGCTGTTCCATATTGGCCATGTGGCCTGCGGGAACGACGGGCGGTATGGGTGAGGTGATCATCGCGGCATCGTGCCACAGCCCTACACCGGACAGAACCCGGTACCCGGTTCCCGACCATCGACCCGGCGAACGTTCACGGTCACAGCACAGCTAGTCGCTGGAGACCCATCCGCCACCTGGCTGCTCGGGCCCCCAGGCGCTGCGGCCGCTGCTTGGGTGACCCTTGTGGTGGCGGCCGCGGACTGATGCCGCGCTCGTGATGAGTCCGAACGCTATGAATCCGACGAACTGGCCGGCGGGGGTGGAGAGAAAGACCAAGGCCCAGATCAGGGCGACTACGAAGAGAGCGACGAAGCCGACGGTGAGCAGGACATTGGCGACGGCGTGAACTTCTTGGTGAGGATCGGTGCAGTTCCCAAAGGCGTAGGCGTCGTCGCAGATGCCATAAGTACCGCCGAGTCTGGCCGTGATGAATCCGGCGATGAGACTGGTGACCGCGACGACGTGCACAGCAATGATGAACCAGGCCAGCAAGTCGAGCGAGCCACCGGCCTTGGACGCTTTGGCAACGGGGGCGTGGCCGTCGGGGTGGGGACCGCGGATGAACGCGCCGCCAGGGTGGCCAGCTGCTCTGGCGTGTCTGGTTGCGGCTTTGACTTCGCCGCCGAACGGGGCAGGGAAACTCTGGCTGCATGTGCCGAAGAGGCAGGTGAGGGGGTGGCTGGCGGGGACGTAGGCCTTGCGGAGGAGCCCGTACTCGGCCGGAGGGTGGCCGCTGGCAGCGGCGTGCCGTTGCCCCCCCGCCGGGGCTTCGCCAACTTGCGCGCGGAATACTCCGTTGCATCCCGGGTGCCAGCAGATGTGGTCGCAGGTTGAGGCGCCGGGCATGCCGAGCTCCTTCCTGTGCCAGGTAGAAGGACAGAGTCAGAATGGAATGCCCACGGTATGGCTCTGTTAGGCAGGTCCGGGGGAGTTGTCGGCAACCTGCGGACCGACATCTGGATCCGCCCCCGTAAACGCCCCGGTGCGTGTGCCGGTCAGCCCTCGCGTGCTACCGCTTCGGCTTCTGTTTTTTGCGCTTCGGAGTGCTATTCGTGCCCTGCGAGGGTCGCTTCACGTTCGGATGGATCGAGCGTTGCAGGCGTGTGGCGGGCAGCAGGGTTTGCAAGGTGGCGTTCAGCGTGGCGTCGAGCGGTCCGATGTGCCCGTCGTAAAGGACCCCGACGAGATCGCGAGTCGGTTCGTCGTAGAGGAAGACGACGCCACGCGGCAGGCCGAGCTGATGCTTCTTAGCCCGCAGGTAGCCACGGAGGCTCTTCTCGGCGCCGTCGCGGTCCTGTCCAGCTGGGCGTGTCGCCCACACGAACAACCATCCTTCGGCCGGATCGACGCTGGCCGTGACGGGCACCGTCATGCTGCGGCCTTGGCCGTTCGGGCGCGGGTTGTTGAGGAGTATGTCACCGTGGCTCGCGAACTTGTGCTGGGCGGGCGTTGCTAGGGATAGCAGCGTCGCGCCGATGCTGAGCCATCCGGTGACGTTGCGTGATTGCAGTTCGTCGATGAGAGGCGCGAGTGGTGAGGGCACCATCGTTGGCTTGGGAGCGGGTCCGGCAGTCACATCGTCACGTTGTCTGCTGTGGAACCACCGGTCGAGTGCGTCGGTTCGACTGGTCAGGAAGGTCAGCTCTTGTGCGCGGTAGCGGCGTAGTTCGGCTGTGGTCGGCTCGGGGAGGAAGGGGTACGCGACCTGCACCTGTGCCGGGTCAGGTTCGACCCACAGGCCCGCCTCGTAGAAGTACAGGAACAAATCCAACTCATCCGGTGCGCGAAACATGACGGTGACGTCGAGGTTGCGGCGGCGGCGCAGGTAAAGCAGGAACTCGGCCGGGCGTGCGACGAGCTCGGTGATCAGCTCCAGGTCGTGCAGGGACAAGGTCCAGGGGATGTTGTCACGGGTAAGCAGGCTGGCCCGCACCAGCTCCGCGGTGGCGGTCAGGACGGTGGAGATGTCGTCGAGGCTGACGGCGATGGTGTGGATCTCGCGGATGTGGCGGAGGTCGACCCAGCCTTCGTTCTCGATGCGCAGACCACCGTCTCGCTCGATGGCATCCTTCATACGGCCGGACTGCTCGGCCGCTTTTGTGATGATGCCGGTTAGATCCGTGCGAATGCGTGTCGCCTTGCCGCCGCGGGACATGGCGCTCAAGGCGACGGCCTTGTCCTCCACGATGATGGCGACGTCGTCGAGGACGATGAGGTGGTCGCCCTCGACGCGCTTGGTGTACCGCGCCGGATCGGCGGCCGTGGCTTGTGCGTCGTTCGCGGGTATGTAGTACTCGAAGGCGTCCCAGAAGCGGGCCCCGGGCAGTACACGGTCCAGCGCGTCGCGCGTGCGGGCCTCGAGAAGTTCGCCGCGGTGCTTGGCGTACTGGTCCCAGACGGGCTTCGCTGTCTTCAGGTGCTCTTCGAGGTTTTCCCGGACGGCGAACACGTGCAGCGCCGGGTGCGGCAGCATGAGGCGCCCGTGGCCGTCGACAATGAGCGGCCGGGTGCGCATCGGGTTCTTGCCGGTGGTGAACGCGTCGACAACCTCCGCAGCAGTGGCCTCCACGTGGTCCAGGCGGAACCGCTCGACCACGGCTCTGGCACGTTCCACGGTCATGCCCGTGTGCGCGGCGACGGCGTCGAGCGTGACCGCGGCCCGGTCGGCGGCGGGCTCGAACAGCGACATCAAACTGGCTCCGGCCAGTGCCGTCAGCCTGTCATCCGGTCGGCCTTCCTTCGTCGCCTTCATTGCCTCCTGCACGGCGGCGTCCATTGCTTGCAGCCGGGTGTTCAGGCCGTCCTGCTGCAAGTGGTGGACTGTGTCGAGGACCGCCAGGGCATCGGTCGCGTCGAAGCCGAGCCGAGTGTTCAGGGCTGCGCGAACGCTCGGATTGCCGTCCAGGAGAGCCAGGTTGGTCGTTGCGACCATCTCCGAGTAGGACGCATTGCGCACCCAGACCTCGGTGCCCCGGATGAGTAGGGACATGAGGGCGAGCTTATCGGCGGGGTCGACGGCAGCGAGCGACCGGAGCTGAGCGAGGTGCAAGAGCTCGTCGAGTTGCTGCTTCACCTCGGAGACGAAGTGGCTCATCTGCTGGTGTTCGACGGCGGGAGCTGTGGCCTCCGCCGTCTCCTGCCGGGCGGCGAGAGCAACCAGCGCCAGCAGTTCCACGTAGGTGGCGCCCGCCTCCGCGGTGACGGGTATCTCGTCTCCGAACGCCATCGGTAGGAACCGTTGGCGCGCTACCTCGATGAGTCGGATGGGATCGAACCGCTGCAGCTTCGCGACGAGCTTGTCGACAGCCTTGTCGAATGCTGCGTCGACCGCTGTCGCCGGGTCCTCGTCGTCGACGAAGGTGGCCATCAGCGATGTCAACGCCTCCCAGGTGTCCGCCATCACTTGGGCGTGCGGGTCGAACGTTGGTGATGGCGCGGGCCCAGCACGGCGCTGCCTTTTGTTGCGCGTCGCGGCGTTTCGAGCGGGAACCCATGAGGCCACCTCATCACACATCGCAGCCGGTTCACGAGGGACTTGTAATCATCTCGATCAGCGGGGCCACTGGACTCTCCCCTGCTCGCTTTTGTGGCGGTCTGCTGGCGCACTCACAGGGGCACAACGGCCGCACAGGTCTGTCAAACGAGTGGTGCAACTGAGGTTGATGGGTTACTGCCGTGCTGCAGAGAGGCGGCCGTCGAGACGATGTCGAAAGCGTTCAGCGCGGTCTCCCAGCGCATGTCCAGCGGGCTTGACCCTTGCCGGGGTTGTTGAACGGGAGGGACCTTGCCGACGACCGTCAGATCCAGCCGATGCCCAGTTTCCGTAGTGCGGCCCGCTGCCCTTGGTCGAGCTTGTCGCGCCTCGTCTTAGTGTTGGAGACCCAGACGCCGAGCTTGACGGTCACCGGTTCCGTCTCGCCGTCGACCGTGATCTCCTCTTCGTGGGCGCGTGGTACCGGCCCGTGGGCGCCTTCCCGTTCGACCCACTGGGTGAGGGCCGCCAGGCCGCGCTGGAATGCCTGTTGCGCCTTGCTCGGCCCTTTCGCTGTACGCGCGGCCGCCGGGGCTGGAGGCGGCGCCTGAGCGGGCTCCACGCCCAGTGCGGTCAGCCGTGTCTGCTGTTCGGGCAGCAGCCGCGTCCAGGTGGCCGGCTGCTTTTGCTGTTGGAGCCATCGTCCGATGTCGTCGCCGTCCATGAGGACACCTGGGGCGATGTCGGGCAGCTGTCCGTCGGCGTCGACGAGGTCGGCCAGGACGCGCTGGTGGCGTTGCCAGTCGAGTGGCCAGGGGCAGTTCCAGTCCTTGTCGATCGCGGCGAGCTGCGCGGCCCGGGTCGTGGCGGTGTCCTTGTTCTTCCCGAGGCCGTTCTTGGTGCCCTTGCGGCGGAGGTTGGCCATGTACTGGCCGACGGGTGCCATCTCGTCGTCCTCGCCCCACATGGCGTCCTGCCGGGGCGCGAGGTGGCCGGTGGCCTTCCGGTAGGACCGGAGCACGGCGAGCTTGGCCTCCCACGCCTCCTCACCGGGCTCCCACACCATCCCGGCCTCGGGCGCGTCCAGCAGCTCCTTGCGCCGGTCTTCGAGTTCCCCGGTGCGCAGGGCTTTCCGCTGCTGGTGGACCCATCGCCCGAGGGGGAAGTCCTTGGTGACGCCGACCTTGACCTCGACGTCGTACGGGACGGCGTGCAGGCCGGTGATCTCGTTCTCGGCCCGCCACCGCAGCAGGGCCTGGTAGCCCTCCAGCCACACCAGCGATTCGGGCCGGTAGACGCGGGTGCGCAGGAACGCGGCGATCGTGGCGGTGTCCCGGGGCGAGGAGAAGCGCAGCAGCGCCGACTCGGCCGCCGCGTCGGTGCCGTCCTCCTGGTCCTCGCCGTCACCTTCGCCGCCGGCCCCGATGCTCCGCCCGTTCTCGTCGCGCCGGACGTGCAGCTTGCGCTTGCCGCTGGTGAGTGCGCGGGAGGCGAGCTGCTCGACGAGGCGGTCGTCATGAGAGCGGAGGCCCTGGAGGACCGCTACAAGAGGGCGGAAGCTCGCGGAGGCCACCATGTCGGTGGGGTCCTCGTTCGGCTCCAGGAAGACGGGCACGATGATCCGCGCGACCTTGGTGGAGCCGTCCTTGTTGAGTCGGAGCGCGCGGCCGATGTTTTGGACGATTTCGACTTGGGAGCCGCGGGTGTCGGCGAAGCAGATCGCTTCGACTCCGCGTTCGCCGGTGATGTCGACGCCTTCTCCGAGGACGCGTACGGAGGCGAGGAACGCGCGGTGTACGCGCCGGTTGTCGGCGTCGATGCCGTTGGCGAACTGGCGCAGGACATCGCGGCGCTCGGTGACGAGGTGGTCGCCGCACAGCCACGCCGACCAGACCCGGTCCGGCGGTACGTGGCGGCCGGCCTGCAGCTCGTAGAACTCCGCGTCGATGGAGGACTTCGGCAGCTTGTCGGCGGCGGCCAGGTCAGCGTCGGAGGCGTCGTTGACGTACAGCGCGGCGGCGGTCTCGGGGAGCTTGCCCGCGAACGCGCGGGCCTCCTCCACCTTCTGGTGGAACGTCATGACCGTACGGAGGTTGTACGCCGCGGCGTGCTCCAGGAGCGCGGTCTGCAGGAGCGCGAGGCGCCGGCCCCGCCGGGCTTCCTCGGATTCGCCGAGTACGGGGGAGGGGTCGCGGATTTCCAGGACGTCGATCTCGAACCCGGCGAGGATCCCGCGCTCGATGGCCTCGGACAGTCCTAGCTCCGCGAGCCACGCGCCGTACGTTCCGTCCGGGTCGTCGGCCATGGTCGCGATCTCCGCCTTCTGGCCCTCGGTGCTCTTCTGCGGGCGGGCTGCGGCGAGGATGCGCGGGGTGGCGGTGAGGTAGAGCCGGAAGTCGGCGGGGATGCGGGTGTTGTCGTGGATGGCGGCCCAGGGGCGGCCGAGGTCGCCGGCGGTTCCGTGGGCTTCGTCGACGATGGCGAGGTCGAAGCCGTCCATCTTCTGCCCGTAGAGGCGTTGTCCGCCCGTCAGGGCGGCCTCCAGTGGGCCGCGGACCTTCCGCTGCCCCTCGGGTACCTCGCGGTCCACCAGGGAGGCGTACGTGGCGAACACGACGACCGGTCCTGCCCCGGCCCACAGGGCGAGCTGGATGGGGTTGGTGGTGGTGCGGACCCCGAGCTGGTTCAGGGCCGGGTCGTTCTCCAGCGAGCACACCGCGACCATCGGGGCCCGGTGACCCACCAGCCGCCACGCCTGGGCGGTCTGGGCGAGCAGGTCCAGGGTGGGGACCGTGACGAGGATCCGGCCGGTGGGGAAGCACTCCAGCGCGCTCGCGGCGGCCGTGATCGTCTTCCCGGACCCGGTCGCGGACACGATCGTGCCCCGGCCCCCCTGCGGGACCACAGATGATCTTGCAGGAAATCCCACCCACTTCCGAAATGCGAGTTTCTGGTCTACCTGATGCTCACGGAGCTGAATCACTGCTATACGCCTTTCGGGATGCCGTTAAAGGAGCAGCTCGACGTTCGTGAGGGGGGTTTTACCAGCCGTGCTCGGAGGGGCCGGTGATGTGGTGGCCGATCTGTCGGGCGAGGTGCTGTGCTCGTTCGCCGGCTTGAGGGTGGACGTGGGCGTAGACGGTGTGGGCAGTGGCGGGCTCGTGATTGGCATTGATGTTGAAGCACGCCTGCACGCCGGTGCGCGCGTGCTCGGGTTCGAGGCCGAGCTCAGGCACGGCAGGCCAGGACAGGGCCATCCACGCGAGTTGTCCCCACGTCGCGCGGGACAGGACCTCAGCTGCCCTGGTCAGGAGATCGCTTGCAACCGGCGCCTCCATCGATACAGTCAGCGGTAGCAGAGAAGCCAGCACGGCATCGTCCTGCGGCAGCTCCGGACCCCGAAGATAGGAATCGCCTCCCCAGAACAAGGCGCGGGGGAACAAGGCGCGCGGGAACAGCCTCGCGGCACACCGCACATCGTCCACTCGAGACAGCCCGGCATCCAGGTTCACGGTCGCGTCAGCCGGCAGATCCCCGCATCCGACCAGAAGCTCGGCTACGGCAATGACAGCTTCTATGCGCCCGGTCTCATCCCGATAGACCGGGTAGGCCCGCGCATTCCCCATAACCGTCCCACCTTCTCCAGACCACATCATCTATTTACGCCAACGGTACATGCTGCATCATGCTAGGGGAGACGTGTCTGAGCCCCCAGCAGCGGGAAGCGTAGAAGGAATCGGATGATCGAGAACCCTTGGACGCCCGCTCACCAGGCGGTCGAGTCCAGCGACCATGCCGAGCTGACCCGCCTCCTCGAGGAAGGCGCAGACGCCAACGAGGTCTGCTGCGGAATGACTCTCTTGGAGCATGCCATCGACCTGGAAGGGGACTCGGCACTTCAGTCAGGGACCCCGATCGACAGCCGGCTCACAGTGATCCTGCTGGCCTACGGGGCCGATCCGAGACCGCAACCCCCGGGGAGCATGTGCGCGGTCGACCTCGCCGACCACTACGGTCACGACATCGCCCACCGCCTGATAAACCGCATCACCTCAGCTACTGCCAGCCGCCCGCGAAGCGGGCTGTGGTCCTGGAGGCGAAGCCGGAAGGACTGAAAGGGCGGGAGCGAAGCGGACGCCCAACGGGGCCGAAGGACCGGACTCCGTGAAACGGGGCCACTCGGGCCTGCTTAGCGGGCCATTCGGGACGGAGCGAAGCGCAGGACCCCCGGCCCGAAGGACCGGCACCGACCCGGCGAAGCCGGGCCGGTCACATAGACTGTGTGTACCGCGGCGGGGGCTGTAGCGCAGAGGTCGACGCGCCCTTCTCGACAAGGGGGGATGACGCCAGTTCGAATCCGGTCTGTTCCCCGCCGCGCGTATCCGGCTCATTGCTGGCGGTGAGAGCAGCCCCATCGTGCCCCGGCCCGACCTATAGCCTTCCCCCAGCACCAGGAGACAGAAGGCCCGCCCCCCGTTGTTGCGGGCCGTCCGCGAAGCGGACTGGCCCTGAAGGCGAAGCCGGAAGGGCCCGGGGTCGGAGCGGAGCGGACACCCCAACGAGCCGAAGGCTCGGACTCCGTGAAACGGGGTCACCCAGACCCGCGAAGCGGGTCCCACAGCGCTGCGCGCTGTGCCAACGAACCGTCTCGCTGCGCTCGGCGGGGGGGGGGGGGGCC
>NZ_JBEZKS010000064.1:0-45523 GCF_040651775.1 Streptomyces sp. NPDC048383
CGGCCCCGGAGGGGCCCGGACGGGCCGCAGCCCGGCACCCCCCCCGGCGGAGCCACGACCCCGGCCCCGCGGCCCGGGCGCGCCCACGCCCCCTCCCCCGCGCGGACGCGCAAACGCGCGGTGCCGGTCCGAAGTCGGCTTCGGACCGGCACCGCTCTCGGGGTGACGCGGGGGAGGGGAGGCGTGCACCCCGAGGTTCTCAGCGGCAGGTGCGCCCGCCGTTGATGCAGCGCACCGCGCCGGCCATCAGACCGTCGGACATGACGTTGATGAAGTCACCGTGGTCGGTCACCGGCTTGTGCAGTTGCTCGGGGAAGCTGTCCACGGCGAACTTCGCGCCGGGCTGCACCCCGTACACGATCCGCTGCACGAGTTGCGGGATGGCCTTGAAGCCGTTCGGGCAGGAGCCGTTCTTGTCCGCGAACGCCACGTGCGTACGGTGGTTGGCGCTGTCGGTGTTGCGTCCGTCCCAGCAGCTCTGGAAGTTGAAGGTGCGCACGACGTCGCTGCCCTTGGGGCAGATCGGGTACTTGTCCTTCAACTGCCGGTTCTCGAAACCGGTGCAGCTCCACGAAGCGTTGGCGTTGGCCGTCCCGTTGGTGAACGCCTTGGCGTCCCCGGTGATGATCCGCAGGAACCGCGGCATGGCGGTGACCTTGCTCGCGGGGCTGCCCTTGAAGTCGATCGTCACCTGCTTCGGCTGGAGGATCGTGCCGACGTTCCCGTCCTGACCGCCGCCCGGCGCGGCGGCGTCCCGTTCCTTCTGTCCGTTGCGCAGCCGCAGCACCGGCCAGTAGTAGGTGGACTGGTCGCCGTTCGTGCAGGTCGTTCCGGACGCGGCGAGGCTGTTGTTGGTGGAGAACGCGTCCGTGGTCCTGTTGCCGACGTAGTCGTGCATGTGGTGCGCGCCGTTGCTGACGCCCGGCGCGACGATGACGTTGTCCGGGTTGAAGTGGCCGTTCTCGTTGCGCCCGCACTGCACGGAGAAGGTGCCGGTGGACGCGCCCCCGCGGGCGGCGGGCTTGCGCACGTTGGGTCGTACGGTGCCGATGGCGACGAAGTCGCTGCGCGCGGGCCCGCCGCCGCCCTTGTTCGCGGCCGGCGCGGCGCCGGCGGCCTGGGCGTTCTTCACGTCCGCGGCGTCGGCGGCCGGGGCCTCCTGCATCGAGCAGGCGCTCAGCCCGTCCAAGCCCTGGGGGCGGGAGCCCGACCTCGCCATCGCGTCGGAGAGGCGGCCGATGGTGCCGCCGCGCTGGTTCTTCAGTTCGCCGAGCAGGGCGTTGCCCTTGGCCCGGCCGGAGGAGAGCTTGGCGTAGGCGTCGGCGACCTGGGTGTCGAGCTGGGCGAGGTTCTCGTCGACCTCCTTGCGCGCCTGCTCGGGGACGTCGCGGAGCTTGTCGCCGACGTCGGGGCAGTCGATGGTGGCGGTCACCGCCGCCTTGTCGTCCTGCCCGGCGGAAGCGCCCTGGGCGAGGAGACCGACCCCGCCGCCGCCCATGACGAGGGCGGCCACCACGGCGAGGGCTTTGTGGGCGGGTCGGAGACGGCGTTTGTGGCCCTTTTGACTCATGCGATCACTTCACTTCGTCGATCGGGGAACGGTGGAGGGAGCCGGTGAGGCGTCCGCGAGGCCGTCGAAATCGACCAGCCCGGTGTCCTCCAGGACCGAGATGTGGTCCAGAACGGTGGCGTTGGCATCGGTGGCCAGGGCGCGGACCATGGAATTGCGGGTCTGGGACCTGATCTGCGCCACGAGGGCGAAGACCTTGCCGTGGGCCCGGCGCAACAGTTGCGCGAACAGCCGTTCGTACTGGGCGCCCTGGGCCTGGTCGAGCTGGTCGAGCCAGTCCTGCTGCTGCGGGCTGGGGCGGTCCGGCAGTTCGACGCCGAGGGCCTGCCCCACCTCCAGTACCCGGCGGTCCAGCTCGGTGTGGCCCTCGACGAGGTGCTCACCGGCGGTCTTCACCGTGGGGCGGGTGGGGCGTTGCTGGGCCTGCCGGCCGGCGGGGAGTTCCCACAGGCCGGCGAGCCGGACCTTGCGGACGAAGTCCCGGTCCGCGGGGGTCAGCGGCCCGAAGGCCGTGCTCAGGGTTCCGGCGCCGTCATCGTCCGCCGCGGCCGTGGCGGCGGAGGCGGACGTGCCGCCGAACTTGTCCACGGGGATCAGCAGGGCGATCAGGGTGAAGGCGAGGGCACCGATGACGATGGCCGTCCCGATCACGTGCCTCGAAGCGAGCGACATGCTGCCGACGGACGACCGACGCAGTGACGGCACAGTACCTCCTTGCTCTGGGGGCCAGGAGGGCTGCGGGCCGCACCGGCGGCCGTGTCGGGCCGGCCGGACGCATCCGCACTCCCGGGTGCCAAGGGACGCTAGTGCCGCTCGTGGTGACGGAACATCAAGGCAATCACCATCGGATAGACATCCGGGCAACCCCTCGAAAGGCTGGTACCGTGCCCCGGCCGCACCCGGGTCACCGCCGGCTCCGCCCGTGCGCGCCCTCCCCCGCCCTGCCCGCTCCCCCGCCCGTACCCGCGTCCCCGAGCCCGGCGCTGCGTCGCGGTCGCCGGACGGGGCCCCGGTCGTAGGGTGGAGGGGACGGGCCCAGGCGGGTACGAGGCGAGGCGAGGAGACCCGGTGCGAGACGCAGACTTCTTCCGGCGCTGGATGGACGCCACCGCCGACGCGGTGGAACGCGAGGCGGACCGACTGACCGAACTCGACTCCCCCATCGGGGACGCCGACCACGGGAGCAACCTGCTGCGCGGGTTCGTGGCCGTACGGGGCGCCCTGGCCGGCGCCGATCCGGCGGCCCCGCCCGGCGCGCTCCTCCAGCTCGCCGGACGGACCCTGATCTCCACGGTCGGCGGCGCGTCCGGGCCGCTGTACGGGACGCTGCTGCGCCGCACCGGCAAGGAGCTCGGCGAGGCCGCCGAGGTCTCCGACGAGGAGCTGCATGAGGCCCTGTCGGCGGGGGTGGCCGCGGTGGCCGGGCTGGGCGGCGCGGCGCCGGGCGACAAGACGATGCTGGACGCGCTGCTGCCGGGGGTGGCGGCGCTGGGCACCTCGTACCGGGCCGCCGCGGATGCCGCGGAGAACGGCGCCCGGGCGACGGTGCCGTTGATCGCCCGCAAGGGCCGGGCCAGCTACCTGGGCGAGCGCAGCGTCGGGCACCAGGATCCGGGGGCCACCTCGTCCGCCCTGCTGCTGGACGCGCTGGCCGACGCCGCGGAGGGCGCCGCGTGAGCGCCGGGCCGCTGGTCGGCATCGTGCTGGTGTCGCACAGCGCCGCCGTCGCGCAGTCCGTGGCGGAGCTGGCGCGCGGGCTGGCCGGGGGCGGGACGGTGGCACCGATCGCCCCGGCGGGCGGTACGCCCGACGGCGGGCTGGGCACGAGCGCGGACCTGGTCCTGGCGGCCGCGTCGGCGGTCGACGGGGGCGCGGGGGTGGCGCTGCTGGTGGACCTCGGCAGTTCGGTGCTGACGGTGAAGTCGCTGCTGGAGGAGGACGAGCTGCCGGCCGGGTGCCGGCTGGTGGACGCGCCCTTCGTGGAGGGCGCGGTGGCGGCGGTCGTCGCCGCCTCGGCCGGGGCGGACCTGGAGGCGGTCGTGGCCGCCGCCGGGGAGGCGTACGCGTACCGCAAGGCCTGACCGGCCGGAGGCCGGAGGAGCCGAGGCCCGGCCTGACCGGCCGGAGGCCCGGCCGGTCGTGGCGGATCGCGGCGGACCGGGGTCGGCCGGTGGGCGGCCTCGGCGGACCGTGCCGGACCGGCCCCGCCCGGGGGCGGTCGGCGGGTGCGGTGGGCGCGTCAGCGGCCGCGCAGGTTCACGATCTCGCGGCGGTCGCGCTTCGTCGGTCGGCCGGTCCCCCGGTCTCGGATGCCGACCACGGCGGCCTCGACGGGGGTGGGCGGCGGGGGGCTGTTGTCGATGAAGCACTCGGCGGCGACGGGGGCGCCGACCCGCTTCGCCACGGGTCGCCGGACGACCACGATGCGTTCGCGGCCCGCGTGGAAGAGCCGTACCTCGTCGCCCGCGCGCACCGTCTGCGCGGGCTTCGCCCGCTCTCCGTTGACCTTCACGTGGCCCGCCCGGCAGGCGGTCGCCGCGACGGAACGGGTCTTCGTCAGCCGGATCGACCAGATCCAGGCGTCCACGCGGGCGCTGCCCGCGTCGGCGGGCCCCGCCGGGACCGCGACCGCTGCCGTTGTGGACGGCTCCTGCGTCTTTTCCTCAGCCATGCCCCGACTTTACCGAGCGCGCCGGCCGGCAACGGAATGGATTTTGGCGGATGACACAACAGGCATGGCATCTGCAATGGAGATCATCCCAAATGAATTGCAAATGCGCGAGCAATGCCCCTACCTTGTCGCTCATGCAGTCCTACACGATCGGACAGGCGGCGCGCCTGCTGGGCGTCAGCCCGGACACGGCACGTCGTTGGGCCGACGCCGGCCGGGTGGCGACCCATCGCGACGAGGGCGGCCGTCGCCTGATCAACGGCCGGGATCTGGCGGCCTTCTCCGTGGAGATGGGCCAGGGCGCGCACGTCGAGGACGAAGAGCCCTACACCTCGGTGCGCAATTCCTTTTCCGGCATCGTCACGGCGGTCAAGCTCGGTGACGTGTCCGCCCAGGTCGAGATCCAGGCGGGTCCCCACCGGCTGGTCTCCCTGTTGACCCGCGAGGCCGTCGAGGAACTGGGGCTGGAGGTCGGCATGCGGGCCGCCGCCCGCGTGAAGTCCACCAGCGTGCACGTGGACCGCGCCTGATCCGGCACGGCCCGTTCCGCGTTCCGCTCCTGTCTCCGCTCTGCCCCGTTCTTGTCCTCCGCCCGTGTTCTCCGTTCTTCCTCCCGCTCTCCCCAGACCTCCCCAGACCTCTCCACCCGCTCCGCCCGTCACCGGCGCGGGTCACCACCACGCGGTCCCGGCATCCGGCCGACCGCCGACCCGCCCGAGGAGCACCCACCATGTCCGCGATACTGAACCGTCGCACCGCGGCCGCCGCGCTCACCGCCGCCCTTCTCGTTCCGCTGTCCGCCTGTGGCGGCAGCGACGACGAGAAGACCGACACCGGCGCGTCCGCCTCCGCCTCCACTTCGGCTTCCGCCCCGGCCGGGGCCGCGAACCTGACCGTCCTCGCCGCGTCCTCGCTCACCGACGCCTTCAAGACCGCGGGCGCCGCCTACGAGAAGACCCACCCCGGCACGAAGGTCACGTTCTCCTTCGCCGGCTCGCAGGAACTGGCCGCCCAGGTCAAGCAGGGCGCCCCGGCCGACGCGCTGGTCACCGCCGACACCAAGACCATGGACGGCCTCAAGGCCGAGACGAACGACGCCTCGGTGATCGCGAAGAACCGTCTCGTCATCGCGACGGGCAAAGGCAACCCGTTCAAGATCGACGACCTGAAGGACCTGGCCGACACCAAGCTCAAGGTCGTCCTCGCGGCGCCCGAGGTCCCCGTCGGCCGCTACAGCAAGCAGATCCTGGACGCCCGGAAGGTCGAGGTGAAGCCGGTCTCCCAGGAGCCCAACGTCCGCGCCGTGCTGAGCAAGGTCGAGCTCGGTGAGGCCGACGCCGGTCTCGTCTACAAGACCGACTCCGCGAAGTCCGGCGACAAGGTCGTCACGGTCGACATCCCGGACGACCAGAACGCCGTCGCCTCCTACCCGGCCGCGACCCTCAAGCAGTCGAAGAACGCCGAGGCCGCTGCCGCGTTCGTGACCTGGCTGAACAGCCCCGAGGCGCAGAAGATCCTCCAGGACGCCGGTTTCCAGCAGCCGTAACCACCGACGCCGTACGGCGCCGAGGGGGCTGCCCGGTCCGGGGGGACGGGCAGCCCCCTCGGCGTCGCACGGCCGCGGGCGCGTCCGCGCCGCGACCACCGTTCCCGTGGCCGGCGGACCCGCCGCCCGGGGCCGCCGTCCCCGGGGTGCGTGTCCGCGTGGCCCGTACTTCGTACGCTCGTCCCCGGCACCTTCCGGTACCGGTCCCAGCAGCTCCAGCCAGGAACCCCATGAGCAGACTCCGCACCCGCAACCGGCCGCCCGTGACGCTGGCGCTTCCCGCGCTGCTCGCCATCGGGTTCCTGTTGCTGCCCCTGATCGGCATCCTCACCCGCACCCAGTGGGGCGAACTCGGTACCCACCTCACCAGCCCCGGCGTCGTCGAGGCCCTCAAGCTGTCGCTGGTGGTGTCCCTCTGGGCGCTCGGGCTGTCGCTGGTCCTCGGCGTGCCCCTCGCCTGGCTGCTGGCCCGCGTCGAGTTCAAGGGCAAGGCCCTCGTCCGCTCGCTGGTCCTGCTGCCGATGGTGCTGCCGCCGACCGTCGGTGGTGTCGCCCTGCTGCTCGGCTTCGGGCGGCGCGGACTGCTCGGGCCGTGGCTGGAGGAGACCTTCGACATCACGCTGCCCTTCCACACCTCGGGCGCCGTCGTCGCGGCCACCTTCGTCGCGATGCCCTTCCTCGTCATCAGCCTGGAGGGCGCCCTCGGTGGCCTGAAGCAGAGCTACGAGGAGACCGCCGCCTCCCTCGGCGCCTCGCCGGTCCGGGTGTTCTTCACCGTGACGCTGCCGATGGTGGCGCCCGGGCTGATCGCCGGCGCGGCCCTCACCTGGGCCCGCGCGCTCGGCGAGTTCGGAGCCACCATCACCTTCGCGGGCAACCTGCCGGGCACCACGCAGACCCTGCCCCTCCAGGTCTACCTGCTGCTCCAGGACCAGCCCGAGGCCGCCACCTCGGTGTCGCTGCTGCTGCTCGCCATCGCCATGGGTGTCCTCATCGCCCTGCGCGGCCGCTGGACCGGCGCCCCCGTCGCCCGCAGCGCGGCGGACGTGCCGCCCGTGGCGGAGGAACCCGCCGCGCCGAACCCCGACGTGCCGGGGACCGCTGCCGGATCCGACGGGGCGAAGGGCGCCGGCGGGGCCGAGGATCCGACCGGGGGACGCTGGCCGCTGCACGCCGAGGTCACCGGCTTCAACGAACTCACCCTGGACGCCGCGCCGGGCACCACCATCGCGGTCGTCGGCGAGAACGGCGCGGGCAAGACCACCCTGCTGCGCGCCCTGCTCGGCCTGACGCCCCGCGCCCACGCCACGCTCAGCCTCGGCGGCACGGACGTCACCGCACTGCCCCCGCACCGCCGGCAGGTGGCGTGGGTCCCCCAGGACGGCGCCCTGTTCCCGCACCTGACCGCCCTCACGAACACGGCGTACGGACTCCGCGCGCGCGGCACCGACCGGGCCGCGGCCCGCCGCGAGGCGCAGGCCTGGCTGGACCGGCTCGGCGTCGGTCACCTCGCCCGGCGCAAGCCCGCCCAGCTGTCGGGCGGGCAGGCACAACGCGTCGCCCTGGCCCGGGCGTTGGCCGCCCGCCCCCGACTGCTGCTGCTCGACGAGCCGCTCGCCGCCCTCGACCAGACGACCCGGGCCCGCGTGCGCCACACCCTGCGCACCCACCTGGCCGGCTTCGGCGGGGTCTGCCTCATCGTCACCCACGACCCGGTCGAGGCGGTGTCGCTGGCCGACCGGGTCCTCGTACTCGCCGACGGCCGGACCCTCCAGGACGCGGCGCCCGCCGAGGTCACCCGGCATCCCCGCTCCCCCTGGGTGGCGCGGATGCTCGGCCGCAACGCCTGGCCCGGGACCGCGTCCGCCGACGGCCTCGCCCTCGCGGGCGGCGGCCGGTTGGTGGTCGCGGATGGCCTGCCCGAGGGGGCGCAGGCCCTCGCGATCATCGCCCCCGAGGCGGTGTCGGTGCACCGCGACCGCCCGAGCGGCAGCCCGCGCAACGTGTGGCGCGGCACGGTCCGGGAGATCACCGCGGTGGGCAGTCGGCTGCGCGTGCTGATCGCCTCGGGCGAGGCACCCGACCTGGTCGCGGAGATCACCCCGGAGGCGGCCGCCGAACTCGGCGTGATCGACGGAGCGTCCGTCTGGACGAGCGTGAAGGCGACCGAGGTCACCCTCGTCCGGCTGTAGGCCTCAGCACCCGGGGGGGCAGCGGCGTTTCACAGGCCTGCGCGGGACAGGAGTTCCTCCACCTCCGCGAGGGAGGGCCGCGGAGCGTCCGGGACGGGCGGCGTGCGCGGCGGACAACCGTGCAGCCCGAAGGACGCCGCGTAGCGGGCCAAGTCCTCTTCGGTCGCCGCTGCCGGGTCCGCCAGGAAGCGGTCGGCGCCTGCGCGCAGATCTGCCTCGATGGACCGTCGTACCGTCGGCGTGGTCTCCCGTCGCCGGGCGATCACGGCGCGGACGTTCGGTTCCGGGTCGGCGGCGAGGAGGTCGATCAGGGAACGGGGCAGCTCCGGGTGCAACCGGGCCAACTCGGCGCGTACCCCCACGTCCGGGTCCCGGGCCAGACAGGCCGTGAGGTCCGGGTCGAGTTCCAGGTGGCGGAGGACGTCCCGCCGCGTCCGCGGGTCCGCGAGCAGGTCGGGGACGAGAGCGGCGGGCGGCACGTACGACCGGCAGGCCACGGAGCGTACGACGGGCTCCGGATCGCTCAGCAAGGCGACGCGGATTTCCTCAGGGGCATCGCGCTGCCACGTGGCGAGCTCCGAACGGACCTGGGGATCGGGGTCCTCGACGAGCCGTACGAGGACGGGCCCGGGCAGGGAACCGTTCATGGCGAGGAAGCGCCTGACGAACGCGGACGGGTCGGCGACCAGACCCGCGAGCAATCCCGGCGGGTCGTCCGGAGCGGACGCGGCGAGCGCGGCACGCACCACTTCCTGCGGGTCGGCGGCGAGCCGGCGGCGGACCGCGGCCGGCAGGCTCGCGTTGAAGGCGAGCGGCCGCGCCGATCCCAGCGCGATGATCTCCCCCGCCAGTTCCTCCGTCAGGTCCCGCCGGACGCGGGCCGCCTCCCGCCGGGCCTGCGGATGCCGCAGGAGCCGCCGGAGCAGCGGTGGTGGCAGCTCCGACGCCCCCGCCAGGGCCACCAGTCGCCGGTCCACGTCCTCCGGGTCCAGCTTCACGTCAACGTCCACCCGAGCATGCTAGGTCGCCGTGGTACGAGGGACCAGGGAGGCAACAGGGTTTCCCGCGCCGCGGGTTCCGGACACGATCTACGGGCGTTCCTGACGTACCGACAGCCACTCGTGGCCGGGCGGCGGGAAGGCGTCGACGCCGAACAGGGTTCGGGCCGTGCCGGTCGTGGCGACGGTCGGGACGCCCTCGCTGCGGCCGACGGCGAAACGGGGCGCTCCGGGGGTGATGAGCACCGCGTTCTTACCGGTGCCGCGCCGGAACTCCGCGAGGCGCCCGGCCAGCAGGGCCGCTTCCTTGCGGTCGACGGTGTGGGGGGCGTACGGCGCCACGACGACCAGCGCCCCCGTCCAGGTCTCCCGGGCGGCGGCCGTGAGCGCCGCGGTCAGGGCGCGCGTCCGGGCGAGGCCGCCGCCGTCGAGGGTCCGGCGGGTGGTGTCGAGCGGCAGGAACCGTACGCCGCGGTGGACGAACGGCCGCTGCTCGGCGCCGGTCAGCACGAGGTCCGCCGTCCCGGCCGGTACGGCGGTCCCCGGGGCGGCGGCAGAGACGACGGCGAACCGCCAGGACCGGGCCCGCACCTCGGCGGCGGAGGCCAGAACGGGGTCCGGACGGACCGGGCCGGGCACGGCGGGCCCGGTGGGCGGGGTCGGGGCGGTCAGGGAGTCCAGGACCAGCCGGCCGGGGCGGGGCCCGTCGGCCGAGAGCCGGGTGAGGGCCAGGGGTCGCTCGGCGTCGGCGGGCAGCGGCAGGGTCAGCTCGCGCCAGCCGGTCCAGTCCACGGCGGGCCCGCGCAGGGTCACCACGGCCCCTTCCGCGTCGACCAGTTCGAGGGCGGGCCGGGCTCCCGAGGCGTCACCGTGGACCCACAACGCCACCGACCGGGCGAGCTCCGGCACGGGCACCGACCGCGGCGGCGTCGCGCCGGCCGCCCGGCCGGGGCCGGGCTCCAGGGCGAGCCCCCGACCCGAGCGCCCCGCGGCCGGCGCCGCCCCGGTACCGCGCCACGCGGCAGCGTCCTCCAACCCGGCGAGCGGCCGAGCCACGACCCCGACACCGAGCGGCACGTCGACGGTGACAGCGCGGACGGGGGCGGAGCCCGAGCCCAAATCGGAACCGGAACCGGAGGGGGAACCAGAGGCCAGGGTCACGAACGAAGTCGAGGGGGAGGCGGGACCGAAGGACGGCGCGGCACCTGATCCCGGGCCAAAGGCGGTAGGGGAAGCGAGGGCGGGCGCCACCCCGGAGCCGAACGCCGAGCCGGGGCCGGAACCGAGCGTCGGCTCAAGGACGGAGCCGAGAGCAGTGCCCGAGCCGACGGCCAAGGCCGAGGTCGGGTAGGAGGCGGGGCGGCCGGGGGCCGGGGCGGAAATCGAGCCCGAGCCAAAAGCGGAAGCGGATGCGGAGGCGGATGCGGAAGCGGAGGCGGATGCGGAAGCGGATGCGGAGGCGGAGGCAGAGGCAAGGGCGGGGCCCGCTCCGGCGCCGAGGCCCGAGGAGGGGGCGAAGGTTGAGTCAGAGCCGAAAGTGGTCGCGGGGGCAGGGGCGGGGTGCGGGACCGGCGGGCGGATGGTGGCGCGGACGTGGCCCGTGGCGTGGGGGGTGAGGGCCTTGACGGTCCAGCCGCCGAGTCCGTTCTCGGTGACGTGCCAGTGGTTGCGGTCGTAGTGCAGGGCGACATCGCGGGGTTCGACGGGGGCCGCCGCGCCTTGGTCGTCGTAGCCCGTGAGG
The DNA here is from genome assembly GCF_040651775.1 of Streptomyces sp. NPDC048383. Lineage (NCBI taxonomy): Bacteria > Bacillati > Actinomycetota > Actinomycetes > Kitasatosporales > Streptomycetaceae > Streptomyces > Streptomyces sp. NPDC048383. The sequence goes on from NZ_JBEZKS010000064.1 coordinate 10,719, forward strand.
GTGAACGTGGCGCTCTCATCGCGGGTCAGGAGGCCGATCCGGTCCGGGGTGGACCGGAGCCGGGCCGGCGGGCCGAGGACGTCGAGGCGGAGCGTGCCGAGGGCGGTGCCGTGTCGGGCTTCGACCGCGACGGGACCCGGCCGGCCGGCGCGGAGCACGGCGTCCGGGCCGATCCGGCCGCCGGTGGTGGTCCAGCGCGGGGTTCCGGCGGCGGGGCCGTACGCGGTGTCGTGGCCGGTGGCGGTGAGGGTGCGGGTCAGGCCGGGGAACAGCCGGACGGCGCCGCCGCGCGCTTCGACCCGGTAGCCGGCGAGCCGTCCGGATCCGGCCGGAGCGGTGAGGACGATCCCGTTGGGGACGGGCCGGGGCCGGCCCTCGGACGGGGAGTTCTCCGTGGTGAGCACCAACTCGCCCCGGCCCGCCGCGAGGAGGGTCGAAGAACCTCCACCGTCGAGGTTGAGGGCCTCGTGGGCACCGAGACGGTGCAGGAGCCGGCCGAGGCCGGTGAGGGTGAGGCCACCGCTGTCGCGCTGCCGGCCGTCCACCGTGACGAGCCGCAGCCGGCGGCCGTCCTGCGAGAACGCGGCGGCGGTGCGCGGGGCGGCGGTGTCGTTCGGCCGGCCGGTGTGGTCCAGCGGCTTCCCGTCGACGACCAGGGCCTCGCGGCCCCCGACGGCGACGACGGGAACCGGCCCGGACGCGGGTACGGGCCGCGCCCTGACGCTCACCCGGTCGCCGGGGCGCAGGGCGGCGAGGGCGGCCGTCTGCCGCTCACCGCTCGCGAACAGCAGGGTGGTGCCGGGTGCGGGGCGCTGCGGCCGGGCGGAGCGCAGCGGGCTCCGGGCGGGCGCCGCGACGACGCCGTCGCGGAGTTCGACCAGCGCGCCGGGTCCGGGGGCCGGGGCGGGCAGGGTCGTACCCGACCAGTCGGCGGTGTAGGCGGCGAAGCCCTCCACCGGGGGCCGGGCGGCGTTGAACCCCGCCAGGGGCCGGGCCGGACCGCCGGGCAGGGTGACGTCGCCGGCCGCCACGAGGCGCAGCACCCGGCCCGTGCCGTCCGCGCCGAACCCGACGGCGGCGCCGCCTCCGGGTCCGGGCGAGCCGGAATGCAGCAGCCGGCCCCCGCGAACGCCCGGGCCGAGGGGGGCTCCGGTGGCCCCGATGTCGAAGAAGTCCCCGTTGACGGCGGCGACGACGCGCCGTCCGGGCCCCGCGTCATGCCGGGCGGCGGCCTCGGCCAGGGTGAGCGGGCCGGCGCCGCCCAGGTACTCGGCCCGCACCCCGCTCCCCGCCCCGAGGTCCGCCACCAACTCGTCGATCCGCAGCCACCGGTCCCCCTCCAGCCGGTCGTACGACTCCAACCGCACCCCCGGCGCCACCGCCCGCCCGACCCGAGCGGTCTCCACCCCGTCGCCGGGGACCGGGGCCTCCACGGGGCGCGCGGGGGCCACGGGGTACGGGGACAGTACGGGGACGGCCGGGTCCGCGGGAGCCGCCGGGAACGCGACAGCCGCGGAGTACGGGGGCCGTCCCGGGACGGCCCGGAACGCGGAAGCACCGGTCAGCGCCGCAAACGCCGAGGGCGCCCGCGACGCGGCAACCGCCGGGTACCCGAGGAACCCCGGGACGGGCCGGTACGCATGAACACCGGGCAACCCCGGAACCTCCGGGTACCCGAAGAGCCCCGGGGCGGGGCGGTAAGCACCGGGCGCCGCCGAGAACGCCGGCGGCAGCGGGAGCACCGGTCCCATGGGAATCGGCGGCTGTCCCGGGAGCTGTGGGTGCAGGAACAGCCCGTGGGCCGCCGCGTGCGGGAACCGGTCGGGATCCGTCGTGGCAACCGGAGTCGCGAGACGCGCCGGATCCGACGCCCGTGCTTCGGAGCCCGCGGCGTGGGCGGGAGCGGCGAGGGCCATGGCGAGCAGGGCGGGCAGCAGCGGGCGGAGGCTCGGCATCCAGGCAGCATCGATCACTTCGTAGGACGATCGGGTCGTCCGGCCGCCCCGTGGTGGCGTGTTCAGCCATTTGCCGTCGAACCGGCGCGGCCACCCGAAGCCAGGACACACTCACTCCACGCAGCCCACCCCCGGCACGCCTCGCCTCCCCACCGAACCGGCCAACCGGCCAACCGGCCAACCGGCCAACCGGCCAACCGGAGCCAGGACACCCCCAGCACGACCAACGCCGCACGCCGCACGCCGCAGCGAACCGGCCCTGAGCGGAACGGGGTTCAGTCCCCCCACGCCACCCGCGATGTCCCCGTCGGCCCGAGCGAGGGCTCCGGTTCGGGTCGCGCGAGCCCCGGACCCGCCACCCCCGCATGCGGGCCCCGCCCCGAACCCGGCACGGGCCCCGCCTCTGGCTCCGTCCGCGCCGGTGTCGGGGACGGCGCCGGGCCCGGTGGCGGGACGTCGAACTCGCACCACACGCTCTTGCCGCTGCCGCGCGGCTCCACGCCCCAGTCGTCCGCGAGCCGGTCCACCAGCATCAGGCCGCGGCCCGACACCGCCCAGTCACCCGCCTCCCGGCGCCTCGGCAGGGCGCTGCTCGTGTCCTCCACCTCGATGCGGATGCGGCCCCCCACGGTCAGCCACATGACGACGTGCCCGCCGCCGTCGGTGTGGACCAGGGCGTTGGTCATCAGCTCGTCCGCCGCCAGCTCGATCTCGTCGGCCCGCTCCCGGGCCCCCCACGCGGCGACCGCGGCCCGGATCAGGTGGCGGGCCATCGCCGGCCCGTCGGGATCGCCTGGCGCGAGCCGCTGGTGCAGCGGGCCGCCACCGCGCGGGGCGGCGGCGCCCCGCCGACGCAGCAGGAGCAGGGCCATGTCGTCCCCGCCGCCCGCGTCCCCGACGAGGTCGCACAGCACGTCGGCGAGTTCCTCGACGTCGGCGGGGCCCGCGCCGGCGGTGTCCATGAGCTGCCGCATGCCGGCCTCGGGATCGCGGCCGGGCCACTCGACCAGGCCGTCCGTGCAGAGCAACAGGGTGTCCCCGGGGTGCAGTTCGAGGGAGGTCACGGGGTAGCCGGACCCGGTGCCGTGCCGCTCGCGCGGGGGCAGGCCCAGCGGGAGGCCGCCCGCGACCTGGACGCGGTGGCAGCTGCCGTCGCCGCGCCGTACGACGGGGTCGAGGTGGCCGGCCCGGACCATGCGCATCATGCCGGTGTTGAGGTCGACCTCGGCGTAGGTGCAGGTGGCGAAGCGGTCGGTGGCCAGTTCGCGCAGGAACGCGGAGGCGCGGGCCATCGCCGTACCGGGGGTGTGGCCTTCCAGCACGTACGCGCGGAGCACGATCCTCAGCTGGCCCATGACGGCGGCCGCGTCCGTGTCGTGGCCCTCGACGTCGCCGATCATCACGCCGACGCGGCCCGCGCCGAGCGGGATGACGTCGTACCAGTCCCCGCCGATGTCCCGGCCCATCCGGGCGGCCCGGTAGCGCACGGCGATCCGCGCGCCCGGCACCTCCGGGATGCGGCGCGGCAGCATGGCCCGCTGGAGTCCCTCGGCGAGGTCGTGCTCCTGTTCGAACAGCATCGCCCGCTGGAGGCTCTGCCCGATGCCGCCGGCGAGGGCGACGAGGAGGTTGCGTTCCTCGGCGGTGAAGTCACCGTCCCGGGTGTACAGCAGCCCGAGCGCGCCGACCGGGCGTCCTTGGGCGATCAGCGGCAGGTAGACGCCGCTGCGCACGGAGAGCGGTTCGATGTACGGCCACAGTTGCGGGTAGCTCCGCTGGAACTCCTCGCGGGAGGAGATGTAGACGGGCTGCAGGGTGCGTACGGCCTCGCTCATGGGGAGCTGGGCGTCGATGCGCGTGTACTCGATCTCCGGTACGTACGTGCCCAACTGGCCTTCCGCGACCAAGTGGATCCGGCCGCCGTCGACGACCCCGAGCATGACGCTGACGGCGCCGAGGTGGCCGAGGGCCTCGCGGTCCTTGAGGACGTCGGTCACGTCGTTGACGGTGCGCGCGTGGGCGAGGATCGCTGTGGTCCGTTCGACGACGCCGGTCATCCGGCGCCGGCCCTCGTCCCGCTCGCCTGCGGCGCCCGGCTCACCGGGGTCGCGGGCGGCGTCGCGGAGGATGCCGATGATCCGGTACGGGCGGTCGTCGGGGTCCCGAAGGATGTGGCCCTGGAGGTGGATCCAAGCGGTGTCGCCGTCCGCGCGGGGGGTGCGGAAGTAGACCCCGTAGTGGCTGCGGCCGTCCTGGAGGGCCTGCACGACGCGGCTGTCGTAGCGCTCCTCCTCGCCCGGGGCGACGCGGCCGCGCAGCCCGGCCGGAGTTCCGTCGAACTCCTCCGGACACAGGTCGAGCACCTCCAGCGCGGTGGCGTCCAGGTGCATGCGCCCGTTGTCGAGATCCCAGTCGAAGGTACCCATGCGGTTGAGCGCGAGGCTCAGATCAGGCCGCGCGGGCCAATCGACCTCGGGGTTTCGTCCCCGTTGGTCCATGCGACAAGGGTCTCACTGTTACCCCGCCCCCGGCATGCGCAGCAGGAGCCGGCCCACCCCCCTGCACGAGCCTTACGAGGTGCGCGAGCCGCCGACCTGCCCGAACCCGGCACCCCGCACGCGCCCTCCCACCCGGGCGCCGCCGAGCGGGTCAGTCCCGGGAGGGCGGGAGGGTCGCGGTACCGCTACCGGTCGGGGTGCCGCTACCGGGGGCGGTGGCGGTGCCGGTCCCGGTGCCGGTGACCGTCGGGGTGACCGCCCGCTCCTGCTGCGGGCGGTCCGGCGACTGCGACTGCGGCGTTCCCGTCGGGGTGCCGGAGTCGTCGGTGAGCCCGGGTGCCCGGGACCGCGTCGACGGCCCGTCGGGGGTGTCCGGGGAGGATCCGTCGGGCGAATCCGCCGGGGAGCCCTCGGGCGAGGCCGGGGACTCCTCCGAGGGCGTGTCCCCGGGGCTGTCGGAGGGCGTGTCCCCCGGACGGTCCGAGGGCGAGCCGTCGGGGCCGTCCGAATCGGTGACGGGCGGGGACGTCACGGGCGGGGACGTGACCGGTGGGGAACTGTCCGGCGCGGGCGGCGTGACCGGCGGACTCACCGGCGGAGTCGTGTACTTCGGGTTGGGGATGACCGGCGGTGGGACGGGCCTGTCGGGTCGCGGGTCGGCGCCCCGTTCGCGCTCGAACCAGCGGCGCTCCTCGTGGTCGTAGATGACGATCTTGTTGACGACGGTCACCGACGGGGCGATGACCACCACGTCCTGCGGCTGGTACGACTTCCACGGCTGTCCCTGCCGCTTCGCGTCGGCCGACAGCGCGACGGCCGCCCCGAGCGGGTTCCCGCACGCGCAACGCACCCGGGGCACGCCCCGGTCGTTCACGAGGACGGCCGTCCCGGCCTGGAGCACCGCCTGGTACGGGGTGGCCCGGCCGTCGCGGAAGCCGTGGTTGGTGACGCGGGTGTCCAGGGCGAGCCGTACGGGGGTCAGCGAGCGCAGGTAGGCCGGTACGGCGGCCGGCCGCAGGCCGAGCGCGGAGGCGAAGGCGGCGTTCTTGGCGGGCTCCGCCGACAGCACCGCGACCTGCTTCTCGACGTCGCAGCTGGCCACGTTCTCGGTGCCGCCGTACAGGCCCGGGGTGGACCCGGTGACGCTGCGGATGCCGACGGGAGCGCCAGTACTCCGTGTGGGTGACGTGGACGGCTCCGGCGGTCGACTCGGGGGCGGCACACCGCCCCCCGCAGCGGCCGTCGACTCGGTGAACGGGTCGGGTCCGGTGGCGGCGGCCGGCTGGAGGAAGACCTCGGCGCCCGCCCGGTCGGGGGTGGGCGTGCCCCCGCCGCCCGGCCGGGTCAGCACGACGACCAGGGCCGCGACGGCGGCCAGCGCGACGGCCGCCGCGACGGCCCCGCGCCGGGACCGCCACCAGGGCTTCCCGGAAGGACCGCCGCCGGCCGGCGGGCCCTGCGGGGGCGGCGCCCCCTGCCCGCCGCCCGAAAGCGGCCCGGACGGAGGTCCCGACGGGGAGCCCGGACCGCCCGGGGAAGCAGCCCCCGACGTCGGCGACGCCCCGGACGGCTGCTGGTTCGGCTGCTGGTTCGGCTGCGGCGGACGTTCGCCGGAGGGGTGCGTGGTCACAGGCTCTCTTCCCAAGCGAACAGGCCGCCGACGAGCGGGAGGTATCCGGACTTTTCGCACTTCTGTCCACCATTGTCTGCGTCGTTCGGGTGGTGGCCGCAAGCCGGGGGTGCCTACCGTTGCAGGGTGATCCGTACCTCTCCGAGGGTCTGGCGGGACGCCCTCGTCGCCGTCGTGGTGGGCTTCGTGGTGATGGCGGCGGTGGCCGCGGCCGGCCTCGCCTGCGCCGGCGCGGGCGGCCTGCCGGACGGGGCGTTCCCCCGGGTGGTGGCCGCGGTGGTGGTGATGGCGGCCGGTGGCGCGGTGGAGGTGTCCGGCGGGGCCGGGTTCCTGGCCGAGGCGGACGCGAGCCTGTCCGTGCTGCCGCTGTCGGTCGCCCTCGCGGGCGCGCTCACGACGGGCGCCGTGTTCCTGCGCCCCCTGCACAACCGGGCGGTCGCCGGCCCGACCGAACTCCTCCTCCGCGCGGCCCGTCTGACGGTCCTGTGGCTGCTCGCGCTGGTCGGCCTCGCCCTCCTCGCCCGCAAGGACTTCGGCCTGACCACGGGCGACTCCGCACCGGGTGACCTCGGCGACATCGGTGAGATCGGCGACCTCCTCGACTCCGCGCCCACGGTGGGGTTCCGCGCCGACCTGCCCGCGACCCTCTGCTTCGGACTCCTCTGGATCCTGGGCCTGCTGCTGGTCTCCCTGCTCGTCTCACGCCGCGCACCGCTGCCGGCCGGGCTGGTCCGTTTCCACGCGGCCGTGCGCCCGGCCGCGTTCGCCACGACCCTGTTGCTCCTCGCGTACGTGGTCCTCGGCCTCGGCGTCGGCGTGGTGGTCGCCCTCACCCAGGGGCACGCCGACCGGACCCTGGCCGTGCTCCTGCTGGGCCTCCCGAACCTCGTCTGGCCCGCGCTGACCCTAGGCTTCGGCGGGGCTTGGCGGGGTCGGGCCGAGGGACCCTTCGGGCTGCCGATGCCGCGCCTCCTGGACGAGGCCCTGCGCGGGCCGGAGCTGTCCACCGTGGACGTGGCCTCCCTCGCCGAGCGGGACGCCCGGGCCTGGTGGCTGGTGCCGGTGGCGGCCGTGCTGCTGCTCGGCGCGGGCGTGCTGGCCGCCGTCCGCTCCCCCGTCCACATACGTCCCCGGCAGCACGCCCTCCACCTGGCCGTGGCGCTGGCCCTGGGCACCCTGACCGTGTGCCTGCTGGCCCGCGTCCAGGCGCAGTTCTGGCTCTCACTGCTGGGCATCGGCGCGGGCGACGCCCTGGGCGGCACGGTCGCGTTCACGCCGGTGCTGCTGCGCACCGTCGGCCTGGCCCTCCTCTGGGGTGCGGTGGCCGGGTTCCTCGGCGCCCTGTCGGCCCGCCCGCTGCGACGCCGGGTCCCGGCCGGGGCGCCCGACGCCTCATGAGGGTCGGGCGTGCCGATCCCCGGACTTGCCGAACACCGGCAGCGCCCAGGACGGCGGCGCGGCGGGGGCGTCCCGAGCGGCATCCCCGGCGACGTCTCCGCCGGGCTCCGGCCGCCGCCCGCTCCCCGCTCCTCCGGCTCCGGCGGCGCGCAGGGCCGTGATGAACTCCAGACAGCCGTCCCAACGGTCCTCGGGCGCCTTCGCGAGCGCCTTCGCCAGCACGGCGTCGACCCCCGGGGACAGCTCCGGGCGCTCCGCCGACGGGGGTGGTGGCGGGTCGTACTGGTGGGCCCACAGCAGGGCGAGGTCGTCGTCGCGCCGGAAGGGCGGCCCGCCCGTCAGCATCTCGTGGACCACGCAGCCCAGGCCGTAGACGTCGCAGCGGCCGTCCACCGGCTTGCCGGAGATCTGCTCCGGGGCCACGTAGTCGAGGGTTCCGACGAACTGTCCGACGGTCGTGAACCCCGTGAGCGACAGCGACTTCTTCGTCAGTCCGAAGTCCGTGAGGTAGACGTGCTCGGGGTGATCGCCGTCCGTGCCCTCCGCGACGAGGATGTTGCCGGGTTTCACGTCCCGGTGGACCAGGTCGTGGGCGTGCGCCGCGTCCAACGCCGACGCGACCTGGCCCGCGATCCGCACCACCGTCGGCACGGGCAGCGGGCCCGTCCGGTCGAGCAGGGCGCGCAGGTCCTGTCCGGCGACGTACCGCATCGCGATGTACAGGAGCCCCTCCGCCTCGCCGGCCTCGTAGACCGGCACGATGTGCGGATGGTCGATGGCCGCCGCGGCCTTCGACTCGTGGGCGAAGCGCCGCCGGAAGGTGTCGTTGCGGGCCAACTCGGGTGCCAGCACCTTCAGCGCGACCGTCCGGTCCAGGCGCAGGTCCCGCGCCCGGTGGACGACGGCCATGCCGCCCCGGCCGATCTCGTCCTCGACGAGGTACCCGGCGATCCGCCGGCCCGGCAGCCCGGGGGGCCCGCCGCGCGCGGCGTCGGCGGCGCCCGTCACGGCCCCGCCCCGTCGGGCGTCCCGGTGACCCGGGTCGGCGGGTGCGGCACGTCGCGTACGTCGGCTCCCGCGCCGGGGTCCGGTCCGGGCGGCGGGGGCTCCGGAGCGGGCGGGGTGCCCGGTTCCGCGTCGACCGCGTACGTCGTCGGGCGGCTCCCGTCCGCGTACAGCCACTGCCCCGCCTCCTCGTCGTAGACCCACAGCCGGTCCCCGTCGAGGACGACGCCGGCCCGCAGCCCGAGCGTGGCGCGGCGGACGCCGTCGGCGTCGAGGCGACCCGCCGCGAGGTCGGCGGCGGCCCGGCGGACGCGCTCCAGCGCCTCGGCGGTACGGGCGAGCAGCGGCGCGGGGTCCTCGGCCCGTTCGAGGGGCCGGCCCGCCGTCGGGGGCGGCCGCGGCACCGCCACCAGGAGCCGTCCGTCGACCCAGGCGGACCAACCGTTGGAGCACAGCACCTGCCCCCACTCCCCTTGCCGGGACAGCAGTTGCACGGGGAGGAAGGCGTCGAGGGCGGCGGTCGGCCGGCTCGGGTCGGGGGCCTCCCAGGCGGGCAGTCCGTCGCCCGGGACGACGTGCGTGGGCCGGAATCCGGCGCCGGGGGTGTCCGGTGCGCTGTTCACCGGCGCCTACTTCCGCATGATCGCGGGCTCGTGCCGGCGCAGCAGCCGGGAGACCAGGACCCCGAACAGTACGGACAGGGCCACCAGCATGCCGACGTCGAGCAGCCAGACGCCGGCGGAGTGGGCGAACAGGGGGTCGTCGGTGAGCGGGCCGGGCACGATCCGGGCGAGGTCGAGGGTGGCGGCCATCGCGCCGAGCGCCCAGCGGGAGGGGACGAGCCAGGCGAACTGTTCGATGACGGGGACCCCGTCGAGTTGCAGGAGCGCCCCGCAGAAGACCACCTGCACGATGGCGAGGAGGACCAGCAGGGGCATGGTGACCTCCTCCTTCTTCACGAGGGCGGAGACGAGCAGTCCGAGCATCATCGCGGTGAACGACAGCAGGGCGACGGCCACGGTGATTTCCAGGAGGGGCGGCAGGAACACCCCACGGCCGCCGGGTGCGCCGAGTTCCACGCCGAAGAGGCCGACGAGGGTGAGGACGACGGCCTGCGCGACGGTGATGGCGCCGAGCACCACGACCTTGGACATCAGGTAGGCCGATCTGGAGAGGCCGACGGCGCGTTCGCGCTGGTAGATGACCCGTTCCTTGACGAGTTCCCGGACCGCGTTGGCGGCGCCCGTCAGGACGCCGCCGACGCACAGGATGAGCAGGGCGTTGATCGCCGAATCCCTGGTCAGGGTGGAGCCGGCGAGGGCGCGGGCCATGGCGCCCATCACGAACGGCAGCGCGATCATGATGGCGAGGAAGGTGCGGTCGGCGCCGAGGGCGGCGGCGTATCGCCGGATGAGCGTGGAGAGCTGGGACCCCCAACTCTGCGCGGTGGGCGGTGGTGCGACGGAGGCGGCGGCGGGCCGGGTTCCGTCGGGCAGCAGGGGGCGGACGGTGCCGGCGACGTACCTGCGGTGCTCGGGGGAGGCCGCGTACTGGCCGGCCCAGTCGCGATCGCGGTCGTTCTCGAACGCTTCGAAGGCCTCGGGCCACTGGGTGAAGCCGAAGAAGTCCAGGGTCCGCCCGGGCGGCCCGTAGTAGGCGGTGCGCCCGCCCGGCGCGAGGACCAGGAGCCGGTCGCAGACGTCGAGGCTGAGCACGCTGTGGGTGACGACGATGACGGTGCGGCCGTCGTCGGCGAGGTCGCGCAGCATGTGCATCACGGAGCGGTCCATGCCGGGGTCGAGGCCGGAGGTGGGTTCGTCGAGGAAGAGCAGGGAGGGCTTCGTCAGCAGTTCGAGGGCGACGGAGACGCGTTTGCGCTGGCCGCCGGAGAGGCTGTGGATGGGCTGGTCGGCGCGCTGTCGGAGGCCGAGTTCGCCGATCACCTCGTCCACCCGGGCCCGCCGTTCGGCCTTGGCGGTGTCCTGAGGGAAGCGGAGTTCGGCGGCGTAGGTGAGGGCCCGCCGGACGGTGAGTTGGGCGTGCAGGATGTCGTCCTGGGGGACGAGGCCGATGCGGCTGCGCAGTTCGGCGTAGTCGCGGTAGAGGTCGCGGCCGTCGTAGAGGACGCTGCCGTGGTCGGCGGGGCGCAGGCCGGTGAGGGCGCCGAGCAGGGTGGACTTGCCGGCGCCGCTGGGGCCGATGACGGCGAGCAGGCACTTCGCGCCGACGGGGAAGGAGACGTGGTCGAGGAGGGTCTTGCGGCCGTGGTCGACGGTGACGGCGAGGTCCTGGACGTCGAGGGAGACCTCGCCGGTGTCGACGTACTCCTGGAGCCGGTCGCCGACGAGGCAGAACGCGGAGTGCCCGATGCCGACGATGTCGCCGTCGGTGACGGGCGCCCGTTCGACGGGGGCTCCGTTGAGGTAGGTGCCGTTGTGGCTGCCGAGGTCGACGATCTCGTAGCCGCCGTCGACGAGGGCGCGCAGTTCGGCGTGTCGGCGGGAGACGACGAGGTCGTCGAGGACGAGGTCGTTGGCGGGGTCCCGGCCGATGGTCACCGCGGTCCGCGCGGGCACCGGCCGGACGCTGGTGGGCCGGCGGAAGGTGCCGGTCAGGGCGGGGGCGAAGACGCCCGAGGGCTGGGCGGGGGCGGGCTCGGGGGGCGTGCGCCCGGTGAGGACCGCGCGCGGGCCGTCCTGGGGGCTGCCGAAGCGCAGTTCGCTGCCGGGGCCGATGTGCCGGGCGTGGACGCGGTGGCCGTCGGCCCAGGTGCCGTTGGTGCTGCCCTCGTCCTCGACGGTCCAGTGGTCGCCGTCGGGGCGCAGAACCGCGTGGTGCCAGGAGACGCGGGCGTCGTCGAGGCAGATCTCGCAGAGGGGGTCGCGGCCGACGTGGTAGGTCCGCTCCGGGCTCATCTCGGTGGAGCCGCGGGCGGTTTCCAGAACGAGTTCGGGTGGGGTCGGCACACCGGGGCGCTGGACCATGGACAGATTTTCCCATGATCCTGCGCTGCCGGCATAAGGGCAGGTCAGGGGCGCGTTAAAGGGAATGACAACGGTCCCCGTTGCAGCCTTTGCCGATCTCGTCGCGGTGCGCTTCACTTCACGCGTCGGAACCGAACAAACTCGGAACCGAACGAATGGCGAACCGAACAAACGGCGAACGAAGACGGGGGAAGCGATGAGCGCGCACGAGCACGCGCACGAGCACGCGCACGAGCACGGGCACCCGGGGCGCGGCGGCCGGGAGGGCCGCGGCCCCGCCGGGCGTGAGCACGCCGAGCACGGTCAGGGCGCCCACGCGCACGGCCCGGGCGGGCACCCCCACGGGGTCGACCCGGACGCCGACCGGCGCTGGTTGGGCATCGCCCTGGCGCTGATCTGCGGGTTCATGGCGATCGAGGTGGTCATCGGCGTCATGGCGCATTCGCTGGCGCTGATCTCCGATGCCGCGCACATGCTGACGGACGCCGTCTCGCTCGTGCTGGCGCTGATCGCGATGCGGCTCGCGGCCCGTCCGGCCCGCGGCGGATTCACGTTCGGCCTCAAGCGTGCCGAGATACTTTCGGCGCAGGCCAACGGGTTGACGCTGCTGCTGCTGGCGGTCTGGTTGGCGTACGAGGCGGTACGGCGTCTGTTCGATCCGCCGCCGGTCGAGGGCGGGCTGGTGCTGGTGACGGCGCTGGCGGGCATCCTCGTCAACGTCGCGGCGGCCTGGTGCATCTCCCGGGCCAACCGGTCCTCGCTGGCCGTGGAGGGCGCCTACCAGCACATCCTGAACGACCTGTTCGCGTTCATCGGGACGGCCGTGGCCGGTCTGATCGTGCTGACCACAGGTTTCCGGCAGGCCGACTCCATCGCCTCGCTCGTGGTGGTCGTCCTGATGGTCAAGGCGGGCTACGGGCTGGTCCGCGAGTCCGGGCGGATCTTCCTGGAGGCGGCGCCGGCCCATCTGGACCCGGACGCGGTGGGTGACCGGCTCGCCGGGCAGCCGCCGGTGACGGAGGTCCACGACCTGCACATCTGGACGATCACCTCGGGACAGGCGGCGCTGTCCGCGCACGTGCTGGTGGAGCCGGCGGGTGACTGCCACGCGGTGCGCCGGGACCTGGAGGCGCTGCTGGACAAGGAGTACGGGATCACCCACACCACCCTCCAGGTGGACCACGTCCAGGAAGCACTGCTCTCGGTCGGCCGGGCGGGCGAGGATCCGGCGGGCGACGGGCACTGCGCCGACGCCCACGGCCCGGTGCACCGGCAGGGCCCGCACCCGCACTGACGCTCACCCCGCCCCGATCACTGAGCGCGGCCGGGGCGGGGCATGGATGGGTCCATGACGGAACCGAAACGCCACAAGCGCAGTGCCGGACTGCTCCTCTTCCGGCGGACCACCGGCGGCGCCGAGCGCGCCGCGACGGATCCCGGGGACGGGATCGAGGTGTTGTTGGGCCACATGGGCGGTCCGCTGTGGTCGGGGCGCGACGCCGGGGGCTGGGCCATCCCGAAGGGCGAGTACGGGCCGCAGGAGACGCCGCGGGACGCGGCCCGCCGGGAGTTCACCGAGGAGATCGGGCTGCCGCCGCCGGAGGGCGAGTACCTGCCACTGGGTGACGTACGACTGACGAGCGGCAAGCTGGTGACCATCTGGGCGGTGGAGGCGGACCTCGACCCCGCGCTGATGGTGCCCGGGACCTTCACGATGGAGTGGCCGCCGCACTCGGGTCGCGAGGAGGAGTTCCCCGAACTGGACCGGGTGGCCTGGTTCACTCCCCCGGTGGCCGAAGAGAAGCTGATGACCTCTCAAATCCCGTTCCTGGAGCGACTGTTGATGCTCCTGAAGGGTTGACCCGACCTTTACTTGCCAACAAACCCCACCTGCATGGACATTGCACATATGACGAACGTCGTGCTGGTGGGAACCCTGGACACCAAGGGTGTCGAGTACGGCTGGCTGCGCGAGAGGCTGTCGCGCGCCGGCGTCGAGGTGATCCTGGTCGACACCGGGATCATGGGAGAACCGAAAGTGCCCGCGGACGTGCCGCGCGAAGCGGTCGCCCGGGCAGCGGGTACGGAACTGTCGCGACTGCGCGCGGCCGCCGACCGGGGTGCGGCCGTGACCACGATGGCCGAGGGGGCCGAGGCGACCTTGTTGCGCCTGCACGCCGAGGGTCGGCTGCACGGGGTCCTCGCGATCGGGGGCAGCGGCGGCACCTCCATCGCGAGCCGCGCGATGCGGGCCCTGCCGTTGGGCGTGCCGAAGGTGATGGTCTCGTCGATGGCGTCCGGGGACGTGTCCCCGTACGTCGGATCCTCGGACCTCACGATGATGTACAGCGTCGTGGACATCGCGGGGATCAACAGCGTGTCCGCCCCGGTATTGGCCAACGCGGTGGAGGCCGTCGCGGGGATGGCGAAGGGGTACGCCCGCGGCAGCCGTGACCCGGCCCGGCGGGGCCGGCTCGGGTCGGGTCCCCGGCCGCTCGTCGCGGCCAGCATGGCGGGCGTGACCACCATCGGGGTGGACGCGGCCCGGGAGCGGCTGACGGAGCTGGGCTACGAGGTGCTCGTCTTCCACGTCAGCGGCTCCGGCGGCCGCACCCTGGAGACCCTGGCCGGTCAGGGCGTGTTCGCGGGCGTGCTGGACCTCACCCTCAGCGAACTCGCCGACGACCTGTGCGGCGGCATCCTGACCGCCGGACCCGACCGGCTCACCGCGGCCGGGCGGGCGGGGGTTCCGCAGGTGGTGAGCCTGGGGGCGTTGGACATGGTGAAGTTCGGGCCGCTGGAGAGCCTGCCGGAACGGGCCCGCTACCGCCGCGTCCGCGTCCACAACCCCTCGATCACGGTGATCCGCACGAACGAGTCCGAGTGCGCGGAGCTCGGCCGTCGGGTCGCCGCCAAACTACGGGGCTCGACGGGGCCGACGGAGATCTGCGTCCCACTGCGCGGACTGTCGACGCTCGGCGCGCCGGGCGGGCCCTACCATGACCCCGGCGCGGACCGGGCCCTGTTCTCGGCGCTGCGCGAGGGATTGCGGGGCAGCGCCGCCCGGATCCACGATTACGACACCCACATCAACGACCCGTCCTTCGGCCGGGCCGCCGCCGACCGGTTGCACGCCATGATCGGCGCGCTCGCGGCCGTGGCCTGAGCGGACAGCACTTCGAGACGCCCCTCCCGGTGGGGAACCAGCCGTGGCGGAAACGTGTCCCTGGTGGTGGCCGGTCGGGTACGACGGGCGGGGATGCGGCGATGCCACGGACGGGGGGCGAACGATGAGCGGTGAGTGGACGGTACCGGGATACAGCGAGGTACGGGAGCTCGGGGCGGGCGGCAGCGGGCGGGTGGTGCTCGCCGTCCACGACGCGACGGGCACCGCGGTCGCCGTGAAGTACCTGAGCGACAGGCTGCGCGAGGACCCCGCCTTCGTCCGGGAGTTCCGGGCGGAGGCGCGGCTCCTGGGCGGCCTCGGCTCGCCGTACGTGGTGGGGCTGTACGAGTACGTCGAGGCGCCGGGCGGCGCCGCGATCGTGATGGAACTGGTCGACGGGATCTCCCTGCGCGCGGTCCTGAAGCAGTCCGGACGCGCCGAGCCGGAGGCCGCGCTGGTGGTGCTGAAGGGCTCCCTGCTGGGGCTGGCGGCCGCGCACCGGGCCGGTGTCGTCCACCGCGACTACAAGCCGGAGAACGTGCTGGTCGCGGCGGACGGCTCCTCCAAGCTCGTGGACTTCGGGATCGCCGCGGGGCGCGGCACGACGCCCGGCGTCGCGGGCACGCCCGCGTACATGGCCCCCGAGCAGTGGCAGGGTCGACCGGCATCGCCGACGGCGGACGTGTACGCGGCGACGGCGACCTTCTTCGAGTGCCTGACCGGGCGCAAGCCGTACGACGGGGAGAACTTCGCGGAACTCGCCGTCCAGCACATCGAGGCGCCGGTGCCGGAGACCGAGGCCCCGGAGCCGGTGCGCCCGCTGATCCGGCGGGGTCTGGCCAAACTGCCGGAACAGCGTCCGGAGAACGCGGAGGCCTTCGTCGCCGAGTTGGAGGACGTCGCGCTGGCCGCCTACGGGCCGCAGTGGGAGGAGCGCGGGCAGCGCAAGCTGGCCGCGCTGGCCGCCCTGTTGCCGTTGCTGTTCCCGTCGGCGGGGGCCGCGGCGGCGGGCACCACCGCGGTGGCGGGCACCACGTTCGCCGGCCGGTCGGGGTGGGCTCCGGGGCGAGCCGGCTGGCTGGCGACGGGGTTGGCCCTGGTGCTGGGCGCGCTGCTGGTGCTCACCACCGACGCGATCGGCGGCACCCCGCCGAACACCTCCGCGCTCAGCGACTTCGCCACCACGAGCCCGGCCCCGCCGGGCGGCGCCCCGCCGCTTCCGGCCCCGTCGGCGACGGTGTCGGCCGGCCCGAGCCCGTCGACGTCCCCGAGCACCTCCCCGTCGGCCTCGGCCTCGCCGTCGCCTTCCGCGACCCCGTCGCCCTCGTACTCGGCGCCGCACCCGCCGAGTCCGAGCGTTTCGGTGACCCCGAAGCCGACGGTGACCTCGTCGCCGACGCCGACGCCGACCCCCACCCCGACGCTGCGGGTGACCAAGGTCGACGTGTCGCTGGCGCCGGGCATCTACCGCGGCGACGCCACGGTGTCGGTCGCGGCGCAGGGCACCGGCCCGGTCACCGTGGTGGTGGAGTGGTTCCTCGGCACCGCGCCGGGCGCCCTCAGCACGGCCGACGGCAGCGAGACGTTCGTCGTGCAGGCCGGATCCCTCGCCCCGGTGGTCCGCTCCCACGCCTTCAGCCGCGGCAGCGGCTGCTACGGCGGGGTGCGGGTGACCACCAAGCCCGCCGCCGGGAACTCCTCGGCGTCCGATTCGCAGTTGCTGCGCCGCTGCCAGCAGCCGGAGCCGCCGCGATGAGTGAGCCCCGCGCACCGCACGCCGATGACGAGGAGTACAGCGCCACCGTCCTCGGCAGTCACTGGTTCACCGGTCCCCCGGCGCCCGCCGACGCGGCCCCCGACCGGGTCGAGGGCTCCGTACTGCGGTTCGGACCCGGGGTGACGGCCGCCATACCGGCCCCGTTCCCGCTGGTCGCGGCGCCGGTCGCGCGGCCCGCGCGCGGGGGCGGCGGCCTGCGCCGGTACACGCTCGCCCTCGTGGTCCTGGCGCTCGTCCTCGGCTACCTGGGTTGGCAGCGGTTCGGGCCGTCCATCGAGGTGCGGGACGTGAGGGTCAGCACCGACCCACAGGGCCCCGGCTGCGACGCCGCAGCCGACGTGGTGGCCTTCGTCTCGACGAACGGCCGGCCCGGCACCCTCGTCTACCGCTGGGTCCGCAGCGACGGGACCAGCTCCCAGGAGCTCACGGAGCGGGTGCCCAGCGGGCGCGATCAGGCCGCGCTGCACCTGCTGTGGACGTTCCACGGCACGGGGAGCCACCCGGCGAAGGCCGAACTCCAGCTGATCGAGCCCGTACGGCGCACCGCGTCGGTGGAGTTCACCTACCGCTGCCGCCCGTGACGGCGGGCCCGACGGGCGACCGTCCGGGCAGTCCGTTCCCGAAGCCGGCCGGCCGGAAGGGACGGCCCCGGGTCCGTGGCCCGGGGCCGTCCTTCCGGCCGGCCGGACGTGGCCGTCCGGCCGAAGCGGCGCCACTCCCCGCGCTGGTTGACTCGGAGGTGTGGACGAGGGCACGCAGGACGCCCTCGGGCACCCTGCGTGCCACGTTCCAGCCGGCGACACACCCCAACCGGAACGTGGCCGTCCCGCGCGGATGCCGAGTCCGTGCGGGGAGGCCCGCAGCCGCTTTGGGGAGTGGCTGCGGGCCGCTTCGTTTCCGTCCCCCCGCCGCAACCGGGGGGACGGGGTTCAGAACCGGGCGTGGGCGGTGATGTCCGCCTCGAACTCGCCCGTCATCGCCGGCGTCACCGTCGGCCGGCACTGGGCGATCGCCGCCAGGTGGTCCGCCGTGGTCGCGCCGAGCTGCGCGCCCGCCGCGCCCCGCGCGCCCACCGCTTCCAGGTCCCGCTCGAAGGACACCTGCGCCGCGATCCGCGCCGCGTGCTCGATGTCGGCGGGGGTGAACAGTTCGGTCGCCGCCACCAGCGCCGCCACGTCGACGTCGGCGCGTCCGGCCGTGTACCGGGACCAGATCGCGGCGCGCGCCCCGGCGTCCGGGGTGCCGATCGGGATCAGGTAGTCGAAGCGGCCGGGCCGCAGGAACGCCGGGTCGAGCGAGCGGACCGAGTTCGTCGCGCAGACCAGCAGCCGTTCGTCGCCCTCCCGGAAGCCGGGTATCAGCTTGAGGAGTTCGTTCGTGACGCCGTGGATCCCGCCCGGCTGGGCGGGCTCGGTGCGCACCGGCGCGATCTCCTCCACCTCGTCGATGAAGACGAGCACCCGTTCCAGCTCGCCGATCCGGGCGAAGGCGTCGCGCAGCGCCGCCGCCAGATTGCCCTCGTCCGCCAGACGGGAGGGCAGCAGTTCCACGAACGGCCAGCCGAGCCGGGAGGCGATGGCCCGCGCGAAGGTGGTCTTGCCGGTTCCGGGCGGTCCGAAGAGGGTGATGGCGCGCGGCGGGCGCACGCCGTGGGAGGCGGCCCGTTCGGGTTCGGCGAGCGGCAGCACCACGCGCCGCTCGATGAGGTCCTTCTCCTTCTCCATGCCGGCGACCTTGTCCCACAGGTCGCTCGGCAGGAACCGGCCGCCGAGGTCGTCGAGGAGGCCGGCGGCCGGTCCGTGCAGCGGCTCGGTCTTCTCGAAGTAGGCGACGGCGGGCTGCCGGGTGTAGCCGGCGTTCAGGAGGCCTTCGCCGAGCATGTCCTCCTCCGGCAGGACGTACGCGATCCGGCCGACGCGGGCGGCGATGAGCCGGCGTTCGAGCTCGACGAGCAGGGCGCTGGCCAGTCCCCGGCCGCGCCAGCCGGCGGCGATCGCGAGGCGCATCACCCAGGCCCGCTCCCCCGTCACGCAGGCGAGGGCCGCGCCGATCGGGACGCCCTGGTGGACGGCGACCACGCAGGGCTGCCGGTCGGTGAGGGCGCTGATGCACTCGGCCAGGGAGAAGACGGACTCCTGGCCGAGTTCGGCCGTGGTGTCGATCAGGTGGACCACCGCTGCGAGATCGCTCTCGCGGTAGTCGTGGATGAGCCAGTTCACCGGGTACCGCCCCTCGTTCGTGCTCCTGCGGCGAGGCTAGGGGCCAGGGGGCCGGGCGATCACGCTCCGTCGTGCACAACACCGCCTCCGGAAACCCTCCGTGTCGTCCATAGACTGGTGTCTTCCACCGACGACCCGTACCGAGGATCCGCGCGCCTTCATGACATCCCACATACCCGGCGCCGCGCCGGCCCGCCACCGTCCGTTCCTCGTCCGGGTGGTGCCGGTCCTGTGGACCCTGGCGCTCGGTCTGTGGGGACTGTCCCGGCAGGACAGCGTGTGGCGGGACGAGGCGGCGACCTGGCAGGTCGCCGGGCGGTCGGTGGGCGAGATCTGGGCGATGCTCGGCAACGTGGACGCGGTGCACGGCCTGTACTACCTGTTCATGCACGGCCTCTTCGAGGTTTTCGGCGCCGGTACGACGACGCTGCGGCTGCCGTCCGTCCTCGCGGTCGCGGCGGCCGCCGCCTGCGTTGCCCTGATCGGGAACCGGCTGTCCGGGCCCGCGGTCGGGCTGGGCGCCGGACTGGCCCTCGGACTGCTGCCCGCCGTGCAGTTCTACCTCCAGGAGGGCCGGCCCTACGCGCTGGTCGCCGCCGGGGCCGCGCTGTCGGCGCTGCTCCTCGTCGCCCTCGTCCGGGAGGCCCCCGGGCGGCGGACGTGGCCGCGCTGGACGGCGTACGGGCTGCTCGTGCTGGTCTGCGCCCTGCTGAACTGGCTGTCGCTCCTGGCGCTGCCCGCGCACGCGGTGACCCTGTGGTGGGTGCGGGCCGGGCGCGGGGTGTGGCTGCGCTGGGCGGCCGCCGGGGCGGGCGCGGTGACGGGGGCCCTGCCCCTGATCCTGTTCAGCCGGGGCCAGTCCGACCAGGTGTCCTGGATACCGCCGCTGACCTGGCACATGATGATCGGGCCGGGCATCCTGCTGGCCGTCGGGGCGTTCGGGGCCTGGGCGGACCGACCGGCCCGGGGCCGGCTCACGGTGGCCGCCGTGGGGCTGCCGCTGCTGGTGGTGCCGCAGCTCGCCCTGATCGGACTGTCCCTCGTGCAGCCCCTGTTCCTGGACCGCTACGTCCTGTTCAGCATGCTCGGGCTGGCCCTGCTGATCGGCGCCGCGCTGGGCGCGGGCGTCCGGGCCCTGACGCCCCGCCTCCCCGGGGCCCGGGCGCTGTTCGTCCCGGCGGTGGCGGGGGTGGCGGTGCTCGCGCTGCTGCCCGTGGAACTCGGCAAGCGGGCCCCGGCCAGCCGGGTCGACGACGTGCTGGCCGTGGCCGGGGAGGTGGCCCGGCTGGGACGTCCCGGGGACGCGGTGCTCTTCGTACCGGCGGCCCGGCGCGACACCGCCCTCGTCTCCCCCGGCCCGTTCCGGGACCTCGCGGACGTGGCCCTGGCCGAGAGCCCGACGGCCTCCGCCACCCTGAAGGGCGAGGAGGCCGACCCGTCCCGGATCCGCGCGGCCCTGCTGGAGCGGCGCCGCGTCCTGCTGGTCACGGACGCGGACGCGGTGGCCCGCCCGCCGAGCGCGGAGCGCGACAAGGCCAAGGCGGCGGCCTTGCGCGAGCACTTCACGGTGGTCGAGGACCAACAGCTCCGCGGCCGCCGCGTCACCGTCTGGGAACGCCGCGGCTGACCCGGCGTTGTCCCGCGCGGGTTCAGCGGGTGCTCGCAGGGGGCGGGCGCTGGTTCAGCGGGCGCTCGCCAGGGGGCGGGCGTGGGTGCCGAGCCAGGTCAGGGAGGCGGTCGCCAACTCGGGCCAACCGGGGTCGACGACCAGGGAGTGACCCCGGTCCTCGAAGCACTGGTACTCGGTGACGGCCGGGGAGTGCCGGTACTGCTTGTACGTGGACCGGGTCAGCACGTCGGGGATCATGTGGTCGAGCCGGCCGGACATCAGGAGCAGCGGGCCGCGCGAGGCGTTGTCGGTGTTCACCCGGGCCGGGGAGTGCGGGGTGAAGTTGCCGAGGGCGAGCTGGAACAGCGGCCGGGCGGGGCTCGGAATGGTCCAGGCGTCGAAGAGCGCCTCCGCGTCCGCCTCGGAGACGGCGTTCGCGAAGGCGTAACGGAACTGCTCCCGGCTGAGCGAGACCGAGCGGTGGATGTTGCCGGGGTCCCGCAGGACGGCGAACGCGGACTTCGCCTGGGCCGGGGCCGGCGTCTTCACCCCCTTGATCTGGCCCGGGGCGATCGCCACGGCCGCCGAGGCCAGCCCCTCGCCGAGCAGGTGCTGCGCGACGAACCCGCCGACGCAATGCCCGACGAGCACCGGCGGGGCGGAGAGCGTTCGGATCACCCGGGTGTACGCCTCGGCTATGTCCGCCAGACCCACGCCGCCCTGCGGCTCGGGCAACCGGCGGGCCCCGGTGACGGTATCGGGCACCCCGGGCCACTCCGGTATCAAGGGCTCGTATCCGGCGTCGTGGAAGCGATCGGCCCAGCCGTGCCAGCTCGTCGAGTGCAGCCACATGCCGTGGATGAAGATCACCGGTGTGCGCCGTGTGGTCATGACGGGACCTCCCGAAGGCCTGGGCCCCCCTGAACAGCACCTCTGCCAGTCTCGCCCCGCGGGCCGGGTCCCGCCTGTGCGACCGCCTGCCGGGCCGGCCCTCGACCGGTTCCGCCTCCGCCCGGGCCCTCCTCCCGGATTCACAGCTGATTCATATGGAATTTCTGGCTCCGCACACGGTTTCGACGGGGAGGCTCGGAACATGATCCAAGGCATGTTCCCCCGACAGGCCGGCCGCCCCCGCACCCGGCGAGCGTCCCGGCTCCTGCTCGCCCTGAGCGCGATGGCCGCCCTGCTGGGCGTGGACGTCCCCGACCCGCCGGCCGCGCCGCCCCCGGGCTTCACCGTCGCGGCCCGCGCCGGGGCGGTGGCGGACCGGGTGGGCGCGCTGTTCGCGGGCGGGCTGGACGGCGGCCACTTCTGCACCGCCGCCGTGGTGCGCAGCGAGGGCCACGACCTGATCGCGACGGCGGCGCACTGCCTGGACGACCCCGACACGGCGGTCTTCGTCCCGGGCTACCGGGACGGTGGGGCCCCGTACGGGGTGTGGCGGCTGACCGGCGTGTACGTCGCCCCGGCCTGGCAGGACGGGAAGGACGCGGACGCCGACATCGCCTTCGCGACGCTCGCCCCGCTGGACGGCGCCCGCGTCGAGGACGTCGTCGGTGGCTTCGCCGTGGCCGGGCAGCAGCCGGACGACGTCCCCGTCACGATCCTCGGCTACCCCAGCACCCGGGAGACCCCACTGAGCTGCACCAACTCCACCGAGCTGTTCTCCCCGACGCAGCGCCGCGTCGACTGCCCGGACCTCAGCGGCGGCACCAGCGGCAGTCCCTGGCTCGTGGAGGGGGAACTGGCCGGCGTGCTCGGCGGGTACGAGGGCGGCGGCACGGTCCCGGAGGTCTCGTACAGCGCGGTGATGGGCGAGCGGGCACTGGCGCTGTATCGGGAGGCGTCCGCGCCGGGAGCCTTCGCGACGGCCCCGCGGTCCGCCGGCTGAGCGTCACCGGGGGTGCGCGTCATCGGTGGCCGCGGTGGGCGCCGGTCGATATGGGCGTGGGCCGGTGTGGGCGCCGGTCGATGTGGGCGCCGTCGGTGTGGGGGTCAGTCGCCGTCGGTCGCGGCCGGCGCGAACCAGGTCGGTTCGTCGAGGAGGGCACGCCGGACGCGCTCCAGGGCGAACCGCTCCAGCGGCGGCAGCTCCGCCGCCTCGAACCAGGCGACCTCCAGCAGCTCCCCGTCGTGGGCGCGGGCCTCGCCGCCGGTGAAGCGGCAGCGGAAGGTGATGTCCTGGAACTGACAGACGTCCCCGTTGGGATACACGACGGGCGCCAGCATCTCGACGAGGACGACCCGCTCGGGGACGCACCGCACGGCCGTCTCCTCGTACACCTCACGGACGGCCGTCGTCGCGGGCTGCTCCCCCGGTTCGGCGATCCCGCCGATGACCGACCATCGCCCGGTGTCGGCACGGCGGCCGAGCAGGACGCGGTCCGCGTCGTCGACGATCACGGCCGTGACTCCGGGCAGCAGGAGGAGTTGCTGTCCGGCGCCGGCCCGGATCGCCCGGATGAACTCGGGTGTGGTCATCCGACGACCCTACGGGGCCCGGCGGGCGGCGTCGTCACGCGGCCCGCCCGGCGCGGATCCGACGGACCAGGACGCCGGCGAGCCCACCGGCGGCGATCAGCAGCAGCACGTACTCGGGCAGCGGACCGAAACGGGTGGCGGGGGTCTCGGTGGAGCGCAGCGGGATCTCGGTGACCAGCGCGTCCGCGGTGAACAGCTCGGTCCGCTCGCTGATCGACCCGTCGGGCCGGATGACGGCGCTGACCCCGCTGGTGACGGGGACGAGTACCGTCCGGCTGTGCTCGACCGCGCGGATCTGGTCCATGGCGAGCTGCTGGTAGGTCATCTGGCTCCGGCCGAAGGTGGCGTTGTTGCTGGGCACGGCGATGACCTGGGCGCCGGCCCGGACGGTGGAGCGGACGGCGTCGTCGAAGGCGGCCTCGTAGCAGGTGACCATGCCGACCCCGCTGCCGTTCATGTCGAACACCCCGGGGTCCTTGCCCGGGCCGAAGTCGCGGCGGACGCGGTCCACGTCGGCGCTGAAGAGCCGGACGAAGGACCGCATGGGGATGCGCTCGCCGAACGGCTGGATCTTGCGCTTGTCGTAGGTGTCCACGGGGCCCTTGACCGGGTCCCACAGGATCATCGTGTTGCGCAGCGGGCCCGTTTCGGGGGCCAGTACGGAGCCGATCGCGACGGGCACGCCGATGGCCTTCACGGCCCGGTCGATGACCGCGTAGGCGTCGGGCTGGGTGAAGGGGTCGATGTCGGAGGAGTTCTCCGGCCACAGCACGAAGTCGGGCTTGGGGGCCCGGCCCGCCTCGACGTCCTCGGCGAGCTGGATCGTACGCTTCGCGTGGTTGTCCAGGACCTGGCGGCGCTGGGCGTTGAAGTCGAAGCCGAGGCGCGGGACGTTGCCCTGGATGACGGCGGCCACCGCCTTGCCGTCCTCGGCCGCGTCGGAGACCAGGGGACGGGCGGCGAGGGCCGCCCCGACGGGCGCGGCGACGGCGAGCGCGGCGAGCGCGGCGGTGACCTGCCGGGGGTGCTCGCGGGTGGTGCGCAGGACCTCGTAGAGGCCGAAGCCGCACAGCGCGACGCCGAAGGAGAGCAGCGGGGTACCGCCGAGGGCCGCGAGCGGGACGAGGATCCCGTCGGCCTGACCGAAGGCGAGCTTGCCCCAGGGGAATCCGCCGAAGGGGGCGCGGGCGCGCAGCGCCTCGTCCGCGACCCAGACGGCGGCGGCCCACAACGGCCACCCGGGCAACCTGCTCACGAGGGCGATGCCGAGGCCGGCGAGTCCGATGAAGAGGGCTTCGAGGGTGACCAGGGCGATCCACGGCACCGGGCCGACGCCCTCGCTGGTCCAGACGAGGAGCGGCAGCAGGTAGCCCAGTCCGAAGAGGAACCCGAATCCGAAGCCGGCCCGGGCGCGGCGGCCGCGCAGGCACCCGGCCAACAGGGCGAGGGCCAGGGGCGCCAGCCACCACAGCGGGCGGGGCGGGAAGCTGAGGTAGAGCAGCACCCCGGCGAGGACGGCGAGTACGGGCCGCACCAGCCGGGCGGCCCACCGCGACAGTGCGCCGGATGCGGGCGCGTCGGCGCCGGCGGTCCTCGCTTCGGCTGTTCCGGGGGTGGTGGGGGGCGACGGGGAGGGGTCGTTCCCGGCGTCGCGGGTGACACTGCTGCTCATCTGGCGGAGTGTACGTCCCCGCACGCCAAAGGCGGGCAACGCCCGGGGGCGGGGGCCCCTGACGGGCGGCGGGCCGCGGGCGGGGTGAGGGGCTCAGCCGGCCAGGGCGCGCAGGTGGGCGCGGATGACGCGGACGGCGTTCTCGGCGTCGTCGACGGTGACCGTGAACAGCTTGCCGTCCCCGAGCCGCAGTTCCACGCCCTCGCCGCGGCGGACGATGACGCCGGTGCCCTGCTCCGGACGCCAGCGGTATCCCCAGCCGCCCCACTGCTGCGGGGTGATGCGGGGCACGAACTCGGCGGAGGTGACCTCGGAGAGCGGGATCTTCCGGCGCGGCAGGCCCAGGTGGCCGCAGCGGACCTCCAGGACCTGGGAGTCGACGGTGACGGCGACGTGCACGAAGGCCAGGGTGCCGAAGAGGATCAGCAGGCCGGCGGCGAGGCAGCCGACCACGGACATCAGCAGCGGGGCGATACCGGAGGTCCAGGAGCCGTCGACGGCGAGCTCGATGCCGAGCGCCAGGCACGCGGCTCCGGCGGCGGCGAGGACCCACTGCACGCGGTTCGAGGCTCGGCCCGTCCAGAGCGGCCCCGGTGGATGACCGGTCATGGGTGCCAGCGTACTCACGTTCCGCATGGACGCCACCGCCTCCCGCCCGGTCGGCCGACGGGGCCGGTGGCTCGTCCGCGCCCGCCCGGGGCCTGGAGCGTCTGCCCTCCCGCCCGTTCGGGAAACCCGACCCGCCCGGCCGTACAACCGGGCACCTGGATACCTCATGTGTGGTACCGCATCCGTGGTACCACGTGCGTGGTTATCCTGACGGGGTGAATCAGGACCGGCGGGACCGGCTGCGCGACGCCGCCGTGGACGTACTCGGCGGGGCGGGTGGGCGCGGGCTGACGCACCGGGCCGTCGACGCCGCCGCCGACGTGCCGGCGGGGACGACCAAGAACTACTTCCCGACCCGCGAAGCCCTGCTGCGGGCCGTCGCGGAGCGTTGCCTGGAGCAGTACCGGGCCGTGGCCGCGGCGCTCGGCCCGACAACGGGCGCCGGAGCGGCCGACACCACGACGGCGTCGGGCGCCGGGGTGGAAGCCGTGGCGGGATCGGGCGCCGGAGCCGCACCCGGGCCGTCCGGGCGGGCGGAGTTGGCGGCGTTCCTGGCGGGACGGCTGCGGGACGTCGCCGGGCCCGGCCGGTCGCGGATGCTCGCCTACCTGGAACTGAGGGCCGAGGCGGCCCGGCGGCCGTGGCCGGCCGCGCTGATCGACCCGATCGGCGCCGGCGACTTCACCGCGCACCGGCGGCTGTGGGAGGCGGCCGGGCTGCCCGAGGGGTCCGACGGAGCGCGCGCCCTGACCCTCGCGCTGCACGGCGCGATCCCGCACCTACTGGCCGGCGCCCCCGCCACCCTGGCGGCGGCCGGCCTCGACGACCTGGACGCCTTCACGCTCCGCCTGCTGAACACCGTGTGCCCCGAGGAGACCCCGTGACCACCCGACTCGACCGCGCCGTGGGCGCCGTACTCGGCTCGGCGGCGGGCGACGCCCTCGGCGCGCCCTACGAGTTCGGCCCGGCGGGCCAATTGACCGCGCGGGGGCTGGAGATGCGGGGCGGTGGCGGCTGGGATCCCGGCGAGGCGACCGACGACACGCAGATGGCGGTGCTGGTCGGGGAGTCCCTGCTGGAGCACGGCGGGCTCGACCTGCCCGACGTCTTCGCCCGCTTCCAACGGTGGGCCGCCGGCCACCCCAAGGACATCGGCCTCCAGACCGAGGACGTCCTGACCAACGGCGAGGCCTGGGACCTGGCCGCCGCCCTGCACTTCCAGATCAACGCGCGGGCCGCGGGCAACGGTTCCCTGATGCGGGCCTCCACCTCGGCCGTGTGGTTCGCCGCCGCCGGACGCGAGGCCACCATGGACGCCGCCCGCCGGATCGCGGCCCTCACCCACGGCGACCGGGCCGCCTGGGAGGGCACGGCCGTACTGCACGAGCTGGTACGCGTGGCCCTGGACGGGGACGACCCGCTGGCCGCCCTGCCCGACGCCCTCGACGCGGTGCACCCCGATCACCGCGAGCGCTACGCCCGGGTGCTCGACCCCGCCTGGCACCCGGGCCTCGCCACCGAGTTCAACGGAGCGGTGTGGCCCTGCCTCGGCTCGGCTGTGTGGGCCCTGCGGACCACCACCGACTTCGCGTCGGCCGTACGGGCTGCGGTGGACCTGGGCGGCGACACCGACACCGTCGCCGCCGTCACCGGGATCCTGGCCGGCGCGGTCCACGGCCGGGACGCCGTCCCTGCCGAGTGGACGGAGCCGCTGCACGTGCCGCTACCCGGCCACGGAGACCGGGTGCTGGACGCGCGGGCCCTGTGCGCCCTGGCCGAACGCCTCGCGGCGCCGACCGGCTGAGCGCCGACCGGGGCCGCCGGGACGGTCGGGGTGATCGGGACGGTCGGTCATGGGGCTGACGGGACGCTCCCGGTCAGCCGCACCCGCATCCGCCGCAACCTCCGTCGCCCCCGCAGCCGGACCCGCCCGAGCTGCCTCCGCAGCCGCCCGCGGTCTCGTTGGTGCGCCCGTCGCGGCGCTCCCGGTCCTTCTCCGCCCGCGACCGGGCCTGCTCCCGGCGGCGTTCCTCCGCACGGGCCTTGATCCGCGCCGTGCTCTCCCGGTACGAAACGCCCGCCGGGACCCACGCGTCGAGCCCGTGCCGGCGGCGTGGCAACAGCACGGCCGCGGTGAGGCAGGAGCTGATCGAGTAGCCGCGGTCGCCGTGGACCGCGTACTCCAGGACGACCTCGGCGCCCTCGCGCGGCACCCCGTACAGCACCGCCTCGAAGGGTTCGCCGCGGGCGTCGACGTCGTGCGTCGCGCGCCCAGCCCCCGCCGTCGGCCCGCCGGCCAACATCCGTACCTCGGGCCGGGTGTCGACACCGCGCGCCCGGAAGGCGATCAGGGGGCGCCCCGCCATCTCGTCGGCGTCCGGGTACAGCCAGTGGTGCCCGGACCGGGAGCTCCGGACGCCGACGACCACGGCCGGCACGAAGGCGTCGCGCAACCGCCGCGCCGCCCGGCCGGCGCTCGCGCCGCGACCGAGCAGGGTGGCGCCGAGCACCAGGAACGGCGCGGCGAACCACTGCTGGCCCACGGCGTCGTACCCGAGCGCCGCACCGTGCGCGCCGACGTCCCGTACCAGGCCGTCGAGCAGGATCCCGCCGCCCACGAAGCAGAGCAGCGCGCCGAACAGAACCGCCGGGAGGCCGCGGCGGCGGTGCCCGTCGGGCAGCGGTCCCGGTACGGGGAACCGGGCCGTCCCGGCGGCCGCGAGGGCCCGTTCCCCCTGCCGGCGGCGGGCCCGCAGCCGAAGCAGCGCCCCGGCCAGCGTCCACAGCGCGGCGAGGCAGACGAGGCCGAGGCCGAACCGGGTCCGTACGGCGCCGGTCCCCCGGCCGGCGAGGGCGGCGGCGGACTCCAGGGCGATCAGCGTGGCCGAGACGGCGGCCGCGCCCGGCAGGTACCGGAACCACAGGGGCAGGGCCGCGAGGAGGAGGGTCGACGGGTAGGCCCGCCACGCCGTGCCGACCGCACCGTCCGGTGCCCCGGTCCAGAGCACCGGCAGGAAGGACACGATGACGAGGGCGCCGAGCGCCAGGCTCCCGCCGCCCGGAGTGAAGAAGAGCGGCACGCGCTCCTTGAGCCAGCTCTCGGCACCCGGAACACCCCACGTACGTACGCCGGTTGCGGGTATCACCCCGCTCGGCACGTGCTTGGCGTAGGCAGTCACGGCTTCAGTATGCGAGCGCTCCCGGCGCCGCGGAACGGGCGGTGAGGAAACGATCGGTGACGGGAACGAGGCCTGGCGGGGCGGCCCGCGCCGGACGGTTCCACCGGGCTCCGCCGGGCGCGCGGGGCCGCCCCGCCGGGCTCAGACGGACGCGTTCCGCGCCGGCTCGGCGAGCAGTCGGCCCTCGGCGTAGCCGAACGCGGCGCGCGGAAGGTCGCCGGGCCGGCCGCTGAGCATCACGGTCAGCCCGCCGGTGCGCGCCAGCCCGGGCCGGGGTTCGACACCGACGCGGCGCAGGGCCTGCAGGGCGACGGCCTCGGCGGACCCGTGGAAGGCGAACGGGGTGCCGCCGGTGCGCGCGTCGACGGCGGCCCGGATCAGCTCCTCGACGAGTTCGTAGTGGGTGCAGCCGAGGACGACGTCCGTGACGTCGGTCGGGGTCAGCGCGGCGGCCGCGGCGACGGCCCGTACGACGGCGGCCTCGTCGGCCGCTTCGACGGCGTCGGCAAGCCCCGGGCAGGGCACTTCGGTCACCTCCGCGCCGGCGGCGAAGTCACGGATCAGGCCCCGCTGGTAGGGGCTCCCGGTGGTCGCGGGGGTCGCCCAGATCGCGACGCGCCCCCCGGCCGCCGCGGCGGGCTTGATCGCCGGGACGGTGCCGATGACGGGGATGGCGGGCTCCAGTTCGCCCCGCAGGGTGTCCAGGCTGTGCACGGAAGCGGTGTTGCAGGCCACGATCAGCGCGTCCGGACGGTGCGCGGCGGCGGCCCGGGCGACGGCGCGGGCCCGCTCGGTGAGGTCGGCGGGGGTGCGCGGCCCCCACGGCATTCCGTCGGGGTCGCAGGACAGCACCAGATCGGCGTCCGGCCGCAGCCGACGCGTTGCCGCGGCCGCCGCCAGGAGGCCGATTCCCGAGTCCATGAGAGCGATCTTCACCTGGCCACCTTAGTCGACCCCCCGTCCCGGACCCCTCCCGACCGCCCCCGCCGGGCCCGTCGAGCGGCCCCCTCGCAACCCGCGTCCGCGCGGCCCGGACGCGGGACATCGGGATCGCGTTTCGGCAGACTGCGGGGCATGGGCCTCCTCCTGATCGCCGCCTACGCCTCACTCGCCGCCTGGCTCTGGCTCACCCTGGCCCAGGGCATGTTCTGGCGCACCGACGTCCGGCTCCCGCCGCGCACCGCCCCCGCCCGCTGGCCGTCCGTGGCGATCGTCGTTCCCGCCCGGGACGAGGCCGAGGTCCTCCCCCGGAGCCTGCCGTCGCTGCTGGCGCAGGACTATCCCGGCGCGGCCGAGGTCGTACTGGTCGACGACGGCAGCACGGACGGCACCGCGGCCCTGGCCCGGAAGCTGGCCGCCGAGCATCCGGGGCTCCCGCTGACGGTGGTGTCGCCCGGCGAGCCCGCACCGGGGTGGACCGGCAAGCTGTGGGCGCTGCGGCACGGCATCGACCACGCCCGGACCTGCCGCGCCGCCGAACCCGAATACCTGCTGCTGACCGACGCCGACATCGCGCACGCGCCCGACAGCCTGCGCGAACTGGTCTGCGCCGCGACCAGCGCCCGGCTCGACCTGGTGTCCCAGATGGCCCGACTGCGCGTGGCGAGCGGATGGGAACGGCTCGTCGTGCCGGCCTTCGTGTACTTCTTCGCGCAGCTGTACCCCTTCCGCCGGATCAACCGGCCCGGCGGCCGGACCGCCGCCGCGGCCGGCGGCTGCGTACTGCTGCGCACCGAGGTGGCGGTGCGCGCCGGGGTGCCGGACTCCATCCGGCAGGCGGTGATCGACGACGTCTCGCTGGCCCGCGCGGTCCGCGCGTCGGGCGGCCGGATCTGGCTCGGGCTGGCGGAGCGGGCGGAGAGCGTGCGCCCGTACCCGGCGCTCGGGGACCTGTGGCGGATGGTCTCGCGCAGCGCGTACGCCCAACTTCGCCACCGGCCCCTGCTGCTGGCCGGCACGGTGGCGGGGCTCGTGCTCGTCTACCTGGTCCCGCCGATCGCGTGCGTCGCGGGGCTCGCGGGCGGTCGGCCGGCCGTCGCCCGGGCGGGCGGGCTCGCCTGGCTGCTGATGGCCGGGACCTACCTGCCGATGCTGCGCCACTACCGGCAGCCGGCCGTCCTCGCGCCGTCACTGCCGTTCACCGCGCTGCTGTACCTCCTGATGACCGTCGACTCGGCCGTCCAGCACTACCGGGGTCGCGGGGCCGCCTGGAAGGGCCGGACCTATGCCCGCCCCGGCGACGCCTGAACACGTCCGGTGAACCCGTCCGGCGAACCCGTCCGGCACTCGGTGAAGGGGCGTCATCCGAGGTCATCGCGTTGTGACGCTGCGTCAGCACCACATAGGTGCAAGGGTCAACCAGTGAGTACGAGTACGAACAAGGCGGGGCGGAAGTGGTGAAACGGGGCACGTGAACGAGAAGTGAAAGCTGTGGCCCTGACCTGCGAATATGCAGGTCAGAGCGGGGTTGACGGCACCTCGCTATGGACCCCGTGAAGTCGTGGGCTTAACTTAGGTCCCATGACCTCCCCCCGCTCCACTTATGGCGGCGGTTACTACTCCGCGCCCTCCTTCACGGACACCCCCATCTACGACTCCCTCGTCGCCGAGCGCGGCACTCCGCAGATCGCCCCGATCCGCGTTCCCGCCGCCTACGAGTCGCCCAGTGCCGGTTACTCGAGCGGTGGTTACCTGCCGGCCCTCGCCTCCTCCATGCCCGCGCTGCCGCCGGCCATGCCCCAGCAGCAGCACTCGCAGGGCTACGGGTACCCGTACCAGCAGCAGGCGGCGCCCGTACAGCAGATGCCCGTGCCGCTCCAGCACGCGCCCGCGCCGTACATCCCGCAGCAGCAGCCGGTCGCGGCCTTCGCGGGCTACGTCCCGCAGCACCAGCCGCAGCAGCCCCGTCCGATGGCCGCGGCCACCGGGTACGAGGCCATGCGCCCGGCCGCACCCCGCCCGGTGCAGGGCCCCGCGCAGGTCCCCTCGTACGAGGACCCGTACGGCCGCCCCTACCAGGGGCGCGGCTACTGACGGGCGGCCGTCCGTAGGGCGTCGCGCGCACGGTAATCGCGGTGCCCGGCCGGGGGGAGGCCGGCAAAATGCCCCCATGCCGAACTTGTACGTCCAGTCGCTCCACGTCCACCCCGTCAAATCCGCGGCGGGGACCTCTCCCGACGAGGTGGCCGTGGAGCCGTGGGGCCTGGTCGGGGACCGGCGCTGGGCCGTGATCGACGCCGCGGGCACGGTCATCAGCCAGCGCCAGGAGGCGCGCATGGCCCTGGCCTCCTCGCGCCCGCTGGCGGGAGGGCGGGTGGCGCTGTCGGCCCCGGGCATGCCGGAGCTGGTCGTGGAAGTCCCCGATCCGGGCCCGCGGGAGCCGGCCCTGCACTTCGGGACCAAGATCGACACCTTGGTCGCGGCGCGGTCCGCGGCCGACTGGTTCACCGCTTTCCTCGGCCGTGACGCGCGGCTCGTGCACATGGACGATCCGGAGGTCCGCCGGCCCGTCGACCCGCACTACGCGCTGCCCGGCGAAACGGTGAGCCTCGCCGACGCCTACCCGCTGCTGGCCGTCACCACGGCTTCCCTCGACGCCCTCAACGAGCTGATCGCCGGGGGCGACCATCCGCAGGAGGGCCCGCTGCCGATGGACCGGTTCCGGCCGAACCTGGTGGTCGCGGGCGCCGACGCCTGGGCCGAGGACGAGTGGCGGCGCGTCGCGGTGGGCGGGGCGGTCTTCCGCGGGGTGCGCGAGTGCGGCCGCTGCGTCGTGACGACCACCGACCAGCGGACGGCGGAGCGCGGCCGGGAGCCGCTGAAGACCCTGGCCCGGCACCGACGGATCGGGAAGTCCCTGGCCTTCGGGCGGCACATGGTGCCGGTCGCCCTCGGCACGGTGCGCGTGGGCGACGAGGTACGGGTCCTGGAGTGAGGCGCGGCCCGCGGGGTCCTCACCCCGATGGGGTCCGGGGCCGGATGCCGCCGCGGGCCCGGCCAAGGCCGTCGGCCGCGGCGAACCGCCCCGGCCGGGCGATGGAATGACACCTTCGAGGGGCTCGGGCCCTTCTCCGGAACCAACGGGCCACGCGGCGCCGTTGGTGATTTCGGGACGTGTGACAGCCCTCCGGAATCGACCACCGGATCGGTGCCACGGGTCTCGCGCGTCCCGGAATGCGCGTCCGCGGGACGTGCGCCAGGCTGGGACGCGCAAGCAGTCGAAAGCCGGCGAAAACGGGGGGAGCCGAACCGTGCGGACAGCAATGGGTGTGTGGCGCTGGCGGCGCAATCCGCTGCGCCGGCGGACCGACCTCTTCGAGGCGTGGGTGGCCTTCGCCGCGCTGGTGTGCGTCCTGTTGGTGGCTCCGGCCGTGGGCACGGTCGCGGGGCTCCGGGTGGACGGGACGCTCCAGCGGGCCGCCCAGGCGCAGCGCCACGAGCGCTACCTGGTCCCGGCCGTGGTGGTCCGGCCGGCGGCGCAGCCGCCCCCGGGTGCTTCGACGGATCCGTCGGCGCGGCGCCAGTCACCGGAGCGCAGTCGGATCGTGGCCGCGTGGACCGCTCCCGACGGCAGCAGCCACGAGGGGACGGTCCCGGCCGCCGAGGAACCGCCGGTCCCCGGCGAACGGTTCCGGATATGGACCGACATCCGGGGGCGGTTGGTGGGGCAGCCGCTCGATCCGTCCGCCGCCTCCTTCCACGCCGGTCTGGCCGGGCTCGCGGCCGCGCTCGCGGCGGGCGCCCTGGTGGAGACGGTCCGGCGCCTGGTCGTACGTCGGCTCATGCATCGACGGTACCTCCGTCTGGACCGCGCGTGGGCGGCGGCCGGGCCGGACTGGGGCCGGGCGGGGGCGGGCAACTGACCTGGCAACTCGCCGGCCCCGCGCGCGCTACGGTGGGGCAAAGCCGGCTCGGATCGCTTCAGCCGCTTCGAACGACTTGATTCACTTCGGCCGCTCCGGCGGCGCGAATACGAGGGTGGGGGCACGACAGCACCATGGCTCAGGGCACGGTCCAGGTGACGCACGGCGGAGCCTCGCGGTGGCGGCGCCGCTCGGGTGAGTATCCGACGCTGAGCGCCGCCCTCGCCGTCGCGGGCGACGGCGACGTGCTGTCGATCGCTCCCGGCACCTACCGGGAGAACCTGGTCCTGCACCATGCCGTCACGCTGCGCGGGCCCGAGGGGAGCGCGATCGGCTCGGTGCGGATCGCCCCGCTCGACGGGGTCGCGCTGACGGTGCGCGCCTCGGCCGTGATCCAGGACCTGTACGTGGAGGGAGCGGACCGGGCGGCGCCCGCGGTCCTCGTCGAGGACGGCTCCCCCGAGTTGACCGACCTGCGCGTGAGCACCCGCTCGGCCGCCGGCATCGAGGTGCGCGGCGGCGCCCGCCCGCTGGTGCGCAGGTGCACGGTGGAGAACCCGGCCGGCGTCGGCATCTCCGTGCTGGACGGCGGCGGCGGGGTGTTCGAGGAGTGCGAGGTCGTCGCCGCCGGGCAGGCCGGGGTTTCGGTGCGCGGCGGCGGGCACCCCCGCCTGGAGCGGTGCCGGATCCACCACGCCACCGGCGCGGGCATCGGCGTCACGGGTGAGGGTTCGGGCCTGGAGGCGTTGGGCTGCGAGGTGTACGAGATCAAGGGCGCCGGGGTGCGGATCGCGGCCCGGGCCGCGGCCCGGCTCACCGACTGCTCCGTGCACCGCACCTCGGCCGACGGGGTCACCCTGGACACCGATGCCGTCCTCACCCTGACCGGCTGCGACATCCACGACATCCCGGAGAACGCCGTCGACCTGCGGTCCCGTTCGGTGCTGACGCTCAGCCGCACCACGGTCCGCCGGTTCGGGCGCAACGGCCTGTCGGTGTGGGACCCGGGTACCCGGGTCGATGCCGAGTCCTGCGAGATCCACGACAGCACGGGCGACTACCCGGCGGTGTGGGTCAGCGACGGCGCCTCCGCCTCGCTGGATTCCTGCCGGGTCCACGACGTGCCGGACGCGCTGTTCGTCCTCGACCGGGGTTCGCGCGTCGACGTCGTCGACAGTGATCTCTCGCAGGTGCGCAACACGGCGGTCTCGGTGAGCGACGGCGCCACCGCGCAGGTCGACGACTGCCGGATCCGCGAGGCGGGCACCGGGGCGTGGTTCCGCGACCACGGCAGCGGCGGCACCCTCGCCAACTGCACGATCGACGGGGTGCAGACGGGCGTGATCGTCACGAAGGGCGCCGACCCGTCGCTGGAGCGGTGCACGGTCGCCAACGCGACCGAGGCGGGCTTCTACGTGTCGGCGGCCGGCCGGGGCACGTTCCGGTCGTGCCGGGTGACGGGCAGTTCCGGTTTCGGATTCCACGTCATCGACGGGTGCCGCACGACGCTCACGACCTGCCACACCGAGCGCTGCGAGCGCGGGGGCTACGAGTTCGCGGAGGACGGCCCGCAGGCCGAGGGGTGCACCAGTGACGAGTCCGGGCCGCGACTGGCCGCCCGGTCCGGGGCCGGCAGCGCGCCCTCGGGGGCGCAGGCGGGATCGTTTGACGGGGAAGCCGCTCTTCGCGAACTTCGGGTCGTCGTACTCCTTGGGCGCCCACACCCAGACCTTGCCGGTGAACCCGGACTTCTTGCCCGTC
>NZ_JBEZKS010000065.1:0-45298 GCF_040651775.1 Streptomyces sp. NPDC048383
CCCGCCCACCCCCGCGCCCCCCCGGCGACCGGAGTACAGACGTGTGCTCCTCCGAGCTCCCGCGGCCCCCCCCCCGGGCCCGTACGGCCTGAGGGGGAGCGGGATTCGCCCGGCAGGACCGGACCTCCGTCCCGCGCTTGGTCCCGCGCTGGCCCGCCGACGACACGACGGACGTCCGGTACTCCGTGAGGACCACCGGCGGCCAACGCCTCCTGAAGGCCACCCTCCCCGACCGCACCCTCCCCGCCCGGTGCGCGGCGCACCCCGGGGCCGCGCCGAAGGCGCCGGAGATCGAGGCCGAGTGGTTCCCCGAGGGCGTCGAAACCCGGCCCACCGTCCGCTGCGGCCTCTACTACGTCTCCCTGGACGGCGACACCCTCTACGCGTGGCAGCTCAACGACGACTGGCTGAACGCGGGCGCCGACCGCTGATCACCGGACCCCTTCGCGAGACGATCCGTCCTGCCGGCCGGCGTGAGGCATGCCCGCAGGTCAGCGCGGCGTGGCGGACTGCGGGCGCCCCGGATATCTGGTCGGAACCCCGTGGATCCTTTGCTATTGTTGTCCATGTCGCCGCGGGAAACCGGGGCCGACCACCTGGTCCGGGTGGCGGAATGGCAGACGCGCTAGCTTGAGGTGCTAGTGCCCTTTATCGGGCGTGGGGGTTCAAGTCCCCCCTCGGACACCAGTGAGCAGGAGCCCCACACATCGTGTGGGGCTCTTCTGCGTTCCCGTTCCTCCGGGGGAGGCCGGCGGGCGTCACACCCGGAGCACCCCCAGGCCGTCGGGCGGCGGGAGGGTGCCGGGGACGACCTGGGTGAAGGTGCGGGGGAGCGAGAGGCGCGGCCCGTCGGCGTACGGGGCGTCGAAGAGGTAGGCCGTCGCCGCCGCGGGGTCGCTGACCAGGTGGGGGCCGTCCGGCGCGGGCGCGCCGCAGGTCATCCGGGTCAGCGGGGCGCGGAAGAGCCGGCCCAGGTGGCGCAGCGTCTCCGGGGTCATCCGGGTCGACGGGGGCGCGACCTCGGGCGCGGGCTCGGCCCGCGGGGCGTCCGGCGGGATGGCGCCCGAGAGCAGCAGGGCCAACAGCACCGGGACGGCCTTGCGGCGCAGGGCCTCCGTCGCCGGGCGCAGCCGGTGGGCGTGGGCGGCGGGCAGGGACAGGGCGAGGCTACCGGCCGCGTCACCCGTCGCGATCGGGACGGCCGCGCAGACGACACCGGGGGAGTACTCGCGGAGGTCGAAGACGGGGGCGCCCGGAGCGACCGCGTCCAGGGCGCTGAACAGGGCCCGGCTGTCGGTGATGGTGCGCGGGGTGAGCCGGGCCGGACGGTGACGGGCCACGTGGTCGGCCCGCCCGTCGTGGTCGAGCTGCGTCAGCAGGCACTTGCCGACCGCGCTGGCGTGCGCGGCCGCGCGGAAGTCCACCCACTCCCGGACCGGCGGGGCCCCCGGCCCGTCCGCCATCTGGGTGATCCGGACCTCGCCCTCCGCGTACCGACTCAGGTAGACGGCGGCGCCGGCGCTGTCGCGGGCCAGGGCCAGTGTGCGCTGGAGCTGACCGGCCAGGCCCTGTCCGCCGGGGGCCGCCAGCCGGTCCAGGGCGGGGCCGCGCGCCCAGACCCCCGCGCCCGGACGGTACGCGTACTCCTCCTCGCACAACATGGCCAGCAGCGGGCCGAGTTCCGCCTCGGCCAGGCCCGTCTCCCGGCTCAGCCGGCCGGCCCGGACGCCGAGCGGGTGCCGCTCCAGGACCCGTACGAGGTCCAGCGCGCGCCGCGCCTGCGCCATGGCCTCGCCGGTGTCGGCGCTTGCGGCGGGCCGGGAGCCGGCCGCGCGGGCGGCCGAGGTCAGCGCGGGATGGCGCAGCGGGCCCGCGCCGGGGCGGGGCCGGGGGGCGTGCGGCGGGAGCGGCGGCAGGAACGCGGCCAGTACCGTGACCAGCCCGGGCGTCGGCAGCGGTACCGGGCCCAGGTCGGGATCGTCCGACTGGTCGACGTAGCGCAGGACCGCGGCCTGGGCGCACAGGCGTACCTCGCGCAGCTCGCGGCGGGCGCTCGGGCGGAAGCCGCGCAGGCCCACCTCGCGGGCCCAGACGCGGGCGTCGTGGTGTTCACCGCGTCGGGAGTGGTCGAGGAAGAGGCAGTACGCGGCGCTCGCGGTGCGGGCGACGCCGGAGCCGGCGGCGAACTGCCACCAGAACCGGGATCCCTCGCGCAGCCCGGCCAGGTGCAGCAGGCAGCCGAAGACGACCGCGCCGGGCAGGTCGGCGTGCCGGCTGTCGAGGAAGCGACCGAGGTCGTGCTCCGCGCGGGGGTCGCAGACGACGGTGAGGCAGACGGCCTTCAGGTCGCGGCGGGCCCGCTCGGCGTCGAGGGGACAGTCGCGGGCCGGATCGCTCCAGCCGAAGGGACGGCGCCGGACCCGGACGGGGGCGGGCACCCCGGGTGCGAGGGGGACGCGCAACAGGCGGGCCTCGGCGGCGCCGAGGTCGTAGTGCGGGTAGCGGTCGCGGACGCCGGCCCGGTCCAGGAACTCGGCCAGCGCGCGCGGGTCCCCGGCGCGGTCGCGGCCCTCCGGCGGCCTCATGAGTCGCCGGCCGCGTCGAGCAGCCGGGCCAGCCGTCGGTGCGCCTGGCCGAGCTGCGAGCGGACCGTGGCCTCGTCGACGCCCATCACGGCGGCCGCCTCGCCGGGGGTGCACCGGAGCCCGTAGCGGAGCATCACGGTGTCCCGTTGGCGCTCCGCGAGGCGGGAGACGGCGGAGTAGAAGCGGATCGTGTCGGTCAACACCTCGTACTGATCGGCGTGCGCCTCCTTGAGGGCGGCCTCGAAGGCGCTGATGTCCATCGGCTCGGGCTGCCCGCACCGGGGGTCGCGACGACGCTGCCGGTCGACGAGGCGCTGCTTCAGGACGGTCCAGGCGTACGCGTCGAGGCGGTCCATGTGGAGCATCCGGAGCCACTCGTTCATGATCGAGTCGAAGGTGGCGTCCACGGCGTCCTCGGCGGCGGCGTCGGAGCCGAGTTGGAGGTACGCGAAACGCATGTACGCCGGCCGCCGGTTCGCGTGGAAGGCCCAGTACGACAGGCGCGCGGTCGGATCCCACTGGCTCATCGGCGTCGGCTGCCGGCGCCGACTCGGCAGCCCCACGGCCCCACCGGACTCCTCCGGTCCGCCATCGTTCACCGTTCTTCACCTCATCCCCTGGTGCGGGGGCCATCAGAGCAGCACGGGCGCACTCGGAGGGCGCAGAGGAGAAACCTGGAAATATTACGTTCGGTGATGTCTGATTCTTGATCGACCTTGACCGCGTAACGGCCTGACCAGTGCGTATGCATATGCCGGAGGCGTCCCCGGGGGTCGTGCACATCCGCGGCGGGCCACGACGTGTGACCATCCCAAGATTCACTCGTTTGTCTGAGCGTGGCCACCTCACAGCGATTCGGCTCCACCGCCGTCGAACAGGCCGAGGCGGTGCTCGTCGAGCACTACCCCCACTTGGTCCGCCTCGCGTACGTCTCCCTCCCGGGCTCCCTCGGGCGGCACACCCGGGTGCTGCTGGCGCACCGGGTCGTGCAGCGGGCGCTGCCCCGGGCCGGCGGCGGCCCCGATCCGGGCGGCCCCGACAGCCCGGGCGGACCCCTGGGCGGCGTACGGGTCCGGGTGCTGCGCGCCGCCCTCGCCCCCGCCGGGCGGGCGCGCGCCCTGCTCGCCCGGGTCGGCTGGCCGGCCGCGCCGCCCTTCGTCTGGGGGCTGCGGTTCTGGCCCCCGGCCGGCGGGATCGACGAGGCGGCCCGGCTGTTGGAGGGGGCGCCGGCCCCGGTCCGCGCCGCCTTCGTGCTGCACCGGCTGGACGGACTGCCCGAGGAGGCCGTCGTACGGCTGCTCGGCGCGGCCGGCGCCGCCGACCCGGCCGACGGGGTCCGCGAAGCCCTGGCCGTACCCGTCGACGCGGAGCTCCTGTCGGCGCTGCGCGCCCCGGAGTTCGACTCCAGCGTGGTCAGCACCCGGCCCACCGACCTGCTGCGCCGCCGCCGCAGGGTCCGCGCCGGGTGGGCCGGCGTGGCGGCGGTGGCCCTGATCGGCGGGGTCCTCGCCGCCGACGGGAGCCCGGCCGGAACCCCGACCGCACCCGCCGCGGGGCCGGTCGCCGCCGGGGTGCTCGACCCCGCGCGACTGCTCCGGGTCCCGGCCGAGGCCTGGGCCGACACCGCCCGGGTCGACTTCACCGCCTGGCCCGCGCGCGGCGCCCGCACCGCCGACCGCTCCCTCCTCGCCCGGGCGCTGGGCGCCTGGGCGGCCCGGCCCGGCGGCGTCACCGTCACCGCCGCCCCCGGCACCGCCACCGATCCGCCGGCGCACCACCCCCACCTGCTGTACGCCGGGAACGTCCCGGGCCCGGCGTCCGGGGCGGCCGGCGCGGAGGCGGCCCGTGCGGTGGTGCTGCTCCTCGACGGCGACCGCGTCGTGCGCTACACCGAAGCCGCGGCCGGTCCCCGCGGGCGGACCCTCGACTTCGCCCGCACCGACGAGGCCGGGGTCACCACCGCAGCCGCCCTCGCCCTCGGCCCGCGCGCCGACGGGGAACCCGCGCGCTACCTGCTCGCCCCCTGGATCGCCGGCGCCGGCACCCGCGATCTGCTCCGCCCCGGGGACGCCACCACCGCACTGGCCGTCGGCGCCGACGGGGTCACGGCCCCGGCCGCGGTGCCCCGTGCCGCCGGGCCCTGCGACGCTTGGCCCGCGCTCGAACTGACCTCCTCCGCCCGGATCGTGGAGAAGCACTCCTTCGTCCTCGCCGACCTGGGCACGCCGACCCCCGTCCACCTCACCTACACCCCGCTCCCCGACGGTCCCGGGGCCGTCGCCGCCCGTCAGCCCCGCGAGGCCACCGGCTCCGCCGCCCGTGCCGCCTGGGCACCCGTCGCGTGCCGGCTGCGGGAGCTGCGCGGCGGCGGCGTACGGGCCGTCAACGTCTGGGACTTCGCCGCCTCCGAACTCCCCGACGGCGCCGGCCGGGCCGTGTGGACCTGCACCCGCGCCTCCGGCTGGGCCGGGCCGGGCGACGTCCTCGTCCAGCTGCGCCTGCCCGCCGGGCCGCCGCAGGACGTCACGCGCGCCCGGTCCACCGCCGCCTGCGGACGCTTCGGCCAACACCTCCTCGCGGGCACCCGCTGGCGCTCCCCGGCGGGCCGCTGGTACCTCCTCGCCGCCGGGAGCCGCGAGGTCGCCGGCATCACCGCGTCCGGCGCGGTCCGCGCGGAGGCGAACGGCCGCACCCTGACCGCCCCGGCCGCCGCGGAAGCCGCTCCGGTGTCGTTGACGGGCCGACTCGTGAGCGGCGGCCGGATCACGGCGCTCGACGGAGCGGGGGGCGGCCGGGACTGAGGGGCAGGTGGGACCTGGGGGACGGGCGATCGCGCCCGCGGTGTGTGCGGTGTCCGTCGCCGGGGGCGGACCGCCGTCGCGGCCGGTCCGGGTCCCGGACGCCGGTCGGTGGCCTGGTCCGCCGCCTGTAGCATGGGCCCATCGCGAGGGCCGTGACGGAGAGGTCACGACCCTCGCTTTTGCGTTACGTCCACCCCGACAAAATGCGGCGCGTGCCCTTTCGACGGTTCGATACGATGAACCCCATCACAATCCGTCACCGGCACATCGTCACCGCATGAACGAAATGGAGCATCCGAGGATGGCTCGACACCTGATCACCAGCGCGCTTCCCTACATCAACGGGATCAAGCACCTGGGCAACATGGTCGGGTCGATGCTTCCGGCGGATGTGTACTCCCGGTACCTCCGCCAGCGCGGCCACGACGTCCTGTACATCTGCGCCACCGACGAGCACGGCACCCCCGCCGAACTCGCCGCGAAGGAAGCCGGCATCTCCGTCGCCGACTTCTGCGCGCAGGCCCACGACGCCCAGAAGGCGGTCTACGACGGCTTCGCGCTGTCCTTCGACTACTTCGGCCGCAGCTCCTCCCGGCAGAACGCGGAGATCACCCAGCACTTCGCGCGCAAGCTCCAGGAGAACGGCTTCATCGAGGAGCGGGCGATCCGGCAGGTCTACTCGCCCGCCGACGAGCGCTTCCTGCCGGACCGCTACGTCGAGGGCACCTGTCCGCACTGCGGCTACGACAAGGCCCGCGGCGATCAGTGTGAGAACTGCACCCGCGTCCTGGACCCCACGGACCTGATCGAGCCCCGCTCGGCCATCTCCGGCTCCACCGAGCTGGAGGTCCGCGAGACCAAGCACCTCTTCCTCCTCCAGTCCAAGCTCCAGGTCGAGGTCGAGGCATGGGTCGCCGAGCACGAGGAGGAGTGGCCGCAGTTGGCGTCCTCCATCGCCCGCAAGTGGCTGACCGAGGGCCTGCACGACCGCGCGATCACCCGTGACCTCGACTGGGGCGTGCCGGTCCCGGCCGACACCTGGCCCGAACTGGCCGCCGACGGCAAGGTGTTCTACGTCTGGTTCGACGCGCCGATCGAGTACATCGCCTCCACCAAGGAGTGGGCGGACGCCGAACCGGCCGACCGCGACTGGAAGTCCTGGTGGTACGAGGCCGAGGACGTGCGCTACACGCAGTTCATGGCCAAGGACAACGTCCCGTTCCACACGGTGATGTTCCCGGCCACCGAGCTCGGCACCCGCGAGCCGTGGAAGAAGGTCGACTACGTCAAGGCCTTCAACTGGCTGACGTACTACGGCGGCAAGTTCTCCACCTCGCAGAAGCGCGGCGTCTTCACCGACCAGGCCCTCGCCATCCTCCCGGCCGACTACTGGCGCTACTTCCTCATCGCCAACGCCCCCGAGTCCGACGACTCGTCCTTCACGTGGGAGCACTTCGCCGCCACGGTCAACAAGGACCTCGCCGACACCCTCGGCAACTTCGTCAACCGCGTCCTGTCCTTCTCGCGCAAGCGCTTCGGCGACGACGTCCCCGCGGGCAACGCGGCCGGCGAGGCCGAGGCGAAGCTCGGCGACCAGATCGCCGACCTGCTGGCCGAGTACGAGGGCCACATGGAAACCCTCCAGTACCGCAAGGCCGCCGCCGCGCTGCGCGCCCTGTGGTCGGCCGGCAACTCCTACCTGGAGGAGAAGGCCCCCTGGTTGGAGATCAAGACCGACCCGGAGGGCGCGGCGCTGACCCTGCGCACCGCGATGAACCTCATCCACCTCTACTCGGTGGTCTCCGAGCCCTTCATCCCGGCCTCGGCGCGCGCCATGCGCTCCGCGTTCTCCCTCGCCGAGGACACCGCGACCTGGGTGACGCCGGAGCAGGCGAAGGCGCTGGACGCGGTCCCGGCCGGCACCCCGTTCACCGTCCCGCCGGTGCTCTTCGCGAAGATCACCGAGGAGGACCTGGAGTCCTACCGTGAGCGCTTCGGCGGTTCACCGGAGGCCTGAGGCCCTCGGAGGCCCCAGGCTCCCACGCTCGAACGCCCGGAGGGGCGCGGCCCCACCACGGGCCGCGCCCCTCCGGCGCGTGCGGGCGGCGTCGGAAGGCCGGCGGACCGGGCCGGTGGTAGGGAAAACCCCACCACGAAGAGGCCACCTGGGTATGCAGACCCGCAGGGGGCCGCACGGCTGGAATGGGTCCATGACCCCTTCCCTCACCGCCCGGTGGACCGCCGGCTGGTTGCTCGCCGCCGGCTGGGCCTTCTCGTTCCCCTTGTTCTCCTCGCTCGGGCCGCACCGGCTGTGGGGGTGGTGCGCGGGCGCCGGATACCTCGCCGCCGCCGGGGCCCGCGCCTTCGGCCGGCGCCGTGCGGCGCTCGGCGCGGCCCTGCTCGGGGCGATCGCGATACCGCTGGTGTACCTGGTGCTGACGGGACAGGGACAGTCGGAGGTCGGCGTGATCGAACGGTCCGGGCGGCTCCTGCTCCGGACCGGACGGATCTACGTCGACCAGCCCGCCGGAGTCGAGGAGTACACCCCCTACCTGCCCGGCATGGCGCTCCTGGGCGTGCCCCGCGCCCTGCTGGAGGGCGCCTTCGGCGCGGGCGGGAGCTGGGCGGTGCGGCCGCTGGGGGACGCCCGGATCTGGTGCGCGGCCGTCCTGTTCGGCGCCCTGTGGGCGGGGCGTCGGCTGCTCGGCGGCACCCGCTCGCCCCTGCTGCCGGTGCTGGTGGCCTCGCCGGTCGTGGCGCTGCCGCTGGTGGTGAGCGGGGTGGACCTGCCACTGGCCGGCCTGTGCTGCCTGGCGCTGGCCGCGGCCGGATCCGGGCGGCCCGGGCTGTCCGGGGCGGCGCTCGCCGCGGCCTGCGCCCTCAAGTGGACCGCGCTGCCCGCGGTGGCGGTCGCCGTCGCGCTGCTCGGGGTGCTGCGGGGAACACGGGCCGCCGTACGCTGCGCGGCCGTCGCCGTCGGGGGTACGGTCGCGCTGGTGCTGCCGGGCCTGTTGCTCCAGCCGGCGGAGCTGTGGCGGCAGGTGTTCGCCTTCCCCACGGGCCGCGCGGACGTCCCCACCCCGGCGAGCAGCCCACTGCCAGGACACCTGTTGGCCGAACTCGTCCCGTGGGGGTGGTATCTGACGGTCAGTCTGTTGCTGCTCGGCGGTGTGGCCGTCGCCGTCTCGTTGGTGGTGCGGCCGCCCCGTACGGTCGTGGCCGCCGCCCATCGGCTCGCCCTCGGCCTGACCCTGGCCTTCCTGTTGGCGCCGGCGGGCCGCTTCGGCTACCTGGCACTGCCCGTGCTGCTGGTGGCCTGGGCCCGCACCGCGACACCGGTGGGCGCGTCCCGCGTGGTGGCCCGCTCCCGGCGGCGCCCGGAGCCGGCCGGGGCCCGGTAGGGATCCCCGCGCGGACGGCCCCTGCGGTGCGGGCGGCTCACGCCCCGGCGGAGCCGCGGAGGTGGGCGAGGACCGCCAGGACGCGGCGGTTGCCCTCGGTGGGGTCCAGCTCCAGCTTCGCGAAGATGCTGCCGGCGTGCTTGACCACCGAAGCCTGCGTGATGAAGAGGCGCTCCGCCACCGTCTGGTTGTTGAGCCCTTCCGCCATAAGGGACAGCACCTCCCGCTCACGCGGGGTGAGGCGGCCGAGGGGCTGGTCCCGCGGCGCGGGGGCGAGCAGGACGCGGACCACCTCCGGGTCGATGACGGTCTGCCCGGCGTGCACCCGCCGCAGGGCGTCGAGGAACTCGGTCACCTCACCGACCCGGTCCTTCAGCAGGTAACCCAACCCGCCTCCCGGCCCCGCCGAGAACAACTGGGTGGCGTACGCCGTCGCCACGTACTGGGACAGCACGAGCACCGGCAACGAGGCGTCCCGGGACCGCAGTTCGAGCGCCGCGCGCAGGCCCTCGTCGCGCAGGCCGGGCGGCATCCGTACGTCGGTGACGACCACGTCCGGCCGCTCGGCCTCCACGGCCCGCAACAGCCCGGCCGCGTCGCCGACGGCAGCGAGGACCCGGTGCCCGCCGAGGGTCAGCAACTCCGACAGGCCGGCCCGCAGCAGTACCGAGTCCTCGGCGAGGATCACTCGGAGCACGGCACCTCCACCCGGAGTTCCGTCGGCCCGCCCACCGGACTCGACACGATCAGCCTGCCCTGCAACATCGCCACCCTGTCCGCGAGACCCGCCAGACCCGCCCCCGCGCCGGGATCCGCCCCGCCGCGGCCGTCGTCGGTGATGGTGAGGGTGAGCCGGCCGTCCTCGACCCTACCGGCGACACCGACGTGCGAGGCGCCGCTGTGCTTGGCGGCGTTGGCGAGGGCCTCCGTGACGGTGAAGTAGGCCGTGGTCTCCACCGGTTCGGGCAGCCGGGGCACCGGCAGGTCGACCGTCACCGGCACCGGATGGCGCA
Source organism: Streptomyces sp. NPDC048383 (assembly GCF_040651775.1). NCBI lineage: Bacteria > Bacillati > Actinomycetota > Actinomycetes > Kitasatosporales > Streptomycetaceae > Streptomyces > Streptomyces sp. NPDC048383. Next base: position 9,801 of record NZ_JBEZKS010000065.1, read on the forward strand.
GCGCCACCTCGGCCACGGCCGCAGCCAGCCCGTGGTCGCTCAGCACCTGGGGGTGGATCCCCCGTACCAGGTCACGCAGTTGCTCCAGGGCCAGCTTCGCCTCACCGCGTCCCCGGGTCACGAGACCGGCCGCGCCGGCCGCTCCGGGAACCTTGCGCAACTCCATCTCGGCCAGCCCCAACGTCATGCTGAGCGCCACCAGTTGCTGCTGCGCCCCGTCGTGCAGGTCCCGCTCGATCCGGCGCCGCTCCGCCTCGAAGGCGTCGACCAGACGCACCCGCGAGCGGGTCAGCTCCAGTACCCTGCCGTCCTCCTCGCGCGGCCCCAGCAGCAGGCGGGCCGCCTTCACCTGCGCGCCGCTGAGCAGCGCGCCCGCGTACGCGGTGACCACCAGCCCCACCAGCCCCACCGCGCTCCCGGCCAAGCCCTCCACGGGATCCGCCACCGCGCGGCCGGGGATCAGCATCACGGTGTCCGGGGCGATGGCCCACACGAGGACGGGCGTGGCGATCAGGATCGCGGAGAACGCCAGCAGCGCGATCACCCCGAACCCGGCCGCCCCGAACACGGGCCCCAGCAACGCGGCGTACCCGAACTCCCGCCAGGTGGCCCGCTCCCGCAGCCGCGTCCGCAGCCAGGCGGCCGCTCCCGCCCCGGCCAGGGAGGTGTGCGGATCCGCCACCGGGTGCGGATCGACCCAGCGCAACCGGTGTCGCTCCAACGTCCCGAGCGGGACCGCGCCGGCCACCGCGGCGAGCAGCAACCCCAACCCGATCCCGACCACGGACAGCACCACCCCGAACCCGACGAGCACCACCAGCACCACCAGCACCGGATACCCGAGCACGGCCCCGCTCGCGAGGTACGCCCAGCAACGCCACGGCCACCACGACCCGAGGAACCCCAGCGGCCGCCGCACCACGCCCCACACGGCAACGGCCGGCCCACCACCGGGGGCGTCCGCGACGTCGGGCCGGGGCATGGATCTCCTCTGCGCGTAGGTAGGTTGCGGACCGGGGCAAGCCTACGCAAGGCAACCGCGGGGTGGTGCGCCGCACCGGCAGGCCGCGGTGGGTACCGCCCCGGGGCGTTCGAGGTTCGGACACAGATCCCGCCCGGTCCGCCGCGTGTCGAACTCGCCCCTTGATCGTTTCTTCAGCCGTAACCCTCATGTGGCTGCCGATCGAGAGGACCGCGGTGACGGCTTGGCAGTACTTCGCCGGGGCGGGCCTGGTGGCCGCGCTCTGCCCCCTGCACGGTCACGTGGCCGTCGCGGGTGACGGCAACGGTCGTGGCGCCCGGGTGGACGTGTGCGTACCCGGTGGGACGGTACGGCCCCCCGGCGGCCGGCCGCGTCCCGTCGAGCCGCCCGTGGCGCGGCCCCCGGCGGCGTCCCCGGTGACGCCCACCCCCGGGGTCACGGTGTCCCCGGCCGGGGAGCCCACGGTGCGCCACCCCGGGGTCGCCCCGGGCCTCCCCGGGGTTCCGGTGCTCCCCGCCCCGTCCGACCCCGCCGGCCCGCCCGGGGCCGCGGCCCCGGCGCCGGGTGACGACGCGAAGCCGGCACCGGCTCCGCCGGCCGCCGGGGAACGACCGGAGACCGCGTCCGCCGAGGCCGTCGCCCCGCCCGCGCCCAGGGCCGCCGCCGCCTTCGCCAGTGCCTTCCGCATGCGCCCGTACCACTCGGCGGCCTTGGAGCGGCGCGGGCCGGACGGTCTCGGCACCATGACGCTCATGGCCGTCGTCACCACCCCCGCCGTACTCGCGGCCGCCGCGCTGCGCCCCCGCTCCAAGGGCCGCGGCTAGCGAACCCGCCCCCCGCACCCCTCGTACCACCGCACCCACGAACGGGAGATCCCTCGTGTCCGAATGGCTGGTCCTGGCCATCGCCATGGCGCTCGTCTGCGCCGTCGTCCTCACCATCACCACGATCCGGCACCGCCGGGTCGCGGCCGACGAGGACACCAGCGAAACCCCCGACGTGATCGAGTACATGACGATGATGGTCGGGGTGGTCTACGCGATCGTCCTGGGCCTGGCCATCGCGGGCGTCTGGGAGGCGCGCGGCGCCGCCGAGGACAGCGTGCGCCGCGAGGCCCAGTCCCTGTACGAGGTCACCCAGCGCGCCGACGTCTATCCGGCCGCCGTACGCGACCGGATCCGCGGCGAGGTGGACGCGTACGTCACCCACACCGTCGACGTGGACTGGCCGCGGCTGACCGCCGGCGAGGCGACCACGCCCGAGGGCGGCGTGCTCCTCGGCAAGCTGCGCACCGACGTCACCCACCAGAGCCCGGCCACCGAACTCCAGGCCCAGGCCTACCAGCCGCTGCTGGACCACATCGCGACCGCCGACGACGCCCGGCACTCGCGCACCCAGAGCTCCGGTTCCACCCTGCCCGGGGTGGTCTGGTTCGGGCTGCTGGTCGGCGGCATCGTCACGATCGGGCTGATCTTCACCCTGCAGATCCGCCGCTCCGGGCGCGAACTGCTGCTGGCCGGCCTGTTCAGCGCGCTGATCGTGTTCCTGCTGTTCATGGTCTGGAGCTTCGACGCACCCTACGGGCGGGACGGCATCGACTCCGCCGGACCGTTCCAGGACCTGTTCCCGGCGGTCTCGGTGACGGCCTCCCGCTGAGCGCGGCCGGTGGCGCCGCCCGATCCCCGTCCGGGGTCAGGCCCCCGGCAGGGCCGGGTGCCGTCGGGCGGCGGCCACCAGCGGCGAATGCCGCAGGGCGTGCGAGATCCGGACGAGGTCGCGCGGCCCGTCGGCCATGATGAGCACCTGGTCCTCCGCGTCCGCGTCGAGGTCCCCGAGGCCGTCCGGGTCGGCGGCGCAGGCCCGGACGGCGGCCGCCACCATCGCCGCGTCGGCGACCGCGCCGGCGGTCTCCTCGTCCGCGCCGTCCGCCAGGGCCCGTTCGTAGGCGTCCTCCCGCTGTCGGCGGTCGAAGCAGGGGCCGAGGCGCAGGAACCCGTCGTGGATGTCCGACTCCCGCTGGATCACCCGGATCTCGGCCGGTGACCACCAGGACATCCGGACCGACGGCGTCCCGCGCGGGGCGGTGCTGTGCACCTCGTGCCACAGGGCGCCGAGCCGCCGGTACGTCGCCCAGGTGTGCCAGTGGTCGGACGCCCGCTGGCACACCAACGGCATCACGAAGCCCACGGCGCTGACCAGCGCCCCGGCGGAGGCCAGCGGAGGGGCGGCGTAGGTGCTGAGGTCGTCCAGGTTGTGGCCGGTCCAGCGGGCGATGACCGCCGTGAACTTGGTGGCGTCGTAGGTGAGGCTGAATGCGTACCCCGAGACGATGGTCACCAGACCGGTCCGCAGCCAGCCGTGCACCTGGAGGGACCAGCGCCAGCACATGGCGACCATCGTCACGGCGGCCACGTTGTGGGCCAACAGGTAGAAGGCGATCATCACGCGGATGTACGGGGTGTTCGCGTAGTGCGTGTCGAAGTCGCGCAGCCGTTCCTCGGGCACGTCACCGAGTACGAACAGCACGATGATCGCCACGATGACGACGGCGTAGCCGGCGATCCACCGTTGCGAGGTGCGCCGCGTCTCCTCGGGCGGACCGCCGCGCCAGTTGAACACCAGGACCAGGCAGGAGGCGCTGAAGGCCGTCATCAGGCAGTAGACCAGCGGGGCGGAGAGGTTGGGGATCCCCGTCCAGCGGTTGACGGCCGCGATGGTCGGCGGGGCGGCGAACGTGAACACCGCTCCGGCCAGGACGAGCAGGACGCAGACGGACCGCAGGAGCGGATCGCGCCAGTTGCTGCGCAGCGCCGGCAGTTTGAAGACGAGGGAGATCGCCATCGCGGCTGCCGGGATGTAGTAGTCCTGACCCTTCAACGGTGGTTCCTGTTCGACATCAACGTTCTTTCCTGTGCCCCCGGTAGCCGAGCGAGGTCTCGATGCGACCCGCCAGTTCGTCGCGTTGGGCCGGGGCCCGGTGGCCGGCGGATCCGGCGAGCCAGGTGCGACACCTACTGCCGAGGAGTAACCCGAAGGTCTCGGCCTCGGTCTCCTCCTGGACGTCGGCGCGGGTGCGCGCGGCGACCCGGCGGACGGTTTCGCCGAGGTCGGCCTCGTCGGTGAGCAGGCGGGCGGCGACGGCGGCGCCGTCGACGTGGTGGCTGCAGTGACCGGCCTTCATGTGCCACAGCTCGTGGCCGAGGATCACCAGCTGGTGGTCCGGCGCGGTGCGTTCCTCGATGACCACCAGGTCACGGTCCGCCATGTCGAGCCACAGCCCGCTCGCCGTGCCCTGCGGGAACGCGGCCATGCGGAAGTCCACCCGACGACCCCGGTGCCGGCTCATGCCCTCGCACAGGGCGGCGTAGAGGTCCACGGGTTCCACGGGGGCGGCCAGCCTGATACCGGCCACCAGCTCCGCGCACAACCGCCGCTGCGCTCTGCCTATGCTCACCGTTCTCCCCGTCGGCGTGGATCCGGATCAGGATTCAAGGATCAGATCCAGACTTTCGACTGGGTCATGATTCGTTCGGTTTGACACTTTCGAGAAGCATGTCCAGCCATTCGGTCACCTTGTCCCGGTGCTTGTCGCTGGGCAGTTGGGCGGCGCGCCAGGCGATGCCCCGTACACCGTGGTTCTGCAGGAGTCTTGCCAGCGGATCGCCGGCCGAAGCGGCTTCCGCCGGTACGGTTTGCCGCTCGCGCCCCGCGAAGTCCTGGAGCAACTGTTGCTCGGTGCGCTGGAGGGCGTCGGTGAGGGCGTCGGCGTCGTGCGCCGTGAGGAAGCCGGCGTGCACTCCGAAGAAACGCTGGATCGCGTCACAGTGTTCCATGGTGGGGCGGCGGTCGCCGTTGATCAGGGCGCCCGCCTGCTGCCGGGACATCCCGGCGCCGTCCGCGATCTCCTGCTGCGTGTAGCGGCGACCGTTGGGTTTGACCCGGGTGCGTCGGAGCAGGTCAAGGCGCTGGAGGAAGCGGGCCTGGAGATCGGGTTCGCCGGCGGGTCGACCGTCGAGGAGGGTTTTGATCACGTCCGTCGGGACACCTGAAGCTTCGGAGAGCCGCCGCAGGTCGAAGACCTGGTTCAGGGGGCGGCCCATTTTGTTCGCGAGCTCGGCGACCCGCGTGACGGTCGCTGCCAGGGGCGCGTTGGCCACCGCGACGGGAGCCGGGAAGCCGTCTGTCACCAGTGGTTCTCCTAGATCGCGCGAGGTCAGTGGGCACGTGGTCGGCCTCAGGGAATCTATCCGCTCTGCCTCGGGAGAGCTAGAACTTGCCACAGCTGTGGCGGGAATGAGCTGTCGCCAGGCTGGAATTGCCACAATAGTTGACACTCGAATGAAGTCGGTAGCAGGATCGCCACACGGAAATGAAGATCCAGACCGTGAGGAGGGGGAGCTCTCGGTGCCACATCTCGCAGCGGTGGGCCCGTCCGATGGCCTCGTCCGAGCCGGTGAGGAACGCCTGCCGGGCGAAGAATCCGCGCGTGGCGCAGTGCGGTCGGAACGGCGCAAGGAGATTTTGCGCCAGCGCCGTGAGGAACTCGGGCTGAGCCAGGAGGACCTCGCGTCGCGGCTGCGCATCAGCGTGCGCGCCTACGGAAACTGGGAGCGCGGACTCGTCAAGGAGTGGACGGACCGCAAGCTCCTCGCCCTGGCCGAGGCCTTGGAGATGAGCGAGCGGCAGTGCTTCTGGCTCTTCCGGGTCATGGTTGACCGCGATCCGCCGCCCACCTGGCGCGCGGCCGAGGAGAGTCGGCTGCCCCAGGACCCGGCCCAGCGCGACTACCTGTGTGACTACGCGGCCCTGATGGAGGCCGTGCCCTACCCGAGTTTCCTGGTGGACCACCGATGGGACGTGGCCCTCACCAACTCCGCCTTCGACCAGCTCTTCCAGTCGGTGCGCCCGCATCCGACGGCCCTGCCGGACGACAACTTCCTGCGCTTCGTGCTGTTCCACCCGGACGCCGCGGCCGTGCTGGAGGACCACGAACCGGCATGGTGCGTACCGCTGCTGGCACAGTTCGCGACCGCGCTGTCGGCCGCGCCCGAGGACGAGGGGCTGCGGAGCATCCGGCAGGAGGTGGCCCGGGACCCGTTCATGGAGGCCGCCTACCGCTACGGCGTCCCGCACTGGCTGAGCACCCACGGCGAGGGGGCGGCCGAACAGGACGGAGCGGTACGAACGGTCCGTCATCCCGACCCGGAATGGGGCGCGGTGCGCTGCCGCATGGTGGCGGAATCCAGCCGAATGCTGGAAGCGATGGGACTCACCCGGATCACCCTGGTGCTCTCGGCCCCGCAGGGCCTGCCCAAGGGGCCGGTGCGCGGCGGGGGCGGAATCCCGCAGCAGCAGGGGGCGCGGCTGCGGGCCGTGCCGTCGCTGGAGGACTGACCGGCCGGGGGCATCGGCCCTCCGCCCGGGTGTCGCGGTGGGGTGCCACCGCTCGGATGCCACGATCCGTGCCACGATCCGCGTCACGCGCGGAGGCCACGGACCGTGGCATCGTTCGTGTGGGGGACCGCGGCCCGGGACCGCGGCTCCCGGTGGGTGCGGCGGGCCCTTCGGGTCCGACGGGTCCGGTGGTTCGGCGGGTCTGGTCGGTCCGGTGGTTCGGCGGGTCCGGTCGGTCCGGTGGTTCGGCGGGTCCGGTGGTGACGGCGAAAGGGCGGTAAGAGGCGTGCGGTTGACCATCCTCGGCGGGGGCGGATTCCGCGTCCCGCTCGTGTACGGAGCACTTCTCGGGGACCACGCCGAGGGCCGGGTGTCCCACGTGACCCTGTACGACGAGGATCCCGGCCGGCTCACCGCCATGGCCCGGGTGCTCGCCGGCCAGGCGGCCGGCGTCCCGGACGCCCCGACGGTCACCGCCACCCGCGACCTGGACGAGGCCCTGCGCGGGGCCGACTTCGTCTTCTCCGCCATCCGCGTCGGCGGCCTGGACGGCCGGGCCGCGGACGAGCGGGTGGCGCTGGCCGAGGGGGTGCTGGGTCAGGAGACGGTCGGCGCGGGGGGTGTCGCGTACGGCCTGCGGACGGTGCCGGTGGCCCGGGAGATCGCGCGCAGGATCGCCCGTACGGCGCCCGAGGCCTGGGTCATCAACTTCACCAACCCGGCCGGCGTGGTCACCGAGGCGATGGCCGAGGAGCTGGGCGACCGGGTCATCGGCATCTGCGACTCGCCGGTCGGGCTCGGCCGCCGGATCGCCCGACTGCTCGGCGCCCGTCCCGAGGAGGCCTGGATCGACTACGTCGGCCTCAACCACCTCGGCTGGGTACGCGGCCTGCGGATCGCCGGCCGCGACGAACTGCCCCGACTGCTGGCCGACACCGCGGCGCTGGAGTCCTTCGAGGAGGGCCGGTTGTTCGGCGCCGAGTGGCTGCGCTCGCTGGGGGCGATCCCGAACGAGTACCTGCACTACTACTACTTCAACCGTGACACCGTACGGGCCTACCAGGAGGCCAAGCAGACGCGCGGCGCCTTCCTGCGCGACCAGCAGCGCAGCTTCTACGCCGAGGCCGGGGGCCCCGGGGCGTCCGCCGGATCCGCGCTCTCGGCCTGGGACCGGACGCGGGCCGAGCGGGAGGCCACGTACATGGCCGAGAACCGGGAGGTGGCCGGCGTCGGCGAGCGCGAGGAGAGCGACCTGGAGTCCGGCGGCTACGAGAAGGTCGCCCTCGCCCTGATGCGGGCCATCGCCCGGGACGAACGCGCCACCTTGATCCTCAACGTCCGCAACCGGGGCACCCTGTCCGTCCTCGACGCGGAAGCGGTCATCGAGGTGCCCTGCCTCGTCGACGCGAACGGAGCCCACCCGGTCGCCGTCGCCCCGCTGCCCCTGCACGCGGTGGGGCTGGTGACCTCGGTCAAGGCGGTCGAACGGGAGGTGCTGGCCGCGGCGCGGAGCGGTTCGCGGACGGACGCGGTCAAGGCCTTCGCCCTGCACCCGCTGGTCGACTCCGTGAGCGTGGCCCGCAAGCTGGTCGACGGCTACGCGGCGGAGCACCCGGGCCTCGCCCACCTGCGCTGATCCCGGGCGGGGATCACCCGTACGGCCTCGTGCCGCATGCGGGACGGCGGGGGCGCTGTGAGAGTGCGATGTGTGACCACAGCCCCCGCCACGGCCCCCGCGCCCCCCGTGCTCGACCGGCGGCGGCGCAACGTCATCTTCGGCACGATCATGCTGGGTGTGCTGCTCGCGGCCCTCGACCAGACCATCGTGGGCACCGCGCTGCCCACCATCGTGGCGGACCTCGGCGGCGGCGACCACATGTCGTGGGTGGTGACCGCCTACCTCCTCGCGGAGACCGTCTCGACGGTGCTGGTCGGCAAGTTCGGTGACGTCTTCGGCCGCAAACTGATCTTCCAGATCTCCGCGATCGTCTTCATCACCGGCTCCTTCCTGTGCGGCCTCGCGAGCAACATGACGCTGCTGATCCTGTGGCGCGGTGTCCAAGGCATCGGCGCGGGCGGACTCATGGTCACGGCGATGGCGCTGATCGCCGACGTGGTGCCGCTGCGCGAACGCGGCAAGTACCAGGGCGCGATCGGCGCCGTCTTCGGCGTGGCCACCGTCATCGGGCCGCTGCTGGGCGGCCTGTTCACCGACTCCCTCAGCTGGCGCTGGTGCTTCTACGTCAACGTGCCCATCGCCATCCTCGTGGTGATCACGGCGGCGCGGACCATCCCCACCGTCCGCGCCGCCGGCAGGACCGTGATCGACTATCTCGGCATCGCGCTGGTCTCGGTCGGCGCGAGCGCCCTGATCCTGGGTACCAGTTGGGGCGGCAACGAGTACGCCTGGTCCTCCCCGGTGATCATCGGCCTGTTCGCGGGCGGCGTCGTGGCCCTGGCCCTGTTCTGCCTGGCGGAGGTCCGCGCCGCGGAATCGATGCTGCCCATGCGGCTGTTCGGCAACCCGGTCTTCTCGATCTGCTCCGTCCTGAGCTTCGTCGTCGGCTTCGCGATGCTCGGCGCGATGACCTTCCTGCCGACCTACCTGCAGTACGTGGACGGGGACTCGGCCACCATCTCGGGCGTCCGGACCCTGCCGATGGTCATCGGACTGCTCATCGCCTCCGTCTTCAGCGGCAATTTCGTCAGCAAGACCGGCCGCTACCGGATCTTCCCCATCCTCGGCTGCGCGGTGATGGGCCTCGGCCTGTACCTGCTGTCGCTGATGGGACCGGGCACCAGCGCCTGGTTGGCGTCCCTCTACATGTTCGTGCTGGGCACCGGCATCGGCCTGTGCATGCAGGTGCTGACCATCGTCGTGCAGAACACCGTCGACTACGCCGACCTCGGTACGGCCACCTCCGGCGTCACCTTCTTCCGTACGCTGGGCAGCGCCTTCGGGACGGCCGTGTTCGGCACCATCTACGCCAACACCCTGGCCCCCGCCCTGAAGACGGCGGTCGGCGAGGCGGCCCGCGCCACGGGCGAGGACCCCGCGCGGCTGGCCGCGGCCGCGCAGAGCCCGATGGGCGTGCGCGGTCTCGATCCGGAGGCGGCGGGCCCGGTGATCGCCGCGTACTCGGACACCATCCAGACGGTGTTCCTGTGGACGGTGCCCGTGGCCGTGGTCGGCTTCGTGGTCGCGCTGTTCCTCAAGGAGGTCAAGCTGCGGGACTCGGCCCGCGCCGGATCCACCGACATGGGGGACGGCTTCGGTTCGCCCGCCACGGCCTCCGGGGACTCCGCCAAGCTGCTGGAACTGGCGGTCGGGAAGATCGTGCGGAACATGGGCGCGCAGGACGCGCGGGGCATCGTGAACGCCTCCGACACCCGGCTGGACATCGCGGGCGCGTGGGCGGTCATGCAGGTCGAACGGATGACCCGGACGATCGGCCACGCGAGCCTCGGCCTCATCGCCGGGCGGCGGTCCGTGCCGCCCGAGGTCCTGCTCCCCGTCTACGACCGGATGGTGGAGGAGGGATACCTCACGCGCGACGATCACTTCTTCTCCCTCACCCGGGCCGGGCAGCGGGAGGCGGACGTCATCTCGGCGGCCTGGGCGCAGTGGCTCGGCGACCAGTTGGAGAAGGACCGCGGCCGGCCGCGCAGCGCCGAACTGCGGGTGGCGGCCGACGCGATCGCGAAGCGGCTGCTGGCAGAGGACCTGGCCGAGGGCAACTTCGCGCCGTACGCGGGGCAGCGGGCCTGAGGGGGGCGCTCCGGTTCGCTCTCGCCGGGCGTGGGGGGAACCGTCGTGCGGACCGGGGGACTCCCGTGCGGACCGGCGGAACTCCGGGTGGAGCCGGGGGAACTCCGGGTGGACGCCGGACGTCCTACGGGGTGAGACGCGTGCGGTGACGGGGACGACGGGGGACGAGCATGGCGATCACACTTGCCGAGGAGATCATGCTGTTGTCCCTGGACGACGAGTCCGGGGCGGCGAAGCAGCGGCAGGCGGCCGGATGGGCGGTCGCGGGCGCCCTCCTGCTCGAACTCGTCATGGCGGAACGGGTGTCGGTGTCGGGCAAGTACTTGACGCTCGTCGACCCCACCCCCACCGGGGAAAAGCTGCTCGACGGCAGGATCCTGTCGATCCGGACCTGGCTGCGGGACCGGGACAAGCGTCGGGTGACGGAGTGGCTGACCAAGGACGCCACCAAGGCGGTCGCCGCCACCCTGGAGAGCCTGGGGGAGCGCGGGCTGGTCGTCGAAGAAGTGCGCAAGGTCCTCGGGGTGTTCCCGCAGCGTCGCTACCCCGAGGCCGACGGCTCCGTGGAGCGCGCCCTGCGCGAGCGGCTCGCCGCGGTCGTGCTGGAGGGCGCCGAGCCGGACGAGCGGACGGCGGGGTTGATCGCCCTGCTGCACTCGGCCAAGCTGCACAAGTTGGCCTTCCCGGGGGCGGAGGGCAAGGCGGTGGTCCCGAGGATGCGGGAGATAGCCGCCGACGAGTGGGCGGCCGAGAGCGTGCGCGTCGCGATCCGCGACATGCAGGCCGTGATGGTCGCGGTCACCGCAGCCACCGTGGTGGCGGCCACCGCCTGAGGTTCGGGGCGCGGAGGCCGTCGGGCGGGCCCGGCGGGCCTCGGACGGGCCGCGGCGGGCCCGTCGTTCAGGAGTCGGCGTCGGCCTTGTTGCGGCAGGTGTACGAGGCGTCCTGCGGCGGAGCGGTCAGGTCGGGGCGCCAGCTGTGCAGCACCGCGGCCGTGGGGGCGTAGAGCTCCGCCGGAATCCCGGTCGCGGCGAACCACTCCCAGCGGACGATCTTGTGGGGCTCGGTCACGCGGGGCGTGCCCGTGGCGGAACGGGTGACGGCGGCCGCCGTCAGTCGGGTCACCCCGGACGCCGAGTCGATCCCGACGGCGAGCACCTCGACGGCCCCGGGCGCGGCGCGCAGGTCCGTTTCCTCGGCCAGTTCTCGGGCGGCGGCCTGTTCGAAGCCCTCACCGGGGTCGACCTTGCCGCCCGGGAGCTCCCAGCGGCCGTCGTGCGCCTGCCCGAGCAGGATCCGGTCATCGGCCCCGATCACGATCAGCCCGACGCCGACCACGGCGTGGGGGCGGGGCGCGGCTCGTCCGGGGCGTTCGTTCCCGTCGGTCATGGTTCCATTTGCCGGTTCGGCAACGTGATTTGTCAAGCGCCGCCGGCCGGGCGCACCCTCGCGGCCATGGACGATGTGACGCGGACCGAATACGACGTGGTGATCGTGGGCGGCGGAGCCGCCGGGCTCGCCGGGGCGCTGACCCTGGCCCGGGCCCGCAGATCGGTGCTGGTGCTCGACTCGGGGGCGCCGCGCAACGCGCCCGCCGCCCACCTGCACGGATACCTCGGCCGGGACGGTGAGAGCCCCGCCGGGCTGCTGGCGCGGGGCCGGGAGGAGGCGGCCGGCTACGGGGCGCTGTTCCGGTCCGGGCGCGCCGGGACCGCGGTCGCCGCCGACCGGGAGGAGGGCGGCTTCCTGGTGCGCTGCGGGGACGGTTCGTCCGTCCGGGCACGGCGGTTGCTGGTCGCGACCGGGTTGGTGGACGAGTTGCCCCAGGTGCCCGGGCTGCGGGAGCGCTGGGGGCGGGACGTGCTGCACTGCCCGTACTGCCACGGCTGGGAGGTGCGGGACCAACCCCTGGCCGTGCTGGCCACGGGCCCGCTCGCGGTGCACCAGGCCCTGCTGTGGCGGCAGTGGAGCCCCCGGGTGACCCTCGTCGCGCACGGCACGCGGCTCGGCCCCGAGGACCGGGAGGCGCTGGCCGCCCGTGGCGTCGCCGTGGTCGACGGGAAGGCGACGGGCCTGGTCGTTCACGGGGACCGGCTGACGGGGCTGGCGCTGGCGGACGGCGCGACGGTGGCGTGTCGGGCGTTGGTGGTGGCTCCCCGGTTCACCGCCCGTTCGGGCGTATTGACCGGCCTGGGTCTGCCGACGACGACGGTGGAGCGGGGCGGGGCGCCGATCGGTACCTGCGTCGAGTCCGAGGCGGCCACCGGAGCCACGGCCCTGCCGGGCGTGTGGGTCGCCGGGAACGTGACCTCCCCGGTGGAGCAGGTCGCCGGCGCGGCGGCCCAGGGCGTGCGGGCGGGCGCCGCGATCAACGCGGACCTCGTCGCGCAGGAGACGCGCGAGGCGGTCGCGGCGTGGCGGGCCGGGGGCGGGGAGGGCGGTCGGTAGGGCCGCACGGATGGCCGGTCGCCGGGTGCCGGGGAGGCCGGGCGGCGGCCGCGAACACGGCGATTCGGACAACCGTGCGGGTTTTGTTCGAGGCTCGTCCGTGCAGGCTCTGGCGGTGTGATCGTCGTACGGTTCATCGGCCGCCCAGGGGGACGCAATGGCACACGTACTGGTCATCGGCGGAGGGATCGCGGGGCTGGCCACGGCCCTGCTCGCGGCACGGCGCGGGCACACCGCCGAACTGTTCGAGCGGGACACCCGCGCCCCCGGTACCGCCCTCGACCGGGACTTCTTCCGCTGGCGGCGACCGGCCGTACCGCAGGCGGCGCAGCCGCACGCGCTGCTCGGAGCGGCCCGCAAGGTGCTGCTCGACGAACTGCCCGACGTACACGCCGAAATGCTCCGGCTCGGCGCCCGCGAGCGACACGAACTGGACTGGTTCGACGCCCGCCCGCCCGCGCTGCCCGGCGACGAGGACCTCGTCATGCTCCAGGCCCGCCGCATCGTGCTGGAGAGCGCGCTCGCCACGGCCCTGCGCGCCGAACAGGGCGTGGTCACCCGGTACGGGGAACCCGTGGCGGGGCTCGTCACGCTGGGCGAGGAGGGGAGCGGAACCGGAACCGACCCCCGGGCCGATTCCCGCGCCGGCATCCGGGTGACCGGGCTGACCACGGCCAACGGGGCGTACGAGGGGGACCTGGTCGTGGACGCCGCCGGGCGGCGCGGCGGCGTCGAGCGCCTGCTGGCGGCGGCCGGCTGCCGTCCCGCCGCCGTCGAACGGCACCGCACGGGGCTCGCGTACTTCTGCCGCTGGTACCGGCTGCCCGAGGGCATGGAGGAGGGGCCGCGCCGGCCGTGGACGGTGACCGGCGGGGGCTTCGCGGGCTGTGCGGTCTTCCCGGCCGACAACCGGATCTTCGCCGTCACCCTGTTCGTGCACACCGACGACCCCAGCCGGGGCGCGCTGCGCACCCCGGCCGTCTTCGACGCCGCCGCCCGCGCCTTCCCGCCGGGCGAGGCCTGGCTGGCTACCGGGGCCGAACCGCTGTCCGGCGTACTGGCCATGGCGAGCCTCGACAACCGGTGGAGCGCCCTGGCGGACGAGCGGGGTCCCGTGGTGAGCGGACTCGTCCCGGTCGGGGACGCCCTGACCCACACCAACCCGACCCTGGGGCAGGGCACCTCGCTCGCCCTGTGGGCCGCACACCGGGTGGCCCGGTCGGCGCACCGGGATCCGGGAACGCTCCGCTTCGCCGCCGAGTACCACGACTGGGCCGTCCGTACGCTGAAGCCCTGGTTCGACTTCCAGGTCGTCGCCGACTCGGCCATCGGGGAGCGCTTCGCGACCCGCGCCGGCCGTACGGGGACGGCGCGCGAGGTGGCCGCGCTGTTCGACTGCGCGCTGGAGGACCCGGAGGTGATGCGGGCCCGCGCGAAGGTCCGCCACCTGGCCGAACCCCCCGCACGGGCGTACGCGGACCCCCGCGTCCGGGCCCGCGTGACCCGATGGCTGGCCGCCCGCCCCGACTACGCCCCGAACGCGGTGGGCCCGGACCGGGCGCGATGGGAGCGGCTCACGGCGGTCTGAGACTCATCGGGGCCGGGGCCAGGGCCGGGGCCAGGGCCTGCGGCTCCCCGGTGTCCGGTCCGTGGTGCGCCGCGGCCACCGAGGGGCCGCAGGCCGGGCCCCGGGCGGCGCGTCAGCCGCGGGCCCCGAGCACTTCGGCGAGGTCGTAGCCGATGACCTCCTCCAACTGGGCGTACGTGCAACTCCGCGGGGTCCGGTCCGGGCGCCAGCGGCGGAACTGGGCGGTGTGCCGGAAGCGGTCGCCCTCCATGTGGTCGTACGCCACCTCACAGACGCGCTCGGGGCGCAGCGGCACCCAGGAGAGGTCCTTCTTGCCGGTCCAGCGGCTCTGGGCGCCGGGCAGGCGGGCGCTCTCGTGCGCGGACTCCTCGGCCCAGGCAGCCCAGGGGTGCTCCCGCGGATCGTCCAGGCGCAGCGGTTCGAGTTCCTCGACCAGTTCGGCGCGGCGTTTCATCGGGAAGGCCGCGCAGACGCCCACGTGCTGGAGGGTTCCGTGCTGGTCGTGGAGCCCGAGAAGCAGCGATCCGATGATCGGACCGCTCTTGTGGAAACGGAAACCCGCGACGACGACGTCGGCCGTACGCTCGTGCTTGATCTTGAACATGAGGCGGGCATCGGGCCGGTACGGGAGATCGAGGGGCTTGGCGATCACCCCGTCCAATCCGGCGCCCTCGAACTGCTCGAACCACTCCCGCGCGAGCGCGGGATCGGTGGTCGCGGGCGCGAGGTGGACGGGGGGACGGGCTGTGGAGAGGACCTGGACGAGGGCGCTGCGGCGCTCGGCGAGCGGGGTGTCGAGGAAGGCGTCGTCGCCGAGGGAGAGCAGGTCGAAGGCGACGAAACTGGCGGGTGTCGTCCCGGCGAGCAGTTTCACCCGGGAGGCGGCGGGATGGATGCGCTCGGTCAGGCGGTCGAAGTCGAGCCGCCCGTCGTGCACGATCACGATCTCGCCGTCCACGACGCAGCGATCCGGCAGGTTGTCCTGCAAGGCCGCCACCAGCTCGGGGAAATACCTGGTCAGGCTCTTACCGGTGCGGCTGCCGATCTCGATCTCGGCGCCGTCGCGGTACACGATCGCCCGAAAACCGTCCCATTTGGCCTCGTACTGCATGCCGGCCGGGATGGCGGACACGGACTTGGCGAGCATCGGCTTCACGGGGGGCATCACCGGCAGTTCCATGTACAGGATTCTGCGGTGGTACGTCCGGCCCCGCCCGGTATGCGCACCCGGGCGAGCCCGCCTACCGTGGCGCACATGGCTGCTGCGGGTGGTGCGATCGAGCTCGACGCGGGCGGACGGGCGGTACGGCTGTCCAGCCCCGACAAGATCTACTTCCCCGAGCGGGGACTCACCAAGAGGGACGTCGCCGAGTACTACCTGGCCGTCGCCGACGGCATCACCCGCGCCCTGCGCAACCGTCCCACGACCCTGGAACGGTTCCCGGACGGCGTGGAGGGCGAGTCCTTCTTCCAGAAACGGGCTCCCAAGAACCTGCCCGACTGGATCCCGACCGCCCACATCGCCTTCCCCAGCGGCCGCACGGCGGACGAGATCTGCCCGACCGAGCCCGCCGCCGTCCTGTGGGCCGCCAACCTGGGCTGCCTCACCTTCCACCCCTGGCCGGTGCGCCGCGACGACACCGACCGGCCCGACGAACTCCGCATCGACCTCGATCCGCAGCCCGGCACCGACTACCACCACGCCGTGGCCGCCGCCCACGAACTGCGGGCCCTGCTGGACGAACTGGGGCTACGGGGCTGGCCCAAGACCTCGGGCGGGCGCGGCCTGCACGTGTTCGTGCCGATCGCACCCCGCTGGACGTTCACCGAGGTGCGGCGCTGCGCCATCACCCTGGGTCGGGAACTGGAGCGGCGGATGCCGGGCAAGGTCACCACGGCCTGGTGGAAGGAAGAGCGCGGCGAGCGCATCTTCGTGGACTACAACCAGACGGCGCGCGACCGGACCATCGCCTCCGCGTACTCCGTCCGCCCGCGCCCCCACGCCCCCGTCTCGGCGCCGCTGCGGTGGGACGAGGTGGACGACGCGGAACCGCGCGACTTCGACATCGTGACCATGCCGGCCCGCTTCGCCGAACTCGGCGACCTGCACGCCGAGATGGACGAGCACGCCTTCTCGCTCGACACGATCCTGGAACTCGCCGACCGGCAGGAACACGATCACGGGCTGGGGGACATGCCCTACCCTCCGGATTACCCCAAGATGCCGGGCGAGCCGAAGAGGGTCCAGCCGAGCCGGGCGAAGCACGAGGACACCCCCGACACCGCCTGAGCGGGCGACCATTCGGCGAGCGCCGAGTGATCATGTTGGGGAACACTGTGCGGATGAGTTTCGTGGCACCTCCGACAGCACAGGACCGGGCCCTTCGGCACGTCGCGGAACGGGCGTCGGGCCCTCCACTGGATCCGACGCTACGGGTGACCCTGAACTTCCACCCGGACCACCTGTCGCAGGGCGTACCGATCCTGGACGCCATGGCCGAGGACGACGTCTACCGTTCGCAGTTCGTCACGGGGACCAGCAACGGCGGCCTGACCGCTCATCCCGGCGGCGACCGATGGCGCTGGGAGAGCCGGATCTTCGACGGCGCGTACGACGCGGCGACCCCTCATGAGCGCCCCGTCTACGGCGCGTTGAACTTCCGTCGCAAGCCGTTCGGCGGGGCGCCGCGGTTCGGCTCCGCGCACTTCCGGCTGACCGCGGAGAGCCTGGAGCGGACGACGTTCTGTTACCCGGACAGTTTCCTCGAGCCCTCGGATTTCGCCGTCGCGGCCCGCATGGGGCTCGTCGCCCTCGCCCTCGCGGATCGGCAGGACGCGCTGGACGACTACATCGAGGCCCACGTGCACGGGCCGGTCCGGCTTCGCCGCGACGTGGAGGCGTTGGTTCTGGACCCCTGCTACCGCCGCACGCCGGTCGAGGCCGCGGCCCTGCGTGTCGGCTGCCCGGTGGAGTGGCACCCCGGCTTTCGGCTCGGGGTCGAGGAACTCCGACGTCACCCGGACTACCGCGGCCGGGAACACGTCGATCTGGGGACGCGGATCGCGGTCGACGGCGTGCTCGATCCTCGGATCGTCGGGCGTGCGGCGAGCGCCGGCCTCCACGACCCCCGGGCGGTCAAGAAGGTGTGGCACTACCTGGCGCGGTTCGGGGCGCCCGCGCAGGCCACCGACGCACCGGTGCCCCCGGTATCGATGGCGGGGGTGGTGGTCGATGGTGAGTGAAGCGGCCGGGCCGGGGCGTCGTCCGCTGTTGTTCCTGGACGTCGACGGGCCGCTGATTCCCTTCGGAGGGTCGGGGTACGGCACGTACCCGGGTCGGTGGGAGACGTACGGTAACCCGCTGCTTGGTCGGCTCGACCCTCGCCTCGGCGCCCGGCTGTTGACGCTGCCCTGCGATCCGGTGTGGGCGACGACGTGGGTCGAGGAGGCCAATGAGACCGTCGCCCCGATCCTGGGACTGCCCCGGCTGCCGGTGGTCGAGTGGCCGGAGCCCGCTGCCGACGAGGGGCGGGACGGCCTGCACTGGAAGACCCGACCCCTCCTGGCCTGGGCGGGGGATCGCGCGTTCGCCTGGTTCGACGACGAGATCGCCCCGGCCGACCGCACCTGGGTCGCAGCCCACCACCCGCAGCCCACCTTCCTCCACCGGGTCGACCCCCGTACCGGCCTCAGGGACCCGGACTTCGAAGCCCTCGCCCACTGGCTGACCACTCTCGTGGCCTGAGGCGGTCGACCGGGAAGCGGGGCGAGGGGCGTTTCCGGCGGCTCCTCAGTCGAGGCAGAACTCGTTGCCTTCGATGTCCTGCATCACGATGCACGACTCGTTCTCCTCGTCGGCGACGAGGACGAGTTGGCGTACCGCGCCGAGCGCGACCAGTCGGGTGCACTCGGCCTCAAGCGTGGCGAGGCGCTCCGCGCCCACGAGACCGGTGCCGACCCGCACGTCGAGGTGCACCCGGTTCTTGACGACCTTCCCCTCCGGGACGCGCTGGAAGTACATGCGCGGGCCCGCTCCTGAGGGATCGGAGCAGACGAAGCCCGCGTTTCGACGCTCGGGCGGCAGCGAGAGGTTGTAGGCGTCCCAGGTGGCGAACCCTTCCGGCGGAGCCGGTACGACGTAGCCCAACACTTCGCACCAGAAACGGGCGACGCGCTCCGGGTCCGCGCAGTCGAAGGTGACCTGGAACTGCTTGATCGTTGACATCGGACCACCATAAGTGGCGCGTCGAGACATCGGTGCTGGACGGGGGGACGGGGTGGGGTCTAAATAAGCACGAACGGCCGTGCTGATATCCTTGCTGGGGTCCGGCCGACGCCGGTCGGTTCTGCGGAGATCCCGAAGGAGTGGGCATGCGTCCCATGGCTGCACTGGTGAGCGTCACCCTCGACATCGCCGCCCGGGTGGCCCCGGGCCTTGCGGGGAAGGCCGCCTTCGCGTTGTTCATCCGGCCCCTCGGGCGGCCCCCGTTGCGACCCGGGGAAGTCGAGGTGATGGGGCGGGCGGAGCGGGGGCGGCTGACCGTCAACGGCGCGTCCGTCACCACGTACCGGTGGGGCGACGGCCCGCGCCCGGTGCTGCTGGTGCACGGCTGGTCCTCGCGCGCCTCGCGGCTCGCCGCCTTCGTGGAGGCGCTCCGCGCCCAGGGCCACAGCGTGGTCGCCTTCGACGCCCCCGGACACGGGGAGTCCGGGGGCCGCGCCGCCTCGATACGCGACTTCCGCGAGATCATTCACGGACTGCACCGCGAACACGGGGAGTTCTCCGCGATCGTGGCCCACTCCATCGGGGTCCTGTCGACCCTGTTCACCCTGCGGGACGGCGTCCGAGTGGAGCGGGTGGTAGGCATCGGGGGAGTGGCCCACTTCGACCACGTCATCGACGGGTTCCGCCGCGCCCTGCCCGTCGGGCCCGCCGTCGTACGGGCGCTGCGCGGCCATGTGGAACACCGACTCTTCGCCGGGACCCCGGACATCTGGCGCCGCCTGGACGCCCGACTGGATCCGGGCCCGGCTCCCGAACGCATCCTGCTCGTGCACGACACCGAGGACGACACGACGACGCCCGCGCAGTCGCGGGCGCTCGCACAGGCCTACGGGGAGCGCGCCCGACTCATCGAGACGCACGGCCTCGGCCACCGGCGCATCCTCCGCGACCCCGAAGTGGTCGCGGCGACGACCGAGTTCCTCGCCGGCATGCAGTCCGCCGCCGCCCCCTGAGCCGCCCCGGGCCGTTGCGGGGCGGACCCGGTTCCGGGGGGTATGGGCGTGCTGCCGCCCGGCCCGCCACTCGCCTTATCGGGCGCCCGATCGCACGCGGCGTAGGGGTTGTACGGGCTGCCGGCCCGGTCGGCTGTGCGTGCGGGCCGGTCCGGCGAGCCGGAGAGGCGAGGTCGCTCCGTCCGGGCCGACCCGTCCCCGTCACCCGGTCGCGCCCGCCGCAGGCGGTCGTTCCGGGAGTTGCTCCGGGGCGGCCGCCACACCCCTCAGGCGGTCGAGGATGCCCCGGCCGGCCCGCTCGTACGCGACGGAGTCGTCCAACAGCAGCGAGTGGGCGTTGGACAGTTCCATCAACGCGATGACCTCGAAAGCCAATTGCGGCACGTCCGCCGGCCCGAACGTCGCGCGGAACGCGCCCGCCAGCCGGGCCTCGTCCAGGACCCGTTCCACGTACCGCGTCCAATCGGAGCGGGCCGTGGCGATCTCGTCGCGCACCGGGCCGGGCCGTGCGTCGAACTCGGCGGAGACCGTGGCGAAGAAGCACCCGCCGGGAAACACCCGTCCCGCCGAGTAGGCGATCCACCGCTCGCACAGCAGCCACGCCTTGGCGACGCCCGGCGGCTCCTCGCGCAGCGGGCGCACGACGTGCTCCACGAACACGTCCACCGCGGCGCGAACCGTCGCGAGCTGAAGGTCCTCCTTGGAGCCGAACAGGGCGAACACCCCGCTCTTGCTCAGCCCCAGGTCGGTGGCGATCCTGCCCAGCGAGAGCCCTTGAGGCCGTCCACCGATGCGATCCGCACGGTCCGGTCGAGTACGGTCCGCCGCGTCTGGTTCCCGCGCTCCACGCGCCCGTCTGCCATTCGGCCAGCGTACCGAACGCACGATCGTTCACTCTCTGCCGCAGCCGCAGCCGCAGCCGGATGCCGGTGTGCACAGGTGTTGATCGCGTGTTGATGAGACGTACATCGGGGGGAGCCACGATCGGCGCATGTCGATGAACACCACCACCAGCACCACCCCCGCCTGGTACGCCCTCGCCCTGTGCGCGCAGACGGGACCGAGCTTCTTCTTCCCGGAACCCGGCTCGTCGCTGCGGGACGCGAAGCGGCTGTGCGGGGCGTGCGAGGGCAGGGCGGCGTGCCTGCAGTACGCCTTGGCCAACGACGAGCGCTTCGGCGTCTGGGGCGGCCTCTCGGAAGCGGAACGGCAGGCCCTGCGCCGGCGCGGCTGACCCGCCGCCCACGGGCGCGGCGTCCCGGGCGCACCTGCCCGGGTGCCGCCCCGCACCCGACGAAGCCCCGGGGAGCGTGGCTCTCCCGGGGCTCTCGTCGTGGGCCGCCCCACAGGGGCGGCGGGGGCCGGTCTCAGCCCTTGCGGGCGGCCACGCGTGCGGCGCGGGCGGCGAGGCGCTCGTCGAACTTACGGGCCTCGCTGTCGAGCCCGTCCATGAACAGGCCGAGTTCCTGCTGTGCCTGCTGACCCTCGGGGCCCAGACCGTCGATGTCCATGATCTTGAGGAAGCGGATCACGGGGCTGAGTACGTCGTCGTGGTGGATCCGCAGGTTGTAGACCCCGCCGATCGCCATCTGCGCGGCCATCCGCTCGAAGCCGGGCATGCCGTGACCGGGCATCCGGAAGTTGACGACCACGTCCCGGACGGCCTTCATCGTCAGGTCCGGGGCGATCTCGAAGGCCGCGCCCAGCAGGTTGCGGTAGAAGATCATGTGCAGGTTCTCGTCCTGCGCGATGCGGGCCAGCATCCGGTCGCAGACCGGGTCACCGGACTGGTGGCCGGTGTTGCGGTGCGAGATGCGGGTCGCCAGCTCCTGGAAGGCCACGTACGCGACGGAGTGCAGCATCGAGTGGCTGTTGTCCGACTCGAATCCCTCGGACATGTGCTGCATGCGGAACGCTTCGAGCTTGTCCGGGTCGACGGCGCGCGAGGCCAGCAGGTAGTCGCGCATCACGATGCCGTGCCGGCCCTCCTCGGCGGTCCAGCGGTGGACCCAGGTGCCCCAGGCGCCGTTGCGACCGAAGAGCGTCGCGATCTCGTGGTGGTAGCTGGGGAGGTTGTCCTCGGTCAGCAGGTTGACGACCAGCGCGATCTTGCCGATGTCGGTGACCTTCGACTGCGCCGGGTCCCAGGCTTCGCCGTCCTCGAAGAAGCCGGGGAAGTTCCGGCCCTCGCTCCACGGGACGTACTCGTGGGGCATCCAGTCCTTGGTGACCGTCAGGTGGCGGTTGAGTTCCTTTTCGACCACCTCTTCCAGCGCGAACAGCAACTTGGCGTCGGTCCACGCCTCCGAGCTGCCGAGGTGGGGAGAGGTGATCGTCACGGGTACTCCTGGGTGCAAAGCGAATTACCTACGGTTCCGTAGCCTACGGAGTCGTAGGTTAAGCGCGACATCAAGGCCAGCCAAGCCCCAGGGGTGGCTATGCGCCGTTACGTCCGGTTATTTACGCAGTTTGAAAGCGTGCTGAGCGGGGTTTGTGGTTCGAAAATCACGCCGAAAGAGGACGACGGTCTCTCAATTTGACGTTCCGGGTTGCCGAACCGAGGCCCCATGGGGGCGTGGTCGGCGCAGGTCCTGACATGCCACGGGAAAAGATCATGTAGCCGTACAAGTGGTAGCAGTGGTGGCCGCTGTTGCGCTACGGTCGGTAGCGCGGATCTCACGCGGGGCGACCCCGGGTCCGTGGCGCCGGCTTGCCCTCCCCAGTGGGTTCGGCCGGAGGCGGCGACGCGCGCCCCACCGCACGTACACCGCACCACCCTCTTGTACACCGCTCCACCTCGCCCGGCCAATCCCCCCGCATCCCCCCTGTGCACGGCATCCCCCGCACACCGCATCACCGGCGCAATACGCCACCGCGCGCTCCGCGCGCACCCCGCACCGAGGACAGCAGAAGTGGGAGCAGCACGATGACGGGCACCCTCCGTGGCCTGCCGGTGGACCGCGAGTTCCGGTCGGCCCCGCCCCTCGCGGAGAAGCTCCGCCACTCGGTACGCCTGCCCGGCGGCCCCCACGGCGCGGGAGCCGCCCGGGCGACCGTACGGTCCCTGCTGCTGCGGCACGGGCTGGCCGACCTGTGCGGCACCGCCGCCCTCGCCGCCTCCGAGCTCGTCTCCTGCGCCGACCGGTTCACGCCCGGCCTGGAGATGACGCTCACGGTGCGGTGGCAGTTCGACGCGCTGCGCATCGTCCTCTACGACCAGCACCCCGCGCACGCCTCGCCCGACGACGGGGAGGAGTGCCGGCGGCAGCGCAGTCGGGCGATGTGGCTGCTGGCCCGGGCGGTGGAGTCCGGCGGTGGGGACTGGGGGCTCACCCCCGTACTGACCCCGCGGGGCGGCACCAAGTCCTGGGCCTTACTCTCCCGTTGAGGGCGGACCGGACCGGGCCCGGTCGTACCCGACCCGACCCGACCCGACCGACCCATCGCGACGCTCAGTCCTCCCAGCGGGACTCCCTGACCTCCTCCGCCGTCGTCGACCGCAGCTCGCCGTCGAGCAGCAGCCACCGGGTGATGCCGATCGACTCCAGGAACGGGACGTCGTGGCTCGCCACCAGCAAGGCGCCCTCGTACGACTCCAGGGCGTCGGTGAGCTGCCGTACGCTCGCCAGGTCCAGGTTGTTCGTCGGTTCGTCCAGCATCAGCAACTGGGGAGCCGGCTCCGCGAGCAGCAGCGCCGCGAGCGCCGCCCGGAAGCGTTCGCCGCCCGACAGGGTGCCCGCCGCCCGGTCCGCGCGGGCCCCTCGGAAGAGGAAGTGCGCGAGCCGTGCCCGGATCACGTTGTTCGTGGCGTGCGGGGCGAACCGCGCCACGTTCTCCGCGACCGTGCTCTCGTCGTCCAGTACGTCCAGGCGCTGCGGCAGGTAGCGCGTCGGCACGTGCGTGAGCGCCTCGCCGGAGGTGGGCGGGACGAGGCCCGCGATCGTCCGCAGCAGCGTGGTCTTGCCCGACCCGTTGCCGCCGACCAGCGCGATCCGTTCCGGCCCGCGCACCTCCCACACGCCCGCCACCGCGGCCCCGTGGGCCAGGCGCAGATCGGTGGCCGTCAACACCCGGCGTCCCGGGGGGACCTGGGTGGCGGGGAGGTCGATGCGGATCTCGGCGTCGTCGCGGACCGCCTCCACGGCCTGGTCCAGCCGCTCCCGGGCTTCCGTCAGCTTCTCCGCGTGCATGATGCGGTGCTTGCCGGCCGACTCCTGGGCGGCCCGCTTGCGGGCACCCATCACGATCTTCGGCTCGCGCTTGTTCTCGTACATCTTCTGGCCGTACCGCTTGCGCCGGGCCAACTTGACCTGCGCTTCGGCCAGTTCGCGCTTCTGGCGCTGTACGTCGCCCTCCGCGACCCGGACCATCCGCTCGGCGGCCTCCTGCTCGCCGGCGAGCATGTCCTCGTAATCGGCGAAGTTGCCTCCGTACCAACGGACCTCGCCGTCCCGCAGGTCCGCGATCTGGTCGACCCGGTCCAACAGCTCGCGGTCGTGGCTGACCAGCACCATCACCCCGGTCCACGATGCGACGGCCGCGTACAGGCGGCGCCGGGCCCGCAGGTCCAGGTTGTTGGTCGGTTCGTCGAGGAGCAGCACGTCGGGTCGGGCGAGCAGCAGGGCGGCCAGCCGCAGCAGGACGCCTTCGCCGCCGGACAGTTCACCGACCGTGCGGTCCAGGTCGATCCCGGCGAGCCCGAGTTGGTCGAGCGTCGCCAAGGCCCGCTCCTCCACGTCCCAGTCGTCACCGAGGGCGGCGAAGTTCGCCTCGGTGGCCTCACCCGCCTCGATGGCGTGCAGGGCGGCGCGGGTGGCGCGGATGCCGAGGACCTCGTCCACCCGTGCCCCGGTGGCGAGGGTGACGTCCTGCGGGAGGTAGCCGATGGACCCGGCGACGGAGATCTGGCCGGTCGTCGGACGCAGTTCACCGGCGACGAGCTTCAACAGGGTCGACTTGCCACAGCCGTTGAGGCCGATCAGGCCGGTGCGGCCGGGGCCGACGGCCCAGTGGAAACCATCGAGGACGGGAGTGCCGTCGGGCCATTCGAAGGAAACGTCGGAACAGGTGACATGGGTGGGGGCATGACTCATAGAGGCCTCCAGGTTGCGTGGAATGGTGCGTGCAACGCGGGGAGACAGCCGACCGTCACGTGATCGTGTCGGTGGTCGGTGTCTCGGACCTCAGATGAGCAACGTCCTACTCCGTTTCGACGGCAATGGGGCGTTCACGAAGCTACGGACGGCCCTGGCCGCCCGCAACCGAATATCGGGCGCGGGTCAGCGGGAACCGCGCATCAGCTCGGCCAGGCTGTGGTCCATGTCCAGGTAGTGGTGCTCCAGACCCAGCGGGACGACCGCCGCGGCGCGTTCCAGGAAGCGCTGGAGCTCGGCCGTCACCATCAGCACGATCGCCACCCCCTCGGCCGCGTGGAACTCGATCGTCGTGCGGTCCCCGTCGTACGGGCGCACCCGTACGTCGCCGCTGCCGGACGGCTGCCGGATGCCCGACGCCAGCAGCTCGCGGGCGAAGGTCCACGAGACCTCGACGCCCTCCAGGGTGGCGAGCGCGGGGAAGGCCATGCGGACGGCGAAGGGATCGGCGCGGTCGTAGCAGAGGGTGACGGGCACGGTCTCGACCTTCGGCGCGGTGGCGATCAGTCGGGCCTGCACGGCCTGCTCGATGACAGTGATCAAGGCTCGCTCCCTTGCGGCGGATCTGCTGTCGGGCCCTGGGGTGGAGCCCGGCAACCGGATAGACGCCGGAATCGGCACGTCCGTGCATGCGGGATGACGTGAGCTGTGTCACCGATTGGCCGGAACTCGCCCGTGTGATCGCACAGAGTGACGACTGGGGGACGATGCGCCAAGGATCGCCGGTCGGGCCGGTGGAGTCCGGGCCCTTCGGATTAAGTCCTGTTACCGCTCACTCCACAGGCCCAAAGCCGCCCGGATGTGCCCCGGACGGCCCCCTGAGGCGCCCTGGACGGAGATCGCGGGGTGCGTTAGCTTCCGGCGCCATGAGACTTCTAGGAGTTGGCATGTGCGCGGCAGCCCTGTTGGTGGGGTCGGTGGCCGCTCCGGTACAGGCGGACACCGGCGGCGCGGCCCCCGCCGCAGCGGGCTTACGGGGCCACGCCTGGTCGGTGAAGCCGACCGACAAGGACTCCCGTTTCCGCGGCCTGGCCGCGGTCGGCCGGAGCACGGCCTGGGTCGCCGGCTCCAAGGGCGTGGTGCTGCGCACCGTCGACGGGGGCCGCAGTTGGCGGGACGTCTCGCCGCCCGGCGCCGTCGCCGAGGGGCTGGAGCTGCGCGACATCGAGGCCTTCGACGCCCGCCGGGCGGTGGCCCTGTCCATCGGCGAGGGCGAGGCGTCGCGGGTCCTGCGGACCGAGGACGGCGGCGCCACCTGGACCGAGGCCTTCCGCAACCCCGATCCGCGGGCCTTCTACGACTGCCTGACCTTCTTCGACTCCCGCCACGGGCTGGCCATGAGCGACCCGGTGGACGGCAAGTTCCGCATCCTGGCCACCGACGACGGCGGCCGCAACTGGAAGGTGCTGCCGGACGCCGGGATGCCGGCCGCCCTCCCCGGCGAGGCCGGGTTCGCGGCGAGCGGCCAGTGCCTGGTGGCCTCCGGCCCGCGCGACGTATGGCTGGCCACCGGCGGCGGCCCGACCGCCCGCGTACTGCACTCCGCCGACCGCGGCCGCACCTGGCGGGCCGCCGACACCACGATCCCCGCCGGGGACCCGGCGCGCGGGGTCTTCGCCCTCGCCTTCCGCGACCGTACGACGGGCCTCGCGGTGGGCGGCGACTACCGCACCGGCCAGGCCTCGCCGCAGGCCGCCGCCCGCTCCACCGACGCGGGCCGCGGCTGGAGCCCGTCGGCGACGCCGCCGCCCGGCTACCGGTCGGGCGCGGCCTGGTACCCGTACGGGCGGTCCACCGCCCTCGCCGTCGGACCCACCGGCACCGACGTCACCACGGACGCCGGCCGCACCTGGCGGGCGCTGGACCCCGGCTCGTTCGACACCGTCGACTGCGCGCCCGACGGCGGCTGCTGGGCGGCGGGGGAGAAGGGGCGGGCGGCCCGACTGGAGCGGCGCTGAGGCCCGTCTGGCCGTGGGGGCAAGGGGCCGTCGAACAGGTCCGTCCCCGGGCCCCGCGGGGCGGTGAACCGCACCGCGGGGCCCGCCAGGGAGGCGTGACGTGTGGGGCGGTCAGGTCGCCGGGTTCTCGCGGACCGTCGCAAGGTCCGCCGAGGTCCTCGTGGCGAGGAACTCGGTGATCCGGTAGGAGCAGACGCCGGCGACGACGAAGGGGTCCCCGGCCGCGATCTCCTCGATCTCGGCGCGCGAGACGCCACCGGCCAGGATGACGCCGCCGTCGCGCGGGACCTTGCGGCCGGACGCCAGGAAGACGCCGTTCGCGTAGTGGCCGGCCAACCAGGCGACGTGCGCGTCCATTTCGTCCTCGACGTCTTCGATGGGCGCGATGTAGGTGAGCTCCATGACGAACATGATCACCAGGCTACTCTCGGACCATCATGACCACTGTGAAAACCCCCGCCGACGAGGCCGAGGCCCGGGCGGTACAGGACGAACTGCGCCATCACGTCGTGCTCGCCGAGACCGGCCCGCCACCCGGCGCGGGCCTGGTCGCCGGCGTGGACGTCGCCTACGACGACGCACGCGACCTCGTCGCGGCCGCCGCCGTCGTGCTGGACGCCGCCACCCTCGCGGTCGTGGCCGAATCCACCGCCGTCGGGCCCGTCAGCTTTCCCTACGTCCCCGGACTGCTCGCCTTCCGCGAACTGCCCACCGTGCTCGCCGCGCTGGACGCGCTGACCGTCACCCCCGACCTCGTCGTCTGCGACGGCTACGGCCTCGCCCACCCGCGCGGCTTCGGCCTCGCCTGTCACCTCGGCGTGGTCACCGGGCTCCCCAGCATGGGCGTCGCCAAGAACCCCTTCACCTTCACGTACGAGGAACCGGGCGCCCGGCGCTCCGACGCCGCCCCGCTGCTCGCGGCGGACGGCGCCGTGGTCGGCCGGGCGCTGCGCACCCAGGACGGGATCAAGCCCGTCTACGTGTCCGTCGGCCACCGTGTCACGCTGGACAACGCCTGCGCCCACGCCCTCGCGCTGAGCCCCCGCTTCCGGATCCCGGAGACCACCCGGCACGCCGACTCGCTGTGCCGCCGCGCCCTGCGCGAGGCGACGGGCTGACGCGTCCGGCCGGTCGCGCCGCCCGCCCCGCCCGCGCCGCACGACCCGCTCAGTCCTCCGCCGCCACCCGGAAGCGGATGCCCGCCTCCTGCAACCGGTCCAGCAGGGCGTCGCCCATCGCCACCGCCGTGGTGAGCTGCCCGGCGGTGTCCGGCAGGGCGTCGTGGGCCAGGCACAGCGCGGACTCGGCCAGCATCTTCGCCGTCTCGCCGTACCCCGGGTCGCCGCCCGAGACCTCGGTGAACACCCGCCGGCCCCCGCCCTCCCCGACGAAGCGGAGGGTGAACCAGCTGCGCGCCCGGCGTTCCGCGTCCGGGCCGCTGCCCGGCTCCCAGCGGCCCATCAACCACCGGCGGGCCGCCGGGACCTGCGCCAGCGCGGCCACCGCGCCCACGGCCGCCGTACCGCCGACCGCGACCGGCAGATGCCGTACGGCGGCGTAGTGCCGGTAGCGGAAGTCCGGACCGTACCGCGCCAGCGCGGCCGCCGACCGGGCCACCACCGCCGGGTCGAGGGTGGGCAGCGGCAGCGCCCAGGAGCCGGTCTCCCGGCTGAAGCGCGGGGCGCCCACGGGCCCCCGTACGCGACGCCCGGGCAGCCGCGGTTCGTGCAGGCGCCGGGAGCGGGCCGCGGCCAGGGTCTGCGGACCCCGGCCCAGCGCGGTGAGGGCGGAGGCCAGGGTGCCGCCGGAGAACAGGGCGTTGGAGCGGACGAACCCGTCCACCCGCAGCGGTACGCCCTCGGGCAGCCGGTTCACCGTGAACCAGGCCCCGAGGTCGGCCGGAACCGAGTCGAAGCCGCAGGCGTGCACCAACCGCGCCCCCGTCTCCCGGGCCCGGGCGTCGTGGGCGACGTACATCCGGTCGACGAACTCCGGCTCGCCGGTGAGGTCGACGTAGTCGGTGCCCGCCTCGGCGCAGGCCTCGACCAGCTCCGCCCCGTACCAGACGTACGGGCCCACGGTCGTGGCCAGCACCCGGGTGGAGGCGGCCAGTTCGCGCACGGCCGGGCCGTCGGAGGCGTCCGCCCGCAGCAGCGGCAGGTCGGCGCAGGCCGGGTTGAGGGCGGTCAGCCGCTCGCGCAGCCGCTCCAACTTGCCGAGGTCGCGCCCCGCGAGGGCCCACCGGCAGGCCGCCGGGGCGTGCGCGGCCAGGTACTCGGCGGTCAGGGCTCCCACGAAACCGGTCGCGCCGAAGAGTACGACGTCGTGGGCCCGTTGCGGACCTTCCTTGCGGACGTGCTCGTTCATGAACCGCTCCTCCCGGCTGGTATCGGTGGCTGAGGCTAGCGTGGGACGCGACTGTCCGTGCGCGCAGGTGTGACCTGCGGTAAGTGGGAGGCGTCGATGAAGGCTGCGGTGCGCAGGTGGGAGGCGGTGCGGGAGTTCGCGCTGGGGCTGCCGGAAGCCGTGGAGGAGCATCCGTGGGGGCCCGAGGACGCGGTGGTGAAGGTCAACAGGAAGATCTTCGTCTTCCTCGGGAACGCGGACGGCCCCGAAGCCCCCGGCGTGTCGGTGAAGCTCAAGGACGAGGCCCTGCACGGCCACGCGATGACGGCGCCGGGGGCCGAGCCCACCGGGTACGGGCTGGGGCGGGCCGGCTGGGTCTCCGTGCCGCTGGGGGAGAAGGGGGCGCCGACGGCCGAGGTGCTGTGCGAGTGGGTGGAGGAGAGCTACCGGACGGTGGCGCTCAAGCGGCACGTGAGGGAACTGGACGCGCGGATCGCGGACCGGGCCGCGGGTCGGGCTCCGGAACGGGACGGCGGCGAGAACGACTGGGCGAGAACGACTGGGCGAGAACGACTGGGCGAAAACGACTAAGCGCTTGCTCTTGTGCTGAGTGGAGCGCGTTCCTAGCATCGCTGGTGTTACATCGGTTGTGTCACACACTCGCACCAGGGGCGCTGGGGGCTCGATGGCAGTGACGGGATCAGGAACGGAACCGGGCGCGACACCGGCCGCGGAGACCGGCGCGGGCCCCGCGTCGGCGGGCGGCCCGCTCGCGGGCGTGCGCGTCGTCGAACTGGCGGGCATCGGCCCGGGCCCGTTCGCCGCCATGCTCCTGGCCGACCTGGGCGCGGACGTCGTCCGGGTGGACCGGCCCGGCGGGGGCGGCCTCGCCGTCGACCCGGCCTACGACGTCACCAACCGCAACAAGCGGTCCGTACTGATCGACCTCAAGGCCGCGGACGGGCCCGCCCGGGTGCTCGACCTGGTCGAGCGCGCCGACGTGCTGATCGAGGGGTTCCGCCCAGGGGTCGCCGAGCGGCTCGGGGTCGGCCCCGCCGACTGCCACGCCCGCAACCCCGCCCTGGTCTACGGTCGGATGACCGGCTGGGGCCAGGACGGGCCGCTCGCCCACACCGCCGGGCACGACATCGCGTACATCGCCGTCACCGGGGCGCTCGGCATGATCGGCCGGCCCGACGAGCCGCCCGCCGTGCCCGCCAACCTGGTCGGGGACTACGCGGGCGGCTCGCTCTACCTCGTCATCGGCGTCCTCGCGGCGCTCCGGCACGCCCGCACGCCCGGCGGCGCCGGGCAGGTCGTGGACGCCGCGATCGTCGACGGCACCGCCCACCTCACCGCCATGATCCACGGCATGGTCGCCGCGGGCGGCTGGCAGGACCGGCGCGGGGTCAACCTCCTCGACGGCGGCTGCCCCTTCTACGGCACCTACGAGACCTCCGACGGCGGCCACATGGCGGTCGGCGCGCTGGAGCAGCAGTTCTACGACACCTTCGTCGGCCTCCTCGGCCTCGGCGACCGGGCGCCCGCGCGCAAGGACCTGGCGCGCTGGGGCGAACTCCGCGAGGCGGTCGCCGAGCGCTTCAAGTCCCGTACGCGCGCCCAGTGGACCGAGGTCTTCGAGGGCACCGACGCCTGCGTGGCCCCCGTGCTGTCCCTGCGCGAGGCGCCGCACCACCCGCACCTCGCCGCCCGCGGCACCTTCACCGACTTCGGGGGCATCACCCAACCCGCCCCCGCGCCCCGGTTCTCCCTCACCCCGACGGCCGTCACCACGGGTCCCGCGCGGCCGGGCGCCGACACCGCTTCGGTCGCCGCCGACTGGGACGTACCGGCCCTGCTCGGTGAGGACGCCTGATGGAACTCTCGATGATGCTCGACCACGCGGGCGACCCGCGGATCGAAACCGTCAAGAACTGGCTCTAGGAGGCCCCCTGATGAAGCGCCGGATCTTCGACGTCGACCACGACGCGTTCCGCGAGAGCGTCCGCACCTTCCTGAGCAAGGAGGTGCTGCCGCACTACGAGCAGTGGGAGAAGGACGGCATCGTCAGCCGCGAGGCCTGGCTGGCCGCGGGCCGCCAGGGGCTGCTGGGCCTGGCCGTCCCGGAGGAGTACGGGGGCGGTGGCAACACCGACTTCCGCTACGCCGCCGTGATAGCCGAGGAGTTCACCCGCGCCGGCACGCCGGGGCTCGCCATCGGCCTGCACAACGACATCATCGGCCCGTACCTGACCTCGTTGGCCACCGAGGAACAGAAGCGCCGCTGGCTGCCCGGTTTCTGCTCCGGCGAGACGATCACCGCCATCGCGATGACCGAACCGGGCGCGGGTTCCGACCTCCAGGGCATCCGCACCTCCGCCGAGGACCGGGGCGACCACTGGCTGCTGAACGGCTCCAAGACGTTCATCTCCAACGGCATCCTCGCCGACCTCGTCATCGTGGTCGCGAAGACCACCCCCGAGGGCGGGGCGCACGGGCTGTCCCTGTTCGTCGTCGAGCGCGGCGCCGAGGGCTTCGAGCGGGGCCGCAACCTCGACAAGATCGGCCAGAAGGCCCAGGACACCGCCGAGTTGTTCTTCAACGACGTACGCGTCCCCAAGGAGAACCTGCTCGGCGAACCGAACGGCGCCTTCCTCCACCTGATGACCAACCTCGCGCAGGAGCGGATGGGCATCGCCATGGCCGGCATCGCCGCCGCCGAGCACCTGCTGGAGATCACCAGCCGGTACGTGAAGGAACGGGAGGCCTTCGGCCGCCCCCTGTCCAAGCTCCAGCACATCCGCTTCGAGATCGCGGAGATGGCCACCGAGTGCGCGGTCACCCGTGCCTTCATCGACCGCTGCATCACCGATCACTCGCACGGCGAACTCGACCACGTCCACGCCTCCATGGCCAAGTGGTGGGCCACCGAACTCCAGAAGCGGGTCGCCGACCGCTGCCTGCAACTGCACGGCGGCTACGGCTACATGAGCGAATACCGGGTCGCCCGTGCCTTCACCGACGGCCGCATCCAGACCATCTACGGCGGCACGACCGAGATCATGAAGGAGATCATCGGCCGTTCCCTGCTGGGCTGAAACCTCCCCTGGGAAACTCCCCTTGGAAACCTCCGAAAGGCTTGACCAGTGAGCACCGAAGCTTACGTATACGACGCGATCCGCACCCCGCGCGGGCGCGGCAAGGCCAACGGCGCCCTGCACGGCACCAAGCCGATCGACCTGGTCGTGGGCCTGATCCACGCCCTGCGCGAGCGCAACCCCGGCCTGGACCCGGCCGCCATCGACGACATCGTCCTCGGCGTCGTCGGCCCCGTCGGGGACCAGGGCTCCGACATCGCCCGGATCGCGGCCATCGCCGCCGGACTCCCCGACACCGTGGCGGGCGTACAGGAGAACCGCTTCTGCGCCTCCGGTCTGGAGGCCGTCAACCTGGCCGCCGCCAAGGTCCGCTCCGGCTGGGAGGACATGGTCCTCGCGGGCGGCGTCGAGTCCATGTCCCGCGTCCCGATGGCCTCCGACGGCGGCGCCTGGTTCGCCGACCCCATGACCAACTGGGACACCGGCTTCGTCCCGCAGGGCATCGGCGCCGACCTCATCGCCACCATCGGCGGGTTCTCCCGCCGCGACGTGGACGAGTACGCCGCCCTGTCCCAGGAACGCGCCGCCGCGGCCGTCAAGGCGGGGCGCTTCGCCCGGTCCGTCGTCCCGGTCACCGACCGCAACGGCCTGGTCGTCCTGGACCACGACGAGTTCATCCGCCCCGGCACCACCGCCGACTCGCTGGCCAAGCTCAAGCCGTCCTTCGCCGACATCGGCGACCTCGGCGGGTTCGACGCCGTCGCCCTGCAGAAGTACCACTGGGTCGAGAAGATCGACCACGTCCACCACGCCGGCAACTCCTCCGGCATCGTCGACGGCGCCTCCCTCGTCGCCATCGGCTCCCGCGAGGCGGGGGAGCGGGGCGGTCTCACGCCGCGGGCCCGCATCGTCTCCGCCGCGGTGTCCGGCTCCGAGCCCACCATCATGCTCACCGGCCCCGCCCCCGCCACCCGCAAGGCCCTCGCCAAGGCCGGGCTCACCATCGACGACATCGACCTCATCGAGATCAACGAGGCCTTCGCCGGCGTCGTACTGCGCTTCGTCGCGGACATGGGCGTCTCCCTCGACAAGGTCAACGTCAACGGCGGCGCCATCGCCCTCGGCCACCCGCTCGGGGCGACCGGCGCGATGATCCTCGGCACGGTCATCGACGAACTGGAGCGCCAGGACAAGCGCTACGGGCTCGTGACCCTGTGCGTCGGCGGCGGCATGGGTGTCGCCACCATCGTCGAACGCCTCTGATCCGTCCTGTACCCACGCCCCCCGGACCTTCCGAAACGAAAGCAGTGACCATGAGCGAGTCCACCACGATCCGCTGGGAACAGGACGAGACCGGCGTCGTCACCCTCGTCCTCGACGACCCCGACCAGTCCGCCAACACCATGAACCAGGCCTTCAAGGACTCCATCGCGGCGATCGCCGACCGCGCCGAGGCCGAGAAGGACTCCATCCGGGGCATCATCTACACCTCCGCGAAGAAGACCTTCTTCGCGGGCGGCGACCTCAAGGACATGATCCGGCTGCGGCCCGAGGACGCCCGGCTCGCCTTCGACACCGGCACCGAGATCAAGCGCTCGCTGCGCCGCATCGAGACCCTCGGCAAGCCCGTCGTCGCCGCCATCAACGGGGCTGCGCTCGGCGGCGGTTACGAGATCTGCCTGGCCTCCCACCACCGCGTCGCGCTCGACGCGCCCGGCTCGAAGATCGGCCTGCCCGAGGTCACCCTCGGTCTGCTGCCGGCCGGCGGCGGCGTCACCCGTACCGTCCGCCTCATGGGCATCGCCGACGCGCTGCTCAAGGTCCTGCTCCAGGGCACCCAGTACAACCCGGCGCGGGCCCTGGAGAACGGCCTGGTCCACGAACTGGCCGCCACCCCGGAGGAGATGCTGGCCAAGGCGCGCGCCTTCATCGACGCCAACCCGCAGTCGCAGCAGCCGTGGGACGTACCCGGCTACAAGATCCCCGGCGGCACCCCGTCCCACCCGCGGTTCGCGGCGAACCTGCCGGCCTTCCCGGCCAACCTGAAGAAGCAGCTGAACGGCGCCCCGTACCCGGCCCCGCGCAACATCCTGGCCTGCGCCGTCGAGGGCTCCCAGGTGGACTTCGAGACCGCGCTGACCATCGAGGCCCGGTACTTCACCGAGCTGGTCACCGGGCAGACCGCCAAGAACATGATCCAGGCGTTCTTCTTCGACCTCCAGGCCGTCAACGCCGGCCGCAGCCGCCCCGGCGGCGTCGAGCCCCGCACGGTCCGCAGGGTCGCGGTCCTCGGCGCCGGCATGATGGGCGCCGGCATCGCCTACTCCTGCGCCCGCGCGGGCATCGAGGTGGTGCTCAAGGACGTCACCCCCGAAGCCGCCGCCAAGGGCAAGGCGTACTCCGAGAAGCTCCTCGACAAGGCGCTCTCCCGGGGCCGCACCACCGAAGCCAAGCGCGCCGAGATCCTCGCCCGGATCACCCCCACCGCCGACGCCGCCGACCTGGCCGGCTGCGACGCCGTGATCGAGGCCGTCTTCGAGGACACCTCCCTCAAGCACAAGGTGTTCCAGGAGATCCAGGACGTCATCGCGCCCGACGCGCTGCTCTGCTCCAACACCTCGACGCTGCCGATCTCCGGCCTCGCCGAAGGGGTGAAGCGGCCGGCCGACTTCATCGGCCTGCACTTCTTCTCGCCCGTCGACAAGATGCCCCTCGTCGAGATCATCAAGGGCGAGCGGACCGGCGACGAGGCCATCGCCCGCGCGTTCGACCTGGTCCGCCTGATCAACAAGACGCCGATCGTCGTCAACGACTCGCGCGGTTTCTTCACCTCGCGGGTCATCGGCCAGTTCATCAACGAGGGCGTCGCGATGGTCGGCGAAGGCATCGAGCCCGCCTCCATCGAGCAGGCCGCCGCCCAGGCCGGCTACCCGGCCAAGGTGCTCTCCCTCATGGACGAGCTCACCCTCACCCTGCCGCGCAAGATCCGCAACGAGACCCGCAAGGCCTTCGAGGCCGAGGGCCGTACCTGGGCCGAGCACCCGGCCGACACCGTCATCGACCGGATGGTCGACGAGTTCGACCGCCCCGGCCGCAGTGGCGGCGCCGGCTTCTACGCGTACGACGAGGCCGGCAAGCGCGCCGGCATCTGGCCGGGCCTGCGCGAGCACTTCACCAAGGTCGGGTACGAGATCCCCTTCGAGGACATGAAGGAGCGGATGCTGTTCTCCGAGGCCCTGGACACCGTCCGCTGCCTCGACGAGGGCGTCCTCACCTCGATCGCCGACGCCAACATCGGCTCCATCATGGGCATCGGCTTCCCCGCCTGGACCGGCGGCGTGATCCAGTACGTCAACGGCTACGAGGGCGGCCTGCCCGGGTTCGTGGCCCGCGCCCGGGAACTCGCCGAGCAGTACGGCGAGCGATTCACCCCGCCCGCCTCCCTGGTGGCGAAGGCCGAGCGCGGCGAGACGTACGCCGACTGAGCGCGGCGGGGCGTCGCCCCGGCGCGGGCGCCCCGGTCC
>NZ_JBEZKS010000066.1:0-44573 GCF_040651775.1 Streptomyces sp. NPDC048383
GCCCACCGACCTGCCCGCCACGCACGCCCACCCCGGACCGCGGCCCCCCCCCCGGGGCGGCCGGCCGGGTGGGACGGCCACCGCCCCGGGACGGCCCGAGCGTCAGCCGCCGTACAAGGGCCCGCTCGGCCAGATCGGGGACGAGGCGACCCGGTGCCATTCGGGGTCGCGCAGGCCCGGCAGGGTGCGGCCCGCCTCGGTCCAGCGGGCGATGAGGTCGAGGTAGATGGGCGGATCGGGGTGACGTTGCCGGCCCGGCTGCCGGACCTCCCCGGGTGGCCGTTCCGCCGCCGACCGGCCCGCCTGGAGGCGCTCGGCCTGCGGCCGTTCGGCTTGCAGGCGCTCGGCCCGGAGGCGTTCCGCCTGGTAGCGCTCGGCCTGCGGCCGGTCCGCCGTGGGCGGCCGGTCCCCGAGCTGACGATCCGCCCGCTGAACCGATTCTTCGAATCCGGGCGGTGTGGGCCGCCTGCGGCGTCCCGTCCGTGACGGGGAGGACTCAACCGTGCTCATGCAGGGGCAACGCGGCGCGTCCGCCCCGGGTAATCGCCGGCCGGCCCCGCCCATCCGTTCGACCCCTCCCACCGGCCGCCCCCGCGCACGGCCCCCGCCCCGGCGCGCTTCGGCCCGCGAGGGGCGGAGCGGCGCGGGCCGGAGCCCGCCCTGGCCGAGCGTGCCGGGTTGTCAGGACGTGCCACAACTATGGCCCCGCGCCGACTTCCTGACGTACCGTCATATTCGCTGTGCGGCGTCCCGCCCCCGTGCCCTGGAGGTTTGTCATGCCCGCGGACCGTCCCGTCCCGCTCGACGAATACCCCGTCCACCAGGCCCCTTTGTCGATGAAGCACCTCGTCAGCGGCGACCGCAACGCCTACGACCGCTGCATCTTCCACGTCTTCGACCACGCCGGCCGGGCCCTCCTCATCCTGGGCCTGGGGGTCTATCCCAACGCCGGGGTCATCGACGCCTACGCCACCCTGCGCACCGGTGACCAACTCCGTGCCGTCCGGGCCTCCGACGCCCTCGGCGACGACCGGATGAACCTCTCCGTCGGCCCGCTGTCCGTCACCGTCGACGTCCCGCTCCAGAAGTTCACCCTCCGGTGCGACCCCGACCCGGCGGACCCCGACGGGCTGTCGTACGACCTCACCTGGACCGGCGCCTTCCCCGCCGTCTGGGAGCCCCACCACGTCCAGCGCCGCGGCGACCGGCTGATGTTGGAGGGCCGCCGCTTCGTCCAGGCGGGCGACGTCACCGGCCGCATCCGGGCCGGCGGCGAAGAGATCACCCTGGCCGCGGGGGAGTGGACCGGCACCCGCGACCGCAGCTGGGGCGTCCGCCCGATCCCCGGCGAGGACGGCGGCCGGGCGGCGCAGGAGCACCGCCCCGAGGGCTTCCACTGGCTCTGGATCCCGGTCCGCTTCGAGGACCGCTTCCTGATGGTCATCGCCCAGGAGGACGCCGACGGCCACCGCACCCTCAACGAAGCCGTGCAGGTCTTCCCCGAGGGCAGCGGCCGCCACGACGTCCAGCTCGGCTGGCCGCACACCGAGATCCGCTACCGGCCGGGCACCCGCCACCCCGAGAGCGCGGTCGTCCACCTCACCGATCCCTCCCGCAAGCCGCTGGAACTGGGCGTCGAGATCCTCGCCTCCTCCCCGCTCGCCGTGGGCGCCGGCTACCCGCCCGCCGACGACTGGCAGCACGGCAGCTGGCGGGGCCGCGGCTGGACCGACCGCCGCGTCTACGACCTCTCCGACCCCACCGCCCACCCGATGGCCGCCTTCGGCGTCACCGACCACTCGGCCCGGTTCACCCTCGACGGCCGGATCGGCCACGGGATCTTCGAACACGGCAGCTTCGGCCGCCACGACCCCACCGGCTTCGCGGACCACTCCTCCGTCGCCCCCTGACCCCCGCTGCCCGCAGCCCCGAAGGAAGGGCCGGTCATGGCCGCCACCGCTCCGCGTCCCCGCACCTCCACCCGCGAGCCCGAGGAACTCACCCGCCGGCTCGCCGCCTGGCTCGACGTACGACTCCCGGGTGCCCGCGTCACCGACGTCCGCGTCCCCGGCTCCAACGGCATGTCGAGCGAGACCCTGCTCTTCGACATCGAACACCCGCGCACCCCGCTGCGGGAGTGCGCCCTGCGGCTCGCCGCCGACCCGGCCGCCTACAGCGTGTTCCCCACCTACGACATGCCGCGCCAGCACCGCGTGATGGACCTCGTCGCCCGCCACACGGACCTGCCCGTCCCGCGCGTGCAGTGGCTGGAGGAGGACCCGGCGCCGCTGGGCGCCCCGTTCTTCGTCATGGCCCGCGCCGAGGGCCGCGTACCGCCGGACGTGATGCCCTACACGTACGAGGGCAACTGGCTGCACGCCGCCACCGACGCCGAACGCGCGGTGCTCCAGGAAGCGAGCATCTCGCTGCTGGCCCGCCTGCACGACGGGTTCCCGGCCGAGGAGGCCGCGTTCCTGCTGCCGCCCGGCAAGGGCAGTCCG
Source organism: Streptomyces sp. NPDC048383 (assembly GCF_040651775.1). Classification (NCBI taxonomy): domain Bacteria; kingdom Bacillati; phylum Actinomycetota; class Actinomycetes; order Kitasatosporales; family Streptomycetaceae; genus Streptomyces; species Streptomyces sp. NPDC048383. The sequence continues at coordinate 2,502 of NZ_JBEZKS010000066.1, forward strand.
CTGCGCCGGCACGTCGACGCGCAGCGCGCCTACTACGCGTGGGTGGTCGACGGCCTGGCCCGTTCGCCGCTCGTGGAGCGCGCCTTCGACCGGCTGGAGGAACTCTGGCCCACAGACGAGGGCGAACCCGTCCTCAACTGGGGCGACGCCCGCATCGGGAACGTCATCTACCAGCCCGACGGCTTCGAACCCGTCGCGGTCCTGGACTGGGAGATGGCCGCCTGCGCCCCGCGCGAGGTCGACCTGGGCTGGACGGTGTTCCTGCACCGCTTCTTCCAGGACCTGACCGTCGGCTTCGGCCAGCCCGGCCTGCCGGACTTCCTGCGCCGCGAGGACCTGGAACGCCGCTACGCGGAACTGACCGGCCACGTCCCGCGGGACATGGAGTTCCACACCCTGTACGCCGCCCTGCGGCACGGCATCGTGATGCTGCGCATCGCCTACCGGCAGGCGTACTTCGGGGAGGTCGAGGTCCCCGCGGACCCCGACGGCCTGATCCTGCACCATGCCGGACTCGCCGCCATGGTGCAGGGAACGTACTGGTAACCCGGCTCAGGCGGCCTGCGCGTGCCGGCGCATCTGCGGCAGCGGGGCCGCCGCCCACCGGACCGGACGCGAACCCGGACCGCCCACGTGGGAGAAGGGCTGCGTCCGCCAGTCCAGGCCCTGCGGCAGGTCGATCAGCACGACGTCCACCTCCGGCTGCTCCGTCTGGAGCAGGGCCAGGAGGGGAAGCGCGTCCGAGGCCGGCCGCCCGGTGCCCGCGCACACCGTGAGCCCGAACGGGTTCCACGGGGTCGGGCACAGCGCGTGCTGCGGCAGGTGCTCCTCGTCGGCGACGAGGGCGATCGACTGCGCGCAGTCGGGGCAGAGCGCGTGGTGGACGTCGAAGTCCTCGGGTTCGAGGTGTTCGTCGTCCTGCGCGTACGCGCCGTCGAGCAGTTCCAGGGGCTCCGGTTCGGTGCGACCGGCGCGCTTGGTGTTCAGCATGGATGTATTCCCCCTTGGATGGGCCGGGCGGGCAGGTTCTACGGCCACGGCCACAGCAAGCACTTCCCGTCGCGCGGCACGAGTAACCACGAGCGCCCGCTGTACGCCCGTACACGCCTGTGGCATTCGTCACATGCCCGCCGCAGGTGCCGCTTCTGCGTGGACAGCGCTGTGCCTGGAGCGGTTCCGGGCCGTAGGTTGAGCGGCTATGAGCGCAATGGAGGAGCTGGACCGCCAGATCGTTGATCTGCTCGTGCGGGACGGGCGGATGAGCTATACGGATCTGGGCAAGGCCACCGGACTGTCCACGTCGGCGGTCCATCAGCGAGTACGCCGGCTGGAGCAGCGCGGAGTGATCCGCGGCTACGCGGCCGTGGTCGACCCGGAGGCCGTCGGGCTGCCCCTGACCGCCTTCATCTCGGTCAAGCCGTTCGACCCCAGCGCCCCGGACGACATCGCGGACCGGCTGGCCGGCGTGCCCGAGATCGAGGCCTGCCACAGCGTCGCGGGCGACGAGAACTACATCCTCAAGGTCCGGGTGGCCACCCCGCTGGAGCTGGAGGACCTCCTGGGCCGACTGCGCGCCCTGGCCCACGTCTCCACCCGGACGACCGTCGTCCTCTCCACCCCCTACGAGGCCCGCCCGCCCCGGGTCTGACCCCGGGCCGGCGCCGGCCGGCCACCCGGGTCCCGGCGGACGCGGCGCAGGGGCCAGACTGGTCCGCATGACTGACCGCACCGCCGCCTCCGTCGACGCCGCCGGAGCCACCGCACCCGCCCGTACCGTCCTCCTGCGCGGCGGTGAGGTGCACAGCCCCGCCGACCCGTTCGCCACCGCGATGGTCGTCGAGCGCGGGCACATCGCCTGGGTCGGCTCCGAGGGCGCCGCCGACGCCTTCGCGCAGGGCGTCGACGAGGTCGTCGACCTCGACGGGGCACTCGTCACCCCCGCCTTCACGGACGCGCACGTCCACACCACCTCCGCCGGACTCGCCCTGACCGGCCTGGACCTCACGGGCGCCCGCTCACTGCCCGACGCGCTGGAACTCGTCCGGGCGTACGCCGCGGCCCGGCCCGGCGACAGGGTCCTGCTCGGGCACGGCTGGGACGCCGCCCGGTGGCCCGAACGCCGCGCCCCGCGCCGCGCGGAACTCGACGCGGCGACCGGCGGGCGCCCGCTCTACCTCAGCCGGATCGACGTCCACTCGGCGGTCGTCACCACCGCCCTGCTGGCCCTGGTGCCCGCGGTGCGGCCCGACGGGGACGAGCCGCTGACCCGCGACGACCACCACGCCGTGCGCCGGGCCGCGCTGGCCGCCGTCACCCCCGCCCAGCGCGCCGAGGCCCAGCGGGCCGCCCTGGACCGGGCGGCCTCCCTCGGCATCGGCTCCGTGCACGAGTGCGGCGGACCGGACATCTCCTCCGAGGAGGACTTCACGGCCCTGCTGGAGCTGGCGGCCGAGCGCCCCGGACCGCGCGTCTTCGGCTACTGGGCCGACCGCGACCTGGACCGGGCCAAGGCGCTCGGAGCGGTCGGCGCCGCCGGTGACCTCTTCGTCGACGGGGCCCTCGGCTCCCACACGGCCTGCCTGCACGCCCCCTACACCGACGCCCCGCACACCGGGACGGGCTACCTGGGCGCCGCCGAGGTCGCCGCGCACGTCGCCGCCTGCACCCGGGCCGGCCTCCAGGCCGGGTTCCACGCCATCGGGGACGCCGCCCTCACCGCCGTGGTCGAGGGGGTGCGCGCCGCGGCCGAGGAGGTCGGCCCCGCCCGGATCCGGGCGGCCCGGCACCGCGTCGAGCACGCCGAGATGATGACCCCGGCGACCATCGCCGCCTTCGCGGAACTCGGCCTGACCGCCTCCGTGCAGCCCGCCTTCGACGCCGCCTGGGGCGGGGAGGACGGCATGTACGCGGACCGGCTGGGCGCCGAGCGGGCGCGGACCCTGAACCCGTACGCGGCCATGCTCAAGGCCGGCGTCCCGCTCGCCTTCGGCTCGGACGCGCCCGTGACCCCCCTCGACCCGTGGGGGACCGTCCGCGCGGCCGCCTTCCACCGCACCCCCGAGCACCGGATCTCCGTACGGGCCGCCTTCGCCGCGCACACCCGGGGCGGCTGGCGGGCCATGGGCCGGGACGACGCGGGCACCCTCGTTCCCGGGGCCCCCGCCGACTACGCCGTCTGGCAGACGCGGGAGCTGGTGGTCCAGGCCCCCGACGACCGGGTCGCCCGCTGGTCCACCGACCCCCGCTCCGGCACCCCCGGCCTGCCGGATCTCGGTCCCGGCGCCGAGCTGCCGGTGTGCCTCGCGACGGTCGTCGGCGGCCGGGAGGCATTCGTACGGCCACAGGGGTGATCCGCCCGGCCTCGGTTCGGTCCGGGCGGTCGGCGCCGGATAGGTTCGGCCGGGTCCACCACAGGACGCCCGTACCGGACGGAGCCGTCCGCTCAGCGCACCCGCGCCTCGGGGGCGAGGGAAGGTTTCGCCGGCCGGCAGGTGGCTCCGGATCGGGGCCCGGCGGTCCAGTAGACAACGGTCACGGCCTCCCGCAGCCGGCGGGGGGCCGAGCCGGCCCGAAGGCCCGCCGGCCCCGATCGCTGTTCTAAAATCATCCAAGAGTGACGGGACGTACCAGGCGGGCTGGACGCGAAAACATGCAAGGGGACCACGTGAGCGACGGCGGACAGCGGACCAGTGGACCGCTCGGCACCACCCTGGTGATCATTCCGACGTACAACGAGGCGGAGAACATCGGTCTCATCGTCGGCCGGGTGCGCGCGGCGGTCCCCGAGGCCCACGTCCTCGTCGCGGACGACAACAGCCCCGACGGGACCGGCAAGCTCGCCGACGAGCTGGCCGCCGACGACCAGCAGGTGCACGTCCTGCACCGCAAGGGCAAGGAGGGCCTCGGCGCCGCCTACCTCGCGGGCTTCGCCTGGGGCCTGGAGCACGGCTACGGGGTCATCGTCGAGATGGACGCCGACGGCTCCCACCAGCCGGAGGAACTGCCCCGCCTGCTGACGGCGCTCCAGGGCGCCGACCTCGTCCTGGGCTCCCGCTGGGTGCCGGGCGGCCGGGTCGTGAACTGGCCCCGGAGCCGGGAGTTTCTCTCCCGCGGCGGGTCCACCTACTCGCGGCTCATGCTGGACGTGCCGATCCGCGACGTCACCGGCGGCTACCGGGCGTTTCGCCGCGAGACCCTGGAGGGGCTCGGCCTGGACGAGGTCGCCTCGGCCGGCTACTGCTTCCAGGTCGACCTGGCGCGACGCGCCGTCCGCAAGGGCTTCCGTGTGGTGGAGGTGCCCATCACCTTCGTCGAGCGCGAGCTCGGCGACAGCAAGATGAGCAAGGACATCGTGGTCGAGGCCCTGTGGCGGGTCACCCAGTGGGGCTTCAAGGAGCGCGCGGCGAAGCTGACGGGCAAGCGCCCCTCCTGACCCCGCCCGGGGCCCGCGAGACCGTTCCCCGTGTCGTTTGCGCAGGTCCGGCCGTATGTCGGGAGCTCCGGGCATCCCCTAGGGGAAGCCCGGTACCTCCGACTGAGCCCGTTCTTAACCCGGCCCGGGCACACTGGGTGGTATGACGACCGGCATTTCGACGGCCCCCCGGCGGCGCTCGCCCGCCCGTACCTTCATCCCCCTGGCGGTCGCCGCCTGGCTCATCCTGGAGATCTGGCTGCTCGGCCTGGTCGCCGGCGCGGCCGGCGGCCTGACCGTCGCGCTCCTGATCGCCGGCTCCATGCTGCTCGGCGTGGTGCTCATCAAGCGGGCCGGGCGGCGCGCGTTCCAGAACCTGACCCGGACCTTCCAGCAGGCCCAGGAGCAGGCCATGGCCGGCCAGGTCCCCTCTCCGCAGCCCACCAAGGGCTCGGGCAACGGCCTGACCATGCTGGCCGGACTGCTGTTCATCCTGCCCGGCATGCTCTCCGACGTGGCCGCGCTGCTCCTGCTGCTGCCGCCGGTGCGGGCGCTGATCGCCCGCCGGACCGAGCGCGCCGTGGAGCGCCGGATGGCGGCCGCGGGCCCCGGCAGCCTCGGCGACGCCTTCAACCAGGTCCGCATCCACCAGCCCGACGGCAAGGTCGTACCGGGCGAGGTCATCCGCGAGGACGGCCCCGACGGCCGGCGGGGCCCCGACACCTCCTACCGCCCGCCGCTGACCCCGTAGCCCGTAGGGCCCGCCGGCGCGCTCGGACGCCGCAGGCACGGGAAAGCCGAGGGGCCCCGCCACGGTGTGTGGCGGGGCCCCTCGGCTTGTCGCGTGATCCTTCGTCCGTTGTCAGGCGGACTTGCGGCTGTCCCGCGGATGCACGGCAATGTTCATGGCGCCGGAACGCAGGACGGCCAGCCTCTCGGCCAGCACCTCCTCCAGCTCCTCGCGGGTGCGTCGCTCCATGAGCATGTCCCAGTGCGTTCGCGCAGGCTTGCCCTTCTTCTCTTCGGGCCCGTCCCCGTCCACCAGGAGTGCCATGGCGCCGCACGCCTTGCACTCCCACTCCGGCGGAATTTCTGCTTCTACCGAGAACGGCATCTCAAATCGATGTCCGTTCTGGCATGCGTACTCCACCGCCTGGCGCGGGGCCAGATCGATGCCGCGGTCCGTCTCGTAGCTGGTAACCACGAGCCGCGTACCGCGGAGAGCTCGCTCACTCATGAATCGTGCCTCCCGGGCTTGTCGCCCACAGGACAGGTGTCGCTGTCGTCGTCATCCGGTCAACGTCCGGTCGGCGGTATAGATTCCCGCTCCGGGTCGTGCGTCGCCCGTCGTGCCGCCCCTTGTTGTACCCACCACTGCCCGTTTTGTCACATCTGGCAGCAGATGTCACCCAACGTCCACATTTCTTGAGCGCGCAGTAACGGTCCGGCTGGCAGGCCAAAGGCGTACACTACCGGCCCTTCGCTTCAACGTCGAAATTCGTTCCGAATTCGTATCCGCGTCCAGGTCGGATCAGCCCTCAGACCCGCTCCGGAACAGGATTGCCCGCCGCCTCCACCGCGCGCCGCACCGGCACCCTCGCGAGGAGCACGAAACCCAGTGCGAAGAAGACCACCAACGAGATGATCGCGTCCCGGTAGCTGCCCGTGAGCTGGAAGGTCAGCCCGAAGACCAGCGGTCCGATCCAGCTCAGACCGCGGTCGCTCATCTCGTACGCGGAGAAGTACTCGGCCTCCTTGCCCGCCGGCACCAGGTGCGAGAACAGGGAGCGCGACAGGGCCTGGCTGCCGCCGAGCACCAGTCCGATCATGGCGGCCAGCGCGAAGAACCACACCGGGGTCCGGGCCGGCAGGAAGTAACCGGCGGCCAGGGTGAGCGTCCACGCGACGAGCGAACCGAGGATCGTCCGCTTGGCCCCGTACGTCCGGGCGAGCCGGCCCATGCCCAGCGCCCCCGCCACCGCCAGCACCTGGACCAGCAGCACCGCCACGATCAGCGTGGACTGCTCCAGCTCCAGCTCCTCCGAGCCGTACACCGAGGCCTGCGAGATGACGGTCTGGACCCCGTCGTTGTAGACCAGGTAGGCCAGCAGGAACGAGAGGGTCAGCGGATAGCGCCGCATGTCCTTCAGCGTCGCGACGAGCTGGCGCCAGCCGCTGACCGCGGGCGCGCCGCCGGCCTCCTCGACCACGGCCCGGTCGCGCAGCCTGCGCAGCGGGACGATCGCGAACGCCCCCCACCACACGCCCGCCGACGCCAGACAGATCCGGACCGCCTCGCCCTCGGAGAGCCCGAAGGAATCGTGCCCCTGGAACAGCACCAGGTTCAGCAGCAGGACGAGGGCGCCCGAGGTGTAGCCGAAGGCCCAGCCCCGCGAGGAGACCGTGTCCCGCTCCTCGGGCGTGGCGATCTGGGGCAGGAAGGCGTTGTAGAGCACCATCGACACCGCCAGCGAGGCGTTCGCGACGATCAGCAGCAGACCGCCCAACAGGTAGCGGTCGCCGCCCAGGAAGAACATGCCGGCCGTCGCTGCCGCGCCCGTGTACGCGGCCACCGCCAGCAGCGGCTTCTTGCGCCCGGTGCGGTCCGCCGCCGCGCCCACCAGCGGCATGATCAGGACGGCCAGGAGCACCGACGCGGACACCGAGTAGGCGAAGAAGGAGCCCGCGCGCACCGGCACGCCCAGCGGGTGGACGTAGCCCTCGGCGTCCGCGGCCGCCTTCGCCACGGCGGTCAGGTACGGGCCGAGGAACACCGTCAGCACGCTCGTCGAGTAGACCGAGCAGGCGAAGTCGTAGACGTACCAACCGTGCTGCTCGCGCTTGCGCGCGGCGGCGGCCCCACCGTCCTCCGCGCCGGGTTCCGTTCTGCTGTCCGTCCGTTCGCTCATGAGCGCCCCCTCGCTGGTCCCCGTACCGCCCGGCCCGTCGACCCGGGCGCGGCGGCCCGGGGCACGTCAGGCCCAGGCGCCGCGCCGGTCCAGCACCGTGCGCAGGATGTCGATCCGGTCGGTCATGATGCCATCGACACCCAGGTCGAGCAGTGCCTCCATGCGTTCCGGTTCGTTCACGGTCCACACGTGCACCTGGAGGCCCCGTTCATGCGCCGTGCGCACGAACCGCCGGTCGACCACCCGGATCCCCGCCTGCGTCTCCGGCACCTGCGCCGCCACCGCCCCGACGCGCAGGGCCGCCGGGATCGCGTACGAGCGCAGCCGCAGTCCCACCACCCCGCGCACCCCGTACGAGGTCGCCAGCCGCGGGCCGGCGAGCTTCTGCGCCCGGGCCACCCGGCTCTCCGAGAACGAGCCCACGCACACCCGGTCCCAGACCCCGGCGCGCGCGATCAGGTTGACCAGCGGGTGCAGCGCCGACTCGGCCTTCAGGTCGATGTTCCAGCGGGCGTCCGGGAACTCCTCCAGCAGCTCCTCGAACAGCGGCAGCGGCTCGCTCCCGGCCACCCGGACCTCCCGCAGCCGCTTCCAGGGCAGCTCGGCGATCCGCCCGCTCCCGTCCGTCACCCGGTCCAGGGTCGCGTCGTGGAAGGCGACGAGCTTCCCGTCGGCCGTCGCGTGCACGTCGGTCTCGAAGTACCGGTACCCGGCGTCGCAGGCCCTGCGGAAGGCGGTGGCGGTGTTCTCCAACCCGTCCGCGGCCCCGCCCCGGTGGGCGAAGGGAATCGGAGCCGGGTGGTCCAGATACGGGTGGCGAAGGCGTACGTGAGTCACGGCCGCAGTATGCCTGCTGCGCCCCGCGGGTCGACCGCGGCCGCATGGCCACCCGGTGAACGCGGAGCCCCACTGGCCCGGGCGGACCGCGCCGTGGCACCCTGGGCCCGCGCAGTCAATCCAATACCGGCCCCTCACCCCCGCCCAACGGGGCCAATTCGACGAAGGTGGCCCGACGCCATGGCTCAGTGGACCTCAGCGGTCGGCGCCGCGCAGCTCGCCCGGCTCATCGGCTCGCAACAGGAGCGCCCCGGCGCACCGGGCACCCGCAAGCCCCCCGCGTACCGCACCCTGGCCGACGGCATCCGCCTGCTCGTCCTCGAAGGCCGCGTGCCGGTCGCCGCCCGGCTGCCCGCCGAACGCGAACTCGCCGTCGCCCTCACCCTGAGCCGGACCACCGTCGCCGCCGCCTACGAGGCCCTGCGCGGCGAGGGCTTCCTGGAATCGCGCCGCGGCGCGGGCAGCTGGACCTCCGTACCGGCCGGCAACCCGCTGCCGGCGCGCGGCCTGGAACCCCTGCCGCCCGAGTCCCTCGGCTCGATGATCGACCTCGGCTGCGCCGCTCTCCCGGCCCCCGAGCCCTGGCTCACCAAGGCCGTCCAGGGCGCCCTGGAGGAACTCCCGCCGTACGCGCACACCCACGGGGACTACCCGGCCGGGCTGCCCGCGCTGCGCCGGATGCTCGCCGACCGCTACACCGAGCGCGGCATCCCGACCATGCCCGAGCAGATCATGGTCACCACCGGGGCCATGGGGGCCATCGACGCCATCTGCAGCCTCTTCGCGGGCCGGGGCGAGCGGATCGCCGTCGAGTCCCCGTCCTACGCCAACATCCTCCAGCTGATGCGCGCCGCCGGGGTCCGCCTCGTGCCCGTCGCCATGGCCGAGGGACTGACCGGCTGGGACATGGACGTCTGGCGGCAGGTGCTGCGGGACTCCGCGCCGCGCCTGGCCTACGTCGTCGCCGACTTCCACAACCCGACCGGGGCGCTGGCCTCCGACGACCAGCGGCGCGCGATGGTCGAGGCCGCCCGCTCGGCGGGGACCGTCCTGATCGCCGACGAGACCATGGCCGAACTCCGGCTGGACCCGGAGCAGGCCATGCCGCGCCCGGTCTGCTCCTTCGACCCCGCCGGGAGCACCGTCGTCACCGTCGGCTCCGCCAGCAAGGCCTTCTGGGCGGGGATGCGCATCGGGTGGGTCCGCGCGGCCCCGGACGTCATCCGCAGCCTGGTCGCGGCCCGCGCCTACGCCGACCTCGGCACCCCGGTCCTGGAACAGCTCGCGGTGAACTGGCTGATGCGGACCGGGGGCTGGGAGGAGGCCGTCGGGATCCGCCGCGAGCAGGCCCGGGGCAACCGGGACTCCCTGGTCGCCGCGGTGCGTCGGGAACTGCCCGACTGGGAGTTCGAGGTGCCGCGGGGCGGGCTGACCCTGTGGGCCAAGGCGGGCGGGCTGTCCGGGTCGCGGCTCGCCGAGGTGGGGGAGCGGGTCGGCGTGCGGGTTCCCTCGGGGCCCCGGTTCGGCGTCGACGGGGCCTTCGAGGGCTACGTCCGGCTGCCGTTCACCGTGGGCGGCCCGGTCGCCGACGAGGCCGCCGCGCGGCTGGCGGCGGCGGCCCGGCTGGTCGGCACCGGGGCCGGCGGGGGCGGCGCGGAGCCGCCCCGTACGTTCGTGGCCTGATCCGGGGGCTCACGGCGCGTCGGCCGGGACCTCGGGGATCTCGGAGGCGTCGATCGAGGAGCCCTGCGCCTGCGCGGGCGGTTGCGCCCGCAGCTGCCCCGACAGGGTGGCGTGCTCCTCCCGGCGGGCGTCCTCCCGGTCCGTCGGCCCGTCGGCGCCGGCTCCCCGGCGTTCCGGCAGCAGCTCCAGCACCGCCTGCCGGTGGGCGGGGTGGGCGGCGTCGTCGTACGGGTCCGGCGTCGCCGGCACCTGGAGCCGGTGCACCGGGCCCACGCCCAGCCGGGCGTAGCCGCGCCCGGGCGGGAGCTGCGGGGTGGGGGTGGTGTGCGGCGGCAGCCCCAGGACATCGGTGATCTGCTGGACGGTCGCGGGCCCGAGGACCACCCGGGCCCGGGTGTGCTGCCAGACGGCGTCGTTCAACAGTTCCAGGTGCTCGAACTGTTCGGCGACGACCACCGTGACGTGCGCGGCGCGGCCGTGCCGCAGCGGCACCTGGAGCTGGGCGAGCGGATCGGGCCGTCCGTCGGCGGCCGCGAGGTGCGCGAGCACGCTGGGCCGGTCCAGCAGGACCCACAACGGGCGCCGCGTGTCGTCGGGGGCGGGCCGACCCGCCTCGCGGGCCCGGTGCGTGGCGATCAGGCGCCGCTCGGTCTCCTGGGCCGCCCACTCCAGGGTGGCCAGGGCGCCGGTCGGCCCGCACTCGACGGCGAGCACGCCCTCCCGGCCGGACAGGCAGGTGTACTCGCCGCTGCCGCCGCCCTCCACGACGAGGACGTCCCCGTCGTGGCGCAGGGCCTGCAGGGCGATCGAGCGCAGCAGGCTGGACGTGCCGCTGCCGGGCGTGCCGACGGCCAGCAGGTGGGGTTCGGTGGAGCGGGGTCCCGTACGCCAGAGCACGGGCGGCACGTCGCGCGGTTCGCCCCCCTCCACGACGGGCAGGGTGCGCCGCACCCCGCCGGCGTCGGTGAAGCCGAGGACGGTCTCGCCGGGGGAGGTCACGAACGGCTGGGCGGCGATGCCGGTCGGCAGCGCGGCCAGCACGCTCAGGCAGAGTTGGTTGCCCTCCTCGTCCCAGTCGAAGAGGTACTCCCGGCCGCGCCCGGACTTGGCGTGCAGCAGGGCCTCGATCCGGGTCCGTGCGGTGGCCTCGCCGTCGGCGAAGTAGGCGGGGTAGCGGATCAGGAGCCGGGTGAGGCGGCCGGCCCCGTCGAACTCGTAGCCGCTGAAGGCCTGGTCCCAGCTGCCGCCGTGGGCGAACAGGGGGCTCGGGTCCTCCGCGATGGAGAAGTACGGCACGAGGGCTTCGTAGAGGGAGCCGAGGCGTTCGCCCTCGGCGTCGCTGGGTCCCGTTCTGACGGGGGTGCGGTCGCGTCCGTGCCAGGCCGCCGCCGCCATGAGGGTGATCAGGGCGAGGAGCGGCCCGTACGGGACGAGGCCGACGGCGAGGGCGCAGGCCGCCCCCAGGAACAGCGCGGGACCGCGCTTGTCCTTGGGGGTGTCGGCCCACTTGCGTCGCCCGGTGGAGGCCAGGACGCGCAGCCCTCGTCCGATGACGAGGAGCGGATGGAGGACGTCCGTGGCGTTGTCGGCGGCCGAGCGAGCCAGGTCGCGGCCCCGTGCCAGCGACGGGGCGCCGCTGCTGAGGATTCGGGGGAGTGGGCGCCGTGCCACGGTCGTCTCCTGGAGTCGTGGGTGGTGCGGGACGGAGCGGTCGGGGCGGTCTAGAGCTTGATCCCGCCGAGCAGGCTCGCGAGGCTCGCCGTACTCGCCGTGATGCTCGGCGCGATGGCGGAACCGGCGAGGAAGAAGCCGAAGAGCGAGCAGACGAACGCGTGCGTCAGCTTCATCCCGTCCTTCTTGAAGAACAGGAAGCAGATGATGCCGAGCAGGACGACACCTGAAATGGACAGGACCATGAGCGTTCTCCTGGTGGGTGGGGACGGTCACCATCAGTTCTTCCAGGCTCACAGCAAGTATCAATGCGACAAAAGGTGCATACGGGTGAATCGGCGTGTTTTTCACTTGACCGGCCCCTCCCGGCTGGCGCGTCCGCCCCGGAGGGTGTTGCCGGGATCCTTGCCTTGAGACGCCCCCACCATGTCCCGGAACGGGCGCTACCCTGGCGATTCATCCGTACGGACGCAGTGCCGTGCGTCCCCCTGCCCTCGTGGCCTGGGGAAACTCTTGCCTGCAAGCAGCGAGTGAAAGGCGGTACGACCGATGAGCGAGCACCAGGACGCTCCCGACGAGGACGTCATCGAACTGGCCACCAAGATCTTCGACCTCGCCCGTCAGGGTGAGACCGGGAGCCTGGCCGCCTACCTCGACGCGGGCGTGCCCGCGAACCTCACCAACGACCGCGGCGACACCCTCGTCATGCTCGCCGCCTACCACGGTCACGCCGACGCCGTCGCGGCCCTCCTCGCCCGCGGCGCCGAAGCCGACCGCGCCAACGACCGCGGTCAGACCCCGCTCGCCGGAGCCGTCTTCAAGGGCGAGGAGGCCGTCATCCGCGCGCTGCTCGCCGGCGGGGCCGACCCGAACGCCGGCACGCCCTCCGCCGTGGACACGGCCCGCATGTTCGCCAAGGCCGACCTGCTGGAACTCTTCGGAGCCAAGTAATCCGCTTTTTCCCGTGCCCAGCCCGGGCCGGGACCGGCCCGCGACCTCACGGGTTGGTCACAGCGGCCTTAAATGTGGTCGCGGCACACAAACCGCCTGGGTCATCATGGCGTCGGATTCGATTCGCGGACATGACGGACGGGCAGGAGCGGGCTGGACACGACGGGTGTCCACACCCACCCCTGCCGCACCGGCCGTCACGGTCGCGAAGCACCGACGAGAGTGAGAAGGCAATGGTCTACACCGAGCGGAACCTGACGGCGAACGTCCTCACATGCTGTTACGCGGCCCTGTGAATCTCGATTCCCGGTTGCGTCCCCAGCTTGATTTGAGGCCATTCCCATGTTCGAACCAGTCATAGCGCCGAGCGGCACGCTGCTCGGGCTCCTCCAGCGGGGCCGCGGCGACGGCACGCTGCACGCCCTCGCGGCGCCCCGGCCCGAGGCCCTCGCGGCCCTCGACCAGTGCGTGCTCCGCGACCCGCGCCAGGACTGGCAGGTCGAGAACCGCTCGCTGTACTACGCCCGCCTGTACCTGGACCTCGACGGGCCCCTCGGCGCCATCGAGACCCACCTCTTCGGCGCCGAGGACCTCCTCGACGAGGAGGACCACCGGACCGGCCTCGCGCTGTCCGTCCTCGGCCACCTGGCCTCCTACGGACGCGACGACGCGCTCATGCTGCTGCGCCGGTACGCGGCCTCCGGCGCGAACTGGGCCTGGGCCCTCGACGAACTCGCCCTGCGCGACGACGACGAAGGCCTGCGCTCCCTCGCCGAGCCGGTGCTCGCCCGCTTCCCCGCCGACCCCGATGGTGAGGCGCGGCTGGCCGCCGCCGTGCGCGACGCCTACGAGCCCCGCCCGTGGTGCCTGTGGGAGGAACTGCCCCCGTACGGGGAGCGCCTGCGCGCCGCCCGGCAGCAGGGCTCCTTCGACCGTTGGCAGCGGCAGCTGACGCCCAGCGGCCCCCGACCCGGCTGGGGGGTCCAGGCCGTCTTCGACTGGGCCGCCGACGGGCTGCGCCGCGGCACCCCGCTGCACGTGCCCGCGGCCCGCTGCCTCGCCGCCGTCGCCGCGCCCGAGGACCGCTCCGCGATCCTCGCGGCGGCCGCCGGGGCCTCGGGCGAGGCCGCCCGCGCCACCGCCCTGCACCACCTGGTCCTCGCCGAACCGGACAACCCGGCCGTCCTGGACCTCATCGAAGCCGCCGGGGACGAGCCCGCCGTGGCCGCCTACGAACGCATGTGCGGACCCGCCGCCCTCGACCGGGCCCGCCGCTGGATCCACCGCCCCGACGCCCTCGGAGCGGCCGCGGCGGCCCTCCTCGCGGCCCGTGGCGGCCCCGAGGACGCCGCACTGGTCCTCGGAGCCCTGCGCTCCACCGTCCGTGGCTGCGGCCCGGACACGATCCGCCTCTTCACCCTGGTGGACGGCGCGGGCCGGCTCTCCATCGGCTGCGCCGCCCCGGTGCTGCGCCACATCTACCGCGAGACGGCCTCCTCGCACCTGCGAGGTCGTGCCGCCCGGGCCCTCGCGAGCACGGACCCGACCTTCGCGGCCGGCTTCGCCGTCGAATGCCTGTGGGACTGCGAGGAGACCACCCGCGAGGTCGCGGCCCGCCACGCGGAAACCGCGGACGCCCGCGTCACCCCCCGCCTCCGTCGCCTCGCGACGGACCCGGCGGAGGAGGAGGACGTCCAGTCGGCGGTCCGCAGCCGCATCACCCCGGAATCGGCGGTGTAGGAACCATCCCCGGGGTCGGGGCGCGCGGCCCCCGGCCCGACCGCCGGCCCCCCCTACGCCCCCACGAACCGAACCCGGGTGCCCGGGCGGGCCTGGGCGGCGGCGTTCAGGGCAAGGCCCTCGGGGACGACGCCGACCACCGGGTAGCCGCCGGTCACCGGGTGGTCGGCCAGGAACAGTACCGGGAGGCCGTCCGGGGGGACCTGGACCGCCCCGAGGACCATGCCCTCGCTCGGCAGCTCACCCGTTCGGGCGCGGACCAGCGGGGGGCCGGCCTCCGTCCGCAGGCCGATCCGGTTCGACGCCGCCGACACCCGGTACGCCGAGGTGAGCAGCGCCCGCAGCGAGGACGCCCTGAACCAGTCGGCCCGGGGACCCGACCGCAGCGGCAGGACCAGTTCGGTCGGGGGCGCCGGCGCGGGCAGGGTGTCCGCCCCCCGGATCGGATCCGGGCCCGGGGTGCCCACCGGGAGCAGCGTTCCGGACGTCAGGACGGCCGGGCCCAGCCCCGACAGCAGGTCCGTCGAGCGACTGCCCAGCACCGGCGGGACGCGGAACCCACCCCGCACCGCGACGTAGCCCCGCACTCCCGGCTCCGCCCGGCCCACGTCCAGCTCCGCCCCCGCCGGGAGCCGGACCGGCGCTCCCCAGGCAGCCGGCCGGCCGCAGACCCGTACCGCGCAGGGAGCGCCCGTCACGGCCACCGTCACCGGGGTCAGGGCGCGCAGGGCGACCCCGTCGAGGGTGGTCTCCAGCACCGCCGCGTCGGGCGGGTTGCCCAGCAGTCGGTTGGCCAGGGCGTACGCCCCGAGGTCGAGCGCCCCGGACCGGGGCACCCCGAAGTGGGCGTACCCGGGCCGGCCGAGGTCCTGGACGGTGGTCAGGGCCCCCGGGCGCAGCACCAGCAGCCCGCTCATGACCCACCCTCCGTGAACCGGACCCGTACCCCGGGCGCGAACAGGGCCGCCGGTCGCCGGGCCGGGTCCCACAGCACCGCGCCGGTGGAGCCGATCAGCTGCCAGCCGCCGGGGGAGGAGCGGGGGTAGACGCCCGCGTACTCGCCGGCCAGGGCGAGGGAGCCCGCCGGGACGGCCGTGCGGGGCGTGGCGCGGCGGGGCACGCGCAGGTGTGGGGGCAGCCCCGTCAGGTACCCGAAGCCGGGGGCGAACCCGCAGAAGGCCACCCGGAAGACGGTGCCGCCGACCAGGCGCGGGACCTCGTCCGGCGCCACCCGCCAGGCGGCGGCCACCTCCGCGAGGTCGGGGCCGTCGTACCGGACGGGGACGGTGACCAGCGGCCCCTCGGTGTCCGCGAGGGCCGGAACCTCCCAGCGGGCGATCCGCCCGGCCAGGGCTCCGGGATCGCGCACCCCGTCCAGCAGGACGGTCCGGGCGGCGGGCACGACCTCCCGTACGCCGGCCAGCTCGCCCGCGTCGCGCCGGCGCAGCACCTCGGCGTGCAGGGCGGCGACCTCGGCGGCCGAGCCCACCTCGATGAGGAGTCCGCGCTCGCCCACCGGCAGCAGGTGCATCCTCACGCGAAGGCCGCCACTTCGACCCCGGCGCCGCCCAGGGCCTCGCGGACCCGGCGGGCGAGGTCGGCGGCGCCCGGGGTGTCGCCGTGCACGCACAGCGAGCGCGCCGCCACCGCGACCGGGGTCCCGTCGGCGGCCGTGACCGCGCCCTCGGCGGCCATCCGGACGGCCCGGGCGACCACCGTGTCCGGGTCATGGAGCACCGCACCCGGCTCGCCGCGCGGGAGCAGGGTGCCGAGGGCCGTGTACGCCCGGTCGGCGAAGGCCTCCGCGACGGCGTCCAGGCCGGCGTCGCCGGCGGCGGCCAGCAGCAGCGAGCCGGGCAGGCCCAGGACCGGCAGGCCCGCCGCGCCGGCCGCGAGGCGGATACCGGCGACGACGGCGCCCGCCTGGCCCGCGTCGTGGACGGTGCGGTTGTACAGCGCGCCGTGCGGTTTCACGTACGACACCCGGGATCCGGCGGCGCGCGCGAACACCTCCAGTGCCCCGATCTGGTACGCCACCTCGTCCGCCAGTTCGCCCGGCGGCACGTCCATCGAGCGGCGCCCGAAGCCCGCCAGGTCGCGGTACGAGACCTGCGCGCCGATCCGTACGCCCCGCTCGGCGGCCAGCTCGCAGACCCGGCGCATGATCGACGGATCGCCCGCGTGGAACCCGCAGGCCACGTTCGCGCTCGTCACCACCGACAACAGCGCCTCGTCGTCGGTCAACGTCCACCTCCCGAAGCCCTCGCCGAGGTCGGCGTTCAGGTCGATCGCGGCCGCGCGGGGTGTGATCATGGAAGCCATGCCGCGAGCGTAGAACAGCGCGACCGCTGCCGGGGAACAGTGCGCCCCGGCCGTTCGCGGCGCCGGGGACGATCCGGCCGAACCATGCTGTTTGGGATGTTGTCCGTGTCAGCGCCTAGTCTTTCCGTCGTGACTCTCCCTGCCCCGGCGAAGACCCTTCCGTCCCCGGCGCCGGGCCCGGCCGCCGACGAGGGCCTGGCCCGGCGGCTGCGCGCCCTCGCCTGCACCGCCCCGCTGCACGACCTCGACGTCCGCAAGGCCAATCTGGCCGGCGAGTACGGGGTCTACGCGATGGCGGAGGTCGCGCTGTCCGCGATCGACCTGGTCACGCTGAACATGGACTTCGACACGGGCGCGGACGCCGAGCAGATAGTGGCCAGGCTGCTGCCGCGCGTCGCGGCCCAGGCGCCGTCCCGCCCGGCGGCCGAGCACGAGCGGGTCGCCCGCTGGGTGCTGGAGAACCTGATCAACGTCGGCAGCGTGGACCGCGGGTTCCGCGCGATCTACGGCACCTTCGGGCCCGACGGCGTCTACGTCCGCCGCGACTACGACTTCAAGCTGATCGAGGAGGTCCCCGGCTACGGCGGCGCGGTGTACCTGCGCACCACGGACGAGGCCGTCAACGTCCTGGTCGGAGCCCTCGACACCGATGTCACCAGCGCGCAGATCGCCGCCGAGGTCAAGCTGGAGGTGCTGATCAGCCGCGGCCGGCTCGCCGACGCCCAGCTGGCGGCCGAGCAGGCCCGCTACCGGACCGTCCAGTACGCGGAGACCCTGCGGCGCACGCTCGACGCGACGCGGCGCAACGTCCGGGCCGTGGACTGGCTCCAGGCCGTCCCCGACATGATTGCCGAGGCCCTCGACCACGTCGCCGACCGCTACCGGCACGAGAACGCGATCCTCACCAACATCCGCAAGGCCCGCGACGAGGCCGAGGACCCCGACAACAAACGGCGCGCCGCCGAGCTCGTCGACATCGTCAAGGACTGCATCCGCCGGCACACCCAGCTCCAGTCCCGACTGCTGGACGCGGGCCCGCTGTTCCGCGCCGAGCAGGACCGGCAGGCCTTCGCCGCCCCCGCGCCGCGCTCCGGGATCGACCTGTACGGCCAACTGGTGGCCCCGGTGCTGCCCCTGCCGCTCGAACAGGCCGTCCGGGTCACCGACGCCTTCTTCGCGGCGGGCACCGGGCTGCGCACGCCCGTCTCGGTGCGCGTCGCCGACCTCGTCGAGATCCTGCTGACCCCGCCCCTGGAGCGGGAGCACCTCGGCGTGGAGATGCCGGAGCCCGACCTCATCGCCACCCCCGACGACAGCCGCTTCAGCGAGGAGCAGCTCGCCGCCGCGAACCGGCTCCTGGACCTGCCCCACGACGCCCCGCGCCGACTGTCCGGGCTGCTGGCCGAGGCCCGCCGCGGCGACCCGGACCTGCCCTACCTGGTGGCCCTGCTGACCCTCCACGCGGCGAGCCCGGCGGTGGGTACCGCGTACCGGCAGGGCGAGGAGCGGCTGCTGTTCGCCGTGGACGACGGGACCCGGCTCGACGACCCCGAGTTCGGCGGGGCCGACCTCATCGTCGGCACCGCCCTCCTGGACGCCGCCGGCATGGCCGCGGACCGTTCGGAGGCGGCATGACCCCCACCCGGGCGGGCCGCACCACCGGCCCCGACGCCCGTACCGCCGGCGGACCCGGGCGGGTGGTGGACCCGGCACCCCGTGCGGGCCGCATGCCGTGTACGGGCCGCATGCCCCGTACGGGTCGCATGCCCCGTACGGCCCGGACGACCGGGCCCGGAACCACCGCACGGAACCACCACCGCACCGCCGAGGAGACCCACCCGTGAGCGACCACCACGCCGCGCACCCCGCGTGGACCGAGCCCGATCCGGCGTCGGCGCCCGCCGCGGCCGTCTCCTCCGGGGCCCTCACCCCCGCCGACGCCGCGGACGCGGCCCGGCTCGTCGCGTTCGGGCTCCAGCCCAAGCTGCTGCCCGCCCGCGACGCCGAGTACGCGGAACTGCTGCGCCGCTACCGCGAGGACCCCGGCTTCGGCCGGCTCGCCGACGCCGTCGCCACCGGGCTCGGACTCGTCGTCCTGGAGGTGTCCCCGCGCGCCGGGATGGCCGTCGCCGCCGGCGAGGACTCCGTCTTCGCCGTCCGCATGGGCGACTACGCGCGCCGCACCACCGCCGACGGCGGCGACCGCTTCCTGCACGGCCTCGCCCACCTCGCCGTGGCCGCCCTCGCCTTCCCCCGTCCCGAGGACCTCGCCGACGACGGCTACATCGGCCGGATCACCGTCAACGGGGTCGACTCCTTCGTCCGGCAGACCTGCCGCCGGCTGGAGGAACGCGCCGGGGAACTCGGCGAGAACACCGACCCGGCCTCCGACGCCCCCGGTCTGGAGGCCGCCTGGCGGGTCTGGACCCGCCGCAGCGCGACCGGGGCCACCAAGGACGCCCGCCGCCTCGCCGGTTCCACCACCGGCATCGTCGGCAAGGCCGCCGCGTTCCTCACCGAGTCCGGCTTCCTCCAGCGCACCGGCGACGACTCCGGCGGCACCTACCGCACCACCCCCCGCTACCAGCTCCAGGTCCGCGACATGGCGGGCAGCTCGGCCATGGCCGAGCTCCTGGAACTCGGCGTGGTCCCCGTAGGCGACGGTTCCCCCACCCTGCTGCCCCCGCCCGAGGGCGACGACCTGGACCTCGCCGCCGACGCGGGGCTCCCCTTCCACGCCTGAGCCGCACGCCCCTTCCGTACGTACGCACGACCTACCAGAGACCACGAGAGTCCGCCGAAATGTACGAGCTGTCCCGGATCCGCCTCTACTCCATCGGGCCCGCCGGCGCGCGCTACGCCGACACCGTGCTCGACCTGCGCGGAGTCGGCGAACCGGTGCCCCATCCGGCGCCCGCCCAGGCGGAGTTCTTCGAGGAGGAGCCCGCCGGCCCGCCGCGGCGACCCGCGCCGGCCGGCGTGCTCTTCCTGGAGAACGGCGGCGGAAAGTCCGTCCTGCTCAAGCTGATCTTCTCGGTGATGCTCCCGGGCCACCGCAACACCCTCGGCGGCGCCAGCTCCGGCGTGCTGCGCAAGTTCCTGCTCGCCGACGACTGCGGCCACGTCGCCCTGGAATGGCAGCACACCCGCACCGGCGAGTGCGTCGTCGTCGGCAAGGTCAGCGAATGGCGCGGCCGGCAGGTCTCCAACGACCCGCGCAAGTTCGCCGAGGCCTGGTACTCCTTCCGCCCCGGACCGGGCCTCAGCCTGGACAACCTCCCGGTCGCCGAAGCCACTTCGGTGCGCCCGCCCGTCGAGGGCGTCTCCGGCGCCCAGGGCCGCCGCCGCACCATGAAGGGCTTCCGCGACGCCCTCACCGAGGCCGGCAAGGCGTACCCGCACCTGGAGGTGTACTGGGAGGAGATCCACGACCGCTGGAACGAACACCTCACCGACGTCGGCCTCGACCCCGAACTCTTCCGCTACCAGCGCGAGATGAACGCCGACGAGGGCGAGGCCGCCGGCCTCTTCGCGGTCAAGAAGGACTCCGACTTCACCGACCTGCTGCTGCGCGCCGTCACCGACACCCGCGACACCGACGGACTCGCCGACCTCGTCCACGGCTTCGGCAACAAGCTGGGCCGCCGGGCCGAGTTGATGGCCGAACGCGACTTCACCGCCGGCTCCGTCGACCTGCTCACCCGCATCGTCGAAGCCGCCGCCACCCGCTCCCGACTGCGGGACGTCCACGCCGGCGCCGAACGGCGTACGCGCACCCTGGCCCGGCGGCTGTCCGCCCGCGCCGCCGGGGAACGCGTGCGCGCCGCCGACCTCGCGCAGCAGGTCACCGGCGCCGCCCACCAGGTGACCGCCGCCGAGTCCGCGCGCGCCCGCAGCGCCGCCGTCTCCGCCGAACTCGCCTACCGGCACGCCTCGCTGGCCCTGACCGTCGCCGACAAGGCCGCCGCCGCCCAGCGGCGCGAGCTGCTCGAAGCCCGCACCCTGCACGCCGCCTGGCAGGCCGCCGAGACCGTGCTGCGCCACCGGGCCGCCGCGGACCGCTCCACGCGCGTCGCCGCCGCCATCCTGGAGGCCGAGCGGGACGCCGCCCCGGCACTGGCCGCCCGCGCCGACGCGGCCGGCGCCCTCGTACGGGCCCTGCACACCGCCGCCGAGCACGGCGAGCGCGCCGCCAACGAGGAGGAGGAGCGTTCCGCCGAGCTGCAACGCCTCGGTGAGGGCGCCCACCGCGACGCCACCGCCGCCGCCACGGCCGCCCAGCGGGCCCGCAGCGAGGCCGAACACCTGCGGGCCCGCCTCGCGGAGGTCCAGCAGGAGACCGCCGAGGCCGTCAAGGCCGGCTGGCTCGACGACTCCGCGCCCGACGCCGACCCGGCGCGCGCCGCGCTCGCCGCCAGCGACGCGGAGAAGACCGCCGTCGCCGCCTGGGACGAGGCCCGCGAGGCCGCCCGCGGCGCCTCCGACGCCGCCCGCGAGGCCGCCGCCGTCGAATCCCGCGCCGAACTCACCGCCGCCCGGGCCGCGGACGCCGCCGACGCGGCCGAAGCCGCCCACGGGGCCGAGGAACGCGCCGCCGCCTCCCTCGCCGGCTCCCCCCGACTGGCCGCCCTCCTGGGCCTCCCGTCCGGGCCCGACGCCGACGTCCCGCGCCCGCGTTCCGGCGCCGGGCCGGCCGACGTGGCCGAACGCGAGCCCGGCGCCGCCGAGAGCGGTTGGCTCACCGCCGAGGACCTCGACCGGGGCGCAGACGACCTGCGCACCCTGCTCGGCGACCAGGTCACCGCCGCCGAACGCCAGCTCTTCGAGCTGCGCACCGCCGCCGCCGACGACTCCCGCATCCTGGCCGCCCTCGGCGACGGCGGCCTGCTGCCGCCCGGCCCGGACGTCCTCGCCACCGTCGAGTACCTCGGCGAACACGGCATCCCGGCCCTCCCCGGCTGGCGCTACCTCGCCCAGTCCGTGGACCCCGCCGACCACGCGGCGGTCCTCGCGGCCCGCCCCGAACTCGTCGACGGCGTCGTGATCACCGACCCCGACACGCACTCCCGCGCCCGCGAGGTCCTCACCGGCGCCGCCCTGCTGCCCCGCTCCACCGTGGCCGTGGGCACCGCCGCCGCCCTGCTGGCCCCCGTCCCGTCGACCGCCGGCCCGGCGGGCGATCCGGACGTCTTCCTGGTCCCGCCGAACCCGGCCATGCACGACGAGCACGCCGCCGACGAGGAACGCCAGGCCCTGCGCGCCCGCGCCGGCGCCCGCGACACCGAGATCCGCGACCTCGCCGCCCGCCTCTCCGGTGACCGGGAGCTCGCCGCCCGCCTCGCCTCCTGGCGCACCGGCTGCCCGCCCGGCCGGCTCGCCGAACTGGCGGGCCGGGCCGCCGCCGCCCGGACGTTCGCCGAGGAGGCCGACGCCGAACTCGCGGAGGCCCGTACCGTCCGCGCCGAGGCCGACGAGGCCGCCGCCGACGCCAACCGGGTACGCGACGACCGGCAGGAGAGCGCCCAGCGCGCCCGCCGCGTCGCCGACGTCCTGTCCGGGCTCGCCCACCGCCTGCGCGAGCGCGCCGGCTGGCAGGCCCGGCTGCGCGAACTCGCCGACGAGGCCGCCGAGTCCGAAGCCCGCGCCGAGGCCTGCCTGGACCGGGCCCGCTCCGCCGACGAGGACCGCCGGGCCGCCCAGCGCGCCGCCGACGACGCCCGCCGCACCGCGCGCGCGCTGCGCGCCGAACGCGCCGAGATCGCCGGCGCCCCCGAACCCCTCCCCGAGGAGCCGCCGGGCGCCGCCAAGGCCCCGTTGCCCGAACTGCGCGAGGCCTACCGCGCGGCCTCCCGGCTCTACGAGAAGGTCGGCGTCGGCGCCGACCTGCGCGCCGAACAGGCCCGCGCCGAGAGCGACGAGAGCGGCGCGCTGACCGAACTCGACCGGCTCACCAACAAGGTGCGCACCCGCGCCGGCCAACTCCTCGAAGGCACCGACGGCGCCGACGGACCCTCCCGGCAGGCCGCGGCCGCCCGCGCCGAAGCCCTCGTACAGATGCTGGAGACGCGCGCGTCCACCGCGAGCGAGCAGCTCGGCCGACTGCGCGGCGAGGCCGAACGGCACGCCCCCGCCGAGGGGGAGGCGCACACCGAGCTGCCCGAGGAACTGGTCCCGGCCGACGTCGAACAGGCCCAGGGCCTGCTGCGCACCGCCACCGCCCAGCTCGCCGCGCACAGCGCGGCCGTCGACGCCGCCCGGTCCGCCCACGCGGACCTGCTGCGCGCCCACCGCGCCGCCGAGGACGGCGCCGGCGGTTTCGACGAGACCGCCGCCATGCTGCGGGACCTGCTGCGCGACCACACCCACCCGGACGACGAGCAGGAACCGGCGCCGCACCCGGGGACCCTGGAGGAGGCCCGGCAGTCCGCCGCCGAGGCCCGCCGCTCCCTGCGCGCCTGCTCGGCCGACCTCTCGGCGGCCGAGTCCGGCGTCCGCGAGGCGAGCGACGTACTCGTCCGGCACGCCAACGCCAACCGCTACGAGCAGGTGCGCACCCCCGCGCGCCAGCAGATCCGCGAACTGCCCGCCTCCGCCCTGCCGGAGCACGCCGCCGCCTGGGCCACCGCCTTCGCGCCCCGGCTGCGCGTACTGACCGACGAGCTCGCCCAGCTGGAACGCAACCGCGACAGCATCGTCGACCGGCTGCGCGGCCTCGTCGAGTCCGCCCTGGCCACCCTGCGCTCCGCGCAGCGCCTGTCCCAACTGCCCGAGGGGCTGGGGGAGTGGTCGGGGCAGGAGTTCCTGCGGATCCGCTTCGAGGAACCGGACCAGGCCGTCCTGACCGAGCGGCTCGGCGAGGTCATCGACGAGGCCACCCGGGCCGCCGTCAAGAAGAACAGCACCGCCTCCTTCGGCGAGGGCCGCCGCGACGGGATGTCCCTGCTGCTGCGCGGCGTCCAGGCGGCGCTGGAACCCAAGGGCATCGCCGTGGAGATCCTCAAGCCGGACGCGGTCCTGCGCGCCGAGCGGGTCCCGGTCGGCCAGATGGGCGACGTGTTCTCCGGCGGGCAGCTCCTCACCGCCGCCATCGCCCTCTACTGCACGATGGCGGCGCTGCGCAGCAACGACCGGGGCCGCGACAAGCACCGCCACGCGGGCACGCTCTTCCTCGACAACCCGATCGGACGCGCCAACGCCACCTACCTGCTGGAGCTCCAGCGGGCCGTGTCCGACGCCCTCGGTGTCCAACTGCTGTACACCACGGGTCTCTTCGACACCACGGCCCTGGCCGAGTTCCCGCTGGTCATCCGGCTGCGCAACGACGCGGACCTGCGGGCGGGCCTGAAGTACATCAGCGTCGAGGAGCACCTGCGGCCGGGGCTGCCCCAACCCTCCCCGGACGGGGAGACCATCCACGGCGAGATCACGGCGACCCGCATGTTCCGCCGGGGCGGCGCTTCGTAGCGCCCCGGGCCGGCCCCGCCGCGCCGGGCCCGGCCCGGGAACGGGTCCGGCCCGGGAACGGTTCGGCCCGCCGCCGGCGCGGGGCCGCGCCGGGCCCGGCTCCCGCCCCTACCGCGGCCGCGCGACGGGTATCGGGCCCCGGCGCTCGCTCCAGCTCCGGCCGGGGGAGGCCGCGCTGCTGGGCTGCGACACCACCCCGTTCCGCTGGTGCCACATCTGCCGGGTGATCCACACGTCCAGCACCCCCCAGGTGGCGACCACCGTCCCGGCGACCCCGCAGATCACCATGGGGAAGGCCAGCAGCGAGCCCGTCAGCGTGAGGAAGAACGTGATGGTGGCCTCCGTCAGGACGACCGCCACGATCAGCACCGCCCGCACCGCGGAGGCCCGCACCGGATCCGGCATCCGGCGACGGCGCGCGGGTTCCTCCACCCACAGGCCGCGCCCCGGCGCCTCGCTCGCCACGCCGTTCTCCTCGTACATCCTCATGGTCCGCCCACTCCCCACCGCGCGGTCCGCAGAGCCTGCTCCCACACCTGCCCGCCCCGCGCGCGCCCACACGTCATGTCAGACGTACGGGGAAGCCGGGAGATTCCCGCATCGCGGACACGACCCACGCCGCCCACCCACCCGGAACGAAGAATTCCAGCCATCCGTCACCTGAAGGGAACCGACACCCCACCGAGTGTCATCTGCCACATATCGGGCCGGACTTGACCGGAACTATGGGACAACTGGTGATCTTAGTGCGAGGGTCAGGCCGAAAACGTCCGGACACCCCTTCGAGGTCGCTCCCTGTCAGTAGTAGGCTCACGCCGTTTAAATGACGGAACACCGACCCCCGAGAAGCGGGTTGAGCTGGGGGAGGCTGGGGAGGCCATGCGCTTTCGCGGGAAATCCATCCGCCGGAAGATCGTGGCGTTGCTCCTGGTGCCGCTCGTCTCCCTGACCGCCCTCTGGGGCTTCGCGACGGTCATCACCGGGCGACAGGCCGTGCAACTGCTCGACGTCGCCTACGTGATCGAGAAGGTCGGCTACCCCGTCGAGGACGTCGCACGGGTCCTGCAGAAGGAGCGCCGGCAGAGCCTCGTCGTCATCGGCGACCCCCGCGCCTCCGCCGCCACCACCGAACTCACCAAGAGCCGGGCCGCCACCGACGCGATGTTCCGCCGGCTCACCGAGAACGCAGCCGACCCCGAAGTCACCGACGAACTCAACTCCCTCACCGCCGGCCGACTGCGCTCCGTCCTCGACGCCTTCCACGGCATCTCGGCGCTGCGCAACTCCGTCGACCGCAACGCCCTCGACCCGGGCCAGGCCCTGGAGCTGTACAGCCGGCTGGTCGACCCCTGCTACGCCTTCCTGATGAACCTCCACGCCCTGGACGACGTCGAGATGGACAAGCAGGGGCGCGCCCTCGTCGGCGCCACCCGGGCCCGCGAGGCCCTCTCCCGCGAGGACGCGGTCATATCCTCCGCCCTCGCGGCCGGCCGGATCACCGCCGAGGACGTCCGCCGGGTGTCCGGCTTCGCCGCGAACCGGGCCCTGCTGTACGAGGTCAACCTGGCGATCCTGCCCGCCGAGGACCGCGGCCTGTTCGAGCAGTACTGGCAGGGACCCGAGAGCAAGGCCCTGCGTGACGTGGAGGAACGGTTCATCGCCGGGGGCGCCGTCAAACCCCCGCGCACCGTCACCGCCGCCCAGTGGGACGAGGCCTCCGGCAAGGTCCTCGACGACCTCGCCGCGATGGGCACCGCCGCGGGCGACCGCTACCAAAAGCGCGTCGAGCCCGTCGCGATGGGCGTCCTGGTCCAGGCCGCCGTCGCGGGCGTCCTCGGCTTCATCGCCCTGGCCGTCTCCCTCGTCCTGTCCGTCCGCATCGGCCGCGACCTGATCCGCGACCTGTCCCAGCTCCGCAAGGACGCCCACGAGGCGTCCGGCGTCCGGCTGCCCGGCGTCATGCGCCGGCTCGCGGCCGGCGAGGTCGTCGACGTGGAGACCGAGGCGCCCCGCCTGGAGTTCGAGAAGGACGAGGTCGGCCAGGTGGCCCTGGCCCTCAACTCCCTCCAACGGGCCGCCGTCGAGGCCGCCGTCAAGCAGGCCGAACTGCGCCGGGGCGTCTCCGAGGTGTTCGTGAACCTGGCCCGCCGCAACCAGGTCCTGCTGCACCGCCAGCTGACCCTCCTCGACACCATGGAACGGCGCACCGAGGACACCGACGAACTCGCCGACCTGTTCCGCCTCGACCACATGACCACCCGCATGCGCCGGCACGCCGAGGGCCTGGTGATCCTCTCCGGCGCCGCGCCCTCCCGCCAGTGGCGCAAGCCCGTGCAGCTCATGGACGTGGTCCGGGCCGCCGTGGCCGAGGTCGAGGACTACGAGCGCATCGAGGTGCGCCGGCTGCCACGCCTGGGCATCGAGGGCCCGGCCGTCGCCGACGTCACCCACCTCGTCGCGGAACTCCTGGAGAACGCGACCGTGTTCTCGCCCCCGCACACCGCCGTCCAGGTCCACGGCGAGCGGGTGGCCAACGGCTTCACCCTGGAGATCCACGACCGCGGCCTCGGCATGAACCCCGAGGCCCTCCTCGACGCGAACCTCCGGCTCGCCGAGACCCCCGAGTTCGAACTCTCCGACACCGACCGCCTGGGCCTGTTCGTCGTCAGCCGGCTGGCCCGCCGGCACGCGGTCAAGGTCGTCCTCCAGCCCAGCCCGTACGGAGGCACCACCGCGGTGGTCTTCCTCCCGGCCGAGCTGCTCACCGAGGCCCCCGACACCAACGGCACCGGCATCCGCCTCAACGGCCTCGGGGGACTGGGCGGCAAGACCCCCAAGGGCGTCAAGGGCGGCCCCGTCGGCAAGGGCCCCCGCCGCCCGGCGCCCCTGGCCGTCGACCGGGGCGTCCCGCCCCGCCCGCTGCCCGCCGGCGTGCTGAACGGCCCCGTCGAACTGGAGGGCCCGCTCGGCGTCCTCGGCCTGGACGCCCTCGACGGCCCGGGCGCCGCCGACGACCTCGCGGCCCTCACGGCGACGGGCACCCGCCCACCCATGGCCACCCTCGACGACGAGACCCCGCCCGGCGGCATCCCCCGCACCGCCCTGCTCGGGCTGCGCTCGGCCGACCGCCCGCACGGCGACCGGCACCCCGGGCGCGGCTCCGCCTGGAAGGGCGACCGGATCGGCGACCGCGGCGCCGACCACCACCACGACCGGGGCGAGGGTGCGGACCCGACCGCCGACGGCGTCCGCACCGCATCCCGGGGCGCCGCCGCCCCCGACCGCGGGCCGGCCGCCTCGACCGGCCCGGTCCGGCTGGAGCGCACCCGCCCCGACACGGCCCGTCCCGACGGGACCGTCCCGCTGCCCCGGCGCCGGCCCACCCCGACCCTGGTCGCCGAGCACGGCCGCCGCGTCGAACCCCGGGCGGTACCGGCGAAGCCCGCGGTCGGCGCCGGACCGGAGGTCGGCCGTACGCAGCCCGCCGCGGGCCCCGGCGGCCTGCCCCGCCGGGTCCGCCAGGCCAACCTCGCGCCCCAGCTCAAGAACGGCCCCGGCGCCGCCGCCGTCGAAGCCACCACCGACCAGGTGATCGACCGCGACGCCGAAGACGTACGCACCCGCATGTCCGCCCTCCAGCGGGGCTGGACCGCGGGCCGCGACCAGCACGCGCAGCAGCAGTCCGAGACCGGGACAGGCACCCCCGCCGCCTCCGGTCCCGCGCACGAGAACGAAGGGGACGGTCGATGACCGCACCGCAGACCGGGAACGACAGCAGGGGCCGCGGCCCGCTCAACTGGCTCCTCGACGAGCTCGTCGACAAGGTCGCCAGCATCCGCAAGGCCGTCGTCCTCTCCGGGGACGGCCTGCCGACGGGCAGCTCCCAGGACCTCACCCGGGAGGACAGCGAGCACCTCGCCGCCGTCGCGTCCGGATTCCACAGCCTGGCCAAGGGAGTCGGCCGACACTTCGACTCCGGCCGGGTCCGCCAGACGGTCGTCGAACTCGACGAGGCCTTCCTGTTCGTCATGGCCGCCGGCGACGGCAGCTGCCTGGCCGTCCTGGCCGACTCCGAATCCGACGTCGGCCAGGTCGCCTACGAGATGACCCTCATGGTCAAGCGCGTCGGCGACCACCTGGCGACCGCCCCGCGCACCGGGCTGCCAGCCGGAGGGTGAGTCGGACCGGATGAGCGAATCAGGACAGGACCACCCCACCGACGCCCTGAGCACGCCGGGAACCCCCGACTCCCCGACCCGGCCCGAGCACCCCCACTGGTTCGACGACGACGCGGGTCCCGTCGTCCGTCCGTACGCCATGACCAGGGGCCGGACCAGCCACTCCGGCCGGCACCGGCTCGACCTGATCGCGCTCGTCATCGCCGAACCGGCGGCCGACGATCCGGTCTGGGACCTGACCCTGTCCCCGGAACACGCCCACATCCTCGGGCTGTGCCGGGAACGCCCCCAGTCGGTCGCGGAACTCGCCGCGGACCTCGACCTCGCCATCGGCGTGGTCCGGGTCCTGATCGGGGACCTCGTCGACGAAGAACTGGTCCACGTGACCCGGCCGGTCCCACCGGCCGAACTCCCCGACGAATCCATACTGCGTGAGGTGATCAATGGCCTTCGGGCGCTCTAGCCGCACCGGCGCGATGCACGCCGTGTCGCCGGTCGAGCCGCTGACCCTGAAGATCCTGGTCGCGGGCGGTTTCGGGGTGGGCAAGACCACCCTGGTCGGCGCGGTGAGCGAGATCCGACCCCTGCGCACGGAGGAACGCCTCTCCGAGCCGGGCATCGGCATCGACGACACACAAGGGGTGGAGGGCAAGAGCACCACGACCGTGGCCATGGACTTCGGTCGCATCACCCTGCGCGAGGACCTCGTCCTGTACCTCTTCGGCACGCCCGGACAGGACCGCTTCTGGTTCCTGTGGGACGAACTGGCGCAGGGCTCGCTCGGCGCCGTGGTCCTCGCCGACACCCGTCGACTCGCCGACTGCTTCGCGGCGATCGACTACTTCGAGCGGCGCGGCATCCCCTTCGTCGTCGCGGTCAACTGCTTCGACGGCGCGGCCCGCCACCCGGTGGTCACGCTCCGCGAGGCGCTCGACCTCGACCCGGGAGTGCCGGTGCTGCTCTGCGACGCCCGTGACCGGGAGTCCGTCAAGGACGTCCTGGTCGGAGTCGTGGAACACGCCATGTCGCTGGCCCGTGAACGCCGTCGCAGCCTGACGGCGGGGGCCCGAGGGGCGGGGGCCCGATGATGTGCGCGGCCTGACGGCGGCAGCCCGCCGGTCGGCCGCGGGCGCCCGACATGGAGGCGGCCCGTACCCCCGCCGACTGGGGTACGGACCGCAGCTCTCATGGGGGGATCGAGGGAGGCCCCGGTCGCGGCGCGGGACCGTGGGGAGAGTGTGAACCCGCCGTCCGGGACCGTCAAGCGTTCGGGCAACACACCCTGTTCACGCCCCGCCCGACCGTCGCGCCGCCGCCCCCGGCGGTCCCCGCGGCCCCGCCCCGCGCGCCTCAGCGCACGGCCACGACCGACGAACCGTGGCCGAACAGACCTTGGTTGGCGGTGATCCCGACCCGCGCCCCCGGCACCTGGCGGGCGCCGGCCGTCCCCCGCAGCTGCCACGTCAACTCGCACACCTGGGCGATGGCCTGGGCCGGCACCGCCTCCCCGAAGGAGGCCAGCCCGCCGCTCGCGTTGACCGGCACCCGGCCGCCGAGGGCCGTCGCCCCGTCCCGTACGAGCTTGGCCCCCTCACCCTCGCCGCAGAGCCCGATGTCCTCGTACCACTGCAACTCCAGCGCCGTGGAGAGGTCGTACACCTCGGCGAGCGACAGGTCGTCGGGCCCGATCCCCGCCTCCTCGTACGCCGCCCGCGCGATCGACGACCGGAAGGAACCCCCGGACGGCGACCCGGCCGTCGCGGAGTCGGTGGCGATGTCCGGCAGGTCCAGCACCGTACGCGGATACGTGGGCGTCACCGTCGACACCGCCCGGATCCGCACCGGGTCCGCGGCCCCGCGCGCCCGGGCGAACTCCATGCTGCTCAGCACCAGGGCCGCGCCCCCGTCCGAGGTCGCGCAGATGTCGAGCAGCCGCAGCGGATCGGCCACCACCGCCGAGGCGGCCACCTCCTCGGCGCTCACCGGCTTGCGGTAGCGGGCGTTCGGGTTGAGTGCGCCCGCCGCCGCGTTCTTCACCTTGACCAGCGCGAAGTCCTCGCCGGTGTCCCCGTACAGGGCCATCCGGCGGCGGGCGTACAGCGCGAAGTACGCCGGGTTCGTGGCACCCAGCAGCCGGAACCGGAGCCAGTCCGGATCGTCGGGCCGTTCGCCGCCCGCCGGGGCGAAGAACCCCTTGGGCGCGGCGTCGGCGCCCACCACCAGCACCACGTCGGCCAGCCCCGCCAGGATCTGCGCCCGGGCCGCGCCGATCGCCTGTGCCCCGGAGGCGCAGGCCGCGTACACGCTCGTCACCCGGGCGCCCTGCCAGCCGAGGGCCCGGGCGAAGGTGGCGCCGGCGACGTAGCCCGGGTAGCCCGAGCGGACGGTGTCGGCGCCGACGATCGACTGCACGTCCGTCCACTCCAGGCCCGCGTCGGCGAGCGCGGCGAGGGCGGCCGCCCGCCCGTACTCGACGAAGCCGCGACCCCATTTGCCCCACGGGTGCATCCCGGCCCCGAGGACGGCGACGTCGGCGCTCACGAGGCCGCTCCCACCGGCCGGAACCGCCAGGTGGTCCAGACGGTTCCGGCGTCCTCGTTCAGCACGCCGGCCACCACCTCGACCTCCGTCCCGACCGCCAGATCGGCGACGCCCACCCCGGGCACCGCCTGCCCCAGCACGACCATCCCCTCCGCCTCCAGCTCCACCGCGACGAGCGTGTACGGCTCCCAGGGCACCTCGGGGTCGGACACGTACGGCGCGGGCGGCCGGTAGCGCCCGTCGGTGCAGGACCAGACCCGGCCCCGGGGGGACAGCGGCACCTCGACGAGCGCGCCGCCCCCCGCGCAGTGCGGATTGCGGCAGTACGCGTCCTCGCGCGGGAAGAACACCGCGGCGCAGGCCGCGCAGCGGGTGCCGAGCAGGCGGAAGCCACCGTCCGGACCGTCCTCGGTGAACCACCCGTCCACGACGGGTGTGCGTGTGCGTGCCAAGGCCCCTCCCAGGTACGACCTCTGACGGGTCGTCAGGAGTCTGTCACGGGTGAGGCCTCCTGACACGGGTTCTCGGCGAGCCACTTGCGGGCGATCTCGCCCAACTCGGCGTCCCGCCCGGCCAGCATCATCCGGATCATCCGCGCGTCCCCGCGCAACGACCAGGCCGGATTGCCGAAGGTGGCCGGGTTGTTCCCCTCGATCAGGAAGTGCGCCGGCCAGGCGGTCCCGTACCCGATCAGCGGCAGCGCGGCGAGGTAACGCTTCCTGCCCCGCGCCACCCCGTAGGCGCTCAGCGCGAGGCCGGTGAGCGTGCCGGTGAGATGGATCCAGCGGGTGGCGGCCCGGGAGTGCATCGCGACGTAGTACGGCCAGAATTCCTCGTACGAGCTGAAGGTCATGCGGGCACGGTACTCACGGGCGGACGGAGGCGACAGCGACCGGGACGTCGAAATACGCATCCGGATACGCCTCGGGCCGGTACGTGAAGTGCCACCACTCCACGGGCAGGTTCACGAACCCCTGCGCCCCCAACACCCGCTTCAGCACCTGCCGGTTCTCCCGCACGGCCCCGGACACCCGGGGATCGTCGGTGTGCGACAGGGAGCCGAAGAAGTCGAACCTGGTCCCCATGTCCACCTCCCGCCGGGCGGGCAACCGCACCAGCGTCACGTCGACCGTGCTCCCGCGACTGTGGCCCGACCGCGCGGCGATGTACCCCTCGGGGATCAGCCGCGCCTTGTCGACCTCGGGATAGAACTCGGCCTTCGTCGACTGGTCCGCCGCGTCCCCGGCCCAGCGCACGAACCGGTCCACCGCCCGCTGTGGCCGGTAGCAGTCGTACACCTTCAGCGAGTACCCCGCCCGCAGCACCTCCCGCTGCGCCCGCCGCAACGCCTCGGCGACCGGCCGCGCCAGGAGGCACACGGGCTCCTCGTACCCGTCGACCACCGCTCCGGTGAAGTTCCGCGACCCGGCGTACCGGATGTCCTCGACGACACTCGGATCGACCTCCCGCAACGCGACGAACCGCGGACGCGGGCCGGCCGCCGGGCCGGGGGCGCCTGCCGTGCCCGCGGCGCCCGCCGTGCCCGTCGGGGCTGTCGCCGTGCTCGGCGTTCCAGGGGCCGCCCCTGTCGTGACGGGTTCGCCCACGGCGGCCGTGTTGCGCGGCGCGCGTGCCGTGTCCTGCGCCCTCGGCGTCCCGGATGCCGCCGCCACCCCTTCCGTCGCGCTCCACGTCCGGGCGGCGGCCGCCGCTCCGACCGGGCCCGTCGCGCTCGCCGTTCCCGTGCGGCCTGCCGCGCTCGCCGCCTCCTCGCTGCCCGCCGTACTCGCCGTGTCCGCGGCGTGCGCCGTGCCTGCCGTGTCCGCGGTGTCCGCGGCGTGCGCCGTGTCCGCCGTACTCGCCGTGCCCGCGGCGTGTGTCGGTAGCCCGAGCAGCGCCTGTGCCACCCATACCGCCGCCACCACCCGCACCGCGACAACCACCCTCATCCTCATGCCCCTTGGCATACCATCGCCGCATGCCGGCACACCTGAGGGACTCGCACTGCTCCACCTGCGGAGCCCCGTTCGACACGTCCGACTGGCCCCGCACCTGTGCCGGCTGCGAAACGACCGCCTACCGCAACCCGCTTCCGGTGGCCGTCGTCCTCCTCCCCGTCGAGGACGCCTCCGGCACCGGCCTCGTGGTCATCACCCGCACCATCGAACCGTCCCTCGGCGGCGTCGCCCTACCCGGCGGTTTCATCGACTTCGGTGAGGACTGGCGCGAGGCCGTCGCCCGCGAACTCCGCGAGGAGACCGGCATCGAGGCCCCGGCCTCCGATGTCGCGCTCGCCGACGTGATGACCTCCCCGCGCGGCCACCTGCTGGTGTTCGGCCTGCTGCCGCCGCGCCCCCGCGCCTCTCTGCCGCCGTCCGTCCCGACCGACGAGACGACCGGCTGGCACGTCCTGCACACCCCCTCGGAACTGGCGTTCCCCCTCCACACCCGGGCGGCGGCCGCCTGGTTCGCGGGCCGCTACACCTGACCGGGCCGGGCCCCGGCCCCTCACCCCGTCCGGGCCGGCCACGTACCCCCTCAGGTGGGGTCCCGATCGCGCCGGACCCAGCTGCCCCGCCCGCCCCGGGTGGGGCAGCTGGCATCTCGGAGACGGCCCGACCCGATCCCTTCCGAACGCCCGACCCCGACTCCCGGCAGGAGCCCGGGCCAGGACGAAGCGGGCCCGCAGCTCCCGACCGCGCACCTGCCCGTGTCGGCGCTCCACCCCCTGACGCCGCAGCTCCGCCAGGACAGTCGCCGACGTCCCCACCCCGACCACCGTTCCCGCCGCCACCGCACCCC
Organism: Streptomyces sp. NPDC048383; assembly: GCF_040651775.1. Classification (NCBI taxonomy): domain Bacteria; kingdom Bacillati; phylum Actinomycetota; class Actinomycetes; order Kitasatosporales; family Streptomycetaceae; genus Streptomyces; species Streptomyces sp. NPDC048383. The sequence continues at coordinate 36,011 of NZ_JBEZKS010000066.1, forward strand.
CGGCCACCATCGCCCCACCCGCCACACCGCCCTCACCGGGCTCGCCCCGACCATCACCGGCCTCCTCCCCGCCCCTGCCCCGCACCCCGTCCGGTCCACGGTCCGACCCCGGTCCCAACCACCCGGGCCCGCCCCCCTCCAGCCGCACCACACCCCCGCCGCAGCCCCGAACCCCACCGTCCCCCCTCGGAGTTCACAGGCCGCGTACCGTCACACCCCGCACGGGCTCGCCCGTCTCGTCCTCCACCACCACCGACTCGCCGACCCACCGCACCACGTACCGCTCCACCGTGCCCGGCGCGAACCCCGACCCCGCGTCCCGGATCACCACCCCGCCCCCCGTCCGCCCCCGCGCCGGAGCCCACGCCTCCAGGACCACCGACCCCTCCGCGCCCCGTACCGGCAGGACCGATCCCGCCCGCGCCAACACCGGCACCCGGCCCCGCGGAGCATCCAGCAGCACCTGCCCCGGTCCCTCGTACGCCACCCCCGTCACCGTGTCGTACCAGCGCCCCCGCGGCAGCCGCACCGCCCGCCGGTCCGCCCCGCACTCCAACACCGGCGCCACCAGCAGCGCGTCACCCAACAGGAACGCGTCCTCGCAGTCCCGCAGCACCCGGTCCTCCGGATTGCCCCACCACAGCGGCCGCACGTACGGAGCCCCCGTCCGCCGTGCCAGATGCGCCAGCGTCACGAAGTACGGCCGCAGCCGCTCCCGCTCCGCCAACACCTCCGCGGCCCGTTCCGTCACCTCCGGCCCGAACTCCCACGGCTCCCGCCGCCCCGCCGATAGCGCCGAATGCGTACGGAACAACGGCAGGTAGGCCCCCAACTGGAACCACCGCAGGTACAGCTCCGGCGACGGCGACCCCCCGAAGCCCCCGACGTCCGGCCCCGAGTACGGCACCCCGCACAGCCCGAGGCCCAACACCAGCGCCAGCGACGCCCGCAGTCCCTCCCAGCTGCTCTCCACGTCCCCGGACCACGAGCCCCCGTAGCGCTGCATCCCCGCCCACCCCGACCGGGAGAACAGGAACGGCCGCTCGTCCGGCCGCAGCCGCGTCAACCCCTCCCACCCCGCCCGCGCCATCCCCAGCGCGTACACGTTGTGCCCGGACCGGTGGTCCCCGCCCGCCCCGTCCATCACGTGCCGGGCCGACCGCGGCAACGTCGGATCCCCCCACGGCGCGAAGGAGACCGGCTCGTTCATGTCGTGCCAGAAACCCGAGAACCCCTGCGCGAGCCGTTCCCCGTACAGGTCGCCCCACCACTGCCGCACCGCCGGATCCGTGAAGTCCGGGTACGCGCACTCACCCGGCCACACCTCGCCCCGAACCTCCTCACCCCGCGCGTCCCGCACGAACGCGCCCCGCGCGCCCACCGCCCGACCCGACGCGTGCAGCGGATCGCCCGCCTTCACCGCCGGATCCACGATCGACACCAGCCGCACCCCCTGCCCCGCCAACTCCCGTGCCAGCCCCGGCAGATCGGGGAACGCCTCGCGGTCCACCGTGAACACCCGGTGCGCGTCGTGGTGGTCGATGTCCAGGTGTACGGCCGCCAGCGGCAACCCCCGCTCCCGGTACCCCGCCACCACCCGCCGCACCTCGGCCGCGCTCCCGAACCCCCAGCGCGCGTGCTGGTACCCCAGCGCCCACTCGGGCGGCACCGCCGGCGCGCCCGTCAGCCCCGACCACCCCTGGAGCACCCGCGCCGGGGTCCCCGTCAGCACCCAGCAGCGGGCCGGCCCGCCCTCCAGCCGCAGCTCGCTCGTCCCGACCCGGTCCACGCCCGACCCGGCCCCCTCCTCACCCTCCCGCAACACCATCCGCCCGTCCCACGAGTTGTCGTAGAACGCCAAGTGCGTGCCCACGTCCGCGACCACCACCTGGACGGGCATCGTGACGTACAGCGGATCGTCGCCCGGCCCGAAGGCGCCCCCCGGATCCGTGTTCCACAACCGGTACGTCCCGTCGCGCAGCCGGGGCCCCGACGCCCGCCCGCCCAGCCCGAAGAACCGGGCATCGGCCGGCACCTCCGACCGCTGGAGTCGGCGCGGGCCCTGCGCCGCCGCCCCGTCCGGGGGCCGCCCGCCCACCCCCTCGCCGTCGCACCCGTCCGCCCCTGACGCCCCGGCTCCCACCGGATCCCACCAGCGCGGCGGCAACTCCCGCCGCAACATCGCCCCGCCCGGCGTCCGCACCTCCACCGCCCCGTGCCGGGACACCGCCACCATCACCCGCTCCGACACCACCCGCCAACCGCCCCCGGTGTCCGGCTCCAGCACCGCCCGGGGATCGGGCTCCGGCCCGCCGCCCACCACCGCGTACGACGACCCCGGCTCCGCCCCGTCCCAGCCCCAGAACACCGCCCCGCCCACGGTCACCCGTACCAGCAGCTCGGAGCGCGCGAACCGCAGTACGCCGCCGCCCGGCAACGCCCGCGTCCCCTCCAGCAGCCCCGGCACCCGCGCCCGCTCCGCACCCCGTCGCGGCAGGGCCACCGCGTCGGCCCGGCGGCGGCGCAGGGCCGCGCGCCAGGCGCGCCGCCCGCGCGCCGTACCGATCTCTTTCACCGCACGTACCAGATCACTACCGTCCATGCGGATCACCCTGCCACCGGCCCCGGTCCGAGCGGGCGGCGTTCAGCTGCCGTTCACCCGCGACGGGACCGGGCCCGACCGCACGGGACACCTCTGGTGCGTATGTCGATCACATGGCATCGTCCCAGTGAGCCGTCGCGCGAACACCCACGCCGCGGTGGCACCGTACGCACACGAAGCGCGAGCCGCAGACTTGACCGGGAGCCGACCCATGACCTCAGCCACCCCGCCGGAACCCCTCTGGTCCCCGGCCCCCGACCGGATCGCAGCGGCCCGGATCACCGCCTTCCAGGCCTGGGCGGCCGAACGGTTCGACGCCCCCGCCGACGGCGGCTACCCCGCCCTGCACCGCTGGTCCGTCGACGAGCTGGACGTGTTCTGGCAGGCCGTCGCCGAATGGTTCGACGTACGGTTCACCACCCCTTACGAGCAGGTCCTCGCCGACCGCTCCATGCCCGGCGCCCGGTGGTTCACCGGCTCCACCCTCAACTACGCCGAGCACGCCCTGCGCGCCGCCGAGGACCCCGCCCGCGCCGCGGAACCCGCCCTGCTCTCCGTGGACGAGACCCACGAGCCGACCCCCCTCACCTGGGCCGAGCTCCGCCGCCAGGTCGGATCGCTCGCCGCCGAACTGCGCGCCCTCGGCGTCCGCCCCGGCGACCGCGTCAGCGGCTACCTCCCCAACATCCCGGAAGCGGTCGTCGCCTTCCTCGCCACCGCCGCGGTCGGCGGGGTCTGGACCTCCTGCGCCCCCGACTTCGGCGCCCGCAGCGTCCTCGACCGCTTCCAGCAGGTCGAACCCGTCGTCCTCTTCACCGTCGACGGCTACCGCTACGGCGGCAAGCAGCACGACCGCCGCGACACCGTCGCCGAACTGCGCGCCGAGCTCCCCTCCCTGCGCGCCGTGGTCCACATCCCCCTCCTCGGCACGCCCGCTCCCGAATCCACCCTCACCTGGGCGGACCTCACCTCGGGCGACACCGAGCCCGTCTTCGAACCGGTGCCCTTCGAGCACCCGCTGTGGATCCTCTACTCCTCCGGCACGACGGGCGCCCCCAAGGCCATCGTCCAGTCCCAGGGCGGCATCCTCCTCGAACACCTCAAGCAGCTCGGCCTGCACTGCGACCTCGGCCCCGGCGACCGGTTCTTCTGGTACACCTCCACCGGCTGGATGATGTGGAACTTCCTCGTCTCCGGCCTGCTGACCGGCACCACCGTCGTCCTCTACGACGGCAGCCCCGGCTACCCCGACACCGGCGCCCAGTGGCGCATCGCCGAACGCACCCGCGCCACCCTGTACGGCACCTCCGCCGCCTACGTCATGGCCTGCAAGAAGGCCGAGGTGCACCCCGCCCGCGACTTCGACCTCTCCACCGTCAAGTGCGTCGCCACCACCGGCTCCCCGCTGCCGCCCGACGGCTTCCGCTGGCTCCACGACGAGGTCGCCGACGACCTGTGGATCGCCTCCGTCAGCGGCGGAACCGACGTCTGCAGCTGCTTCGCGGGCGCCGTCCCCACCCTCCCCGTCCACATCGGCGAACTCCAGGCCGCCTGCCTGGGCACCGACCTCCAGGCCTGGGACCCGTCCGGCAAGCCCGTCACCGGCGAGGTCGGCGAGCTCGTCGTCGCGGCCCCCATGCCCTCCATGCCGATCCACTTCTGGAACGACGCCGACGGCAGCCGCTACCGCGACAGCTACTTCGAGATGTTCCCCGGAGTCTGGCGCCACGGGGACTGGATCACCCTCACCGACCACGGATCCGTCGTCATCCACGGCCGCTCCGACTCCACCCTGAACCGGCAGGGCGTCCGGATGGGCTCCGCCGACATCTACGAAGTCGTCGAACGCCTCCCCGAGATCAAGGAATCCCTGGTCATCGGCCTCGAAGAGCCGAACGGCGGCTACTGGATGCCGCTCTTCGTCCACCTCGCCCCCGGCGCCACCCTCGACGAGGCCCTGCGCAAGAAGATCGCCAGGACCATCCGCGAGCAACTCTCCCCGCGCCACGTCCCCGACGAGGTCATCGAGATCCCGGCCGTCCCCCACACCCTGACCGGCAAGCGCATCGAGGTGCCGGTCAAGCGGCTCCTCCAGGGCACCCCCCTGGCCAAGGCCGTCAACCCGGGCTCCGTGGACCACCCGGAGCTCCTCGCCTTCTACGAGGAACTCGCCCGCACCCGGGGCTGAGCCCAGGCCCGATGTCAGTGCCCCTGATTACTCTGAGTGAGCAAGTCGTCACGACACTCAGGGGGAAACCATGTCAGGCACGCACCACACCCCACCACCGGCCACCGCCGCGGGCACCGCGCCCCGCAAACGGACCTCCCGGCGCCGCAGCCTGCGCCGCGAAGTCCCCAGCACCGTCGGCCTCCTCGCCGACGCCGGGGACTTCGCGGCCATGCGGGACTACCGCAGCTTCGGCTTCGACCACCACGACGACTACGGCGACTACCTCCGCCAGGTCGACGCCCTCCTGAAGTCCCTCGCCGCCCAGGGCATCCACACCACCGTCGCCCTCTTCGACCCCGAGGAGTACGCCGACTACTGCGCGGAACACGACCTCGACCCCGACACCCCCCGGACCCGTACGCGCTTCACCGCCGAACTCGCCGGCGGCGGACCGGCCCTGCCGTACACCGGCCAACCCATCGAGGAACTCGTACCGCTCCTCGTGGACGAAGCGGTCCGACAGGCGACCTGGGAGTGCGCCACCATGCTGCTCACCGGCGTCGGCACCTGCGCCGACTGCGGCCAGGACATCGGACAGGCCTCCTTCGAACGGGCCGCCGGCATCCTCGACCGCCTCCTCGCCGGAGCCGGGCCGGGCCGGCACCACCTCGTCTGCAGCGTCCCCACCGCACAGGAACAACTCGTCGTCGTCCTGCACGCGGAGATCACCGAAGACCCGCCCGGCCCGCCCCGGACACCACCCCGCGACAGCCTGGACTTCGTGACGGTGCTCGCCGCCGGCCTCGCCCTCGGCGGCCCCGGGGGACTGGTGCTCCGCAGCACCACCGACGGCTTCCGCGACCGGGTCCACGGCTGGCGACTCGACCGGGGCCGACTGGTCGCCCTCACCGCCGCCGCCGTCTTCGACGCCTACTGCACGGACGCCGACACCGGCGAACCCGTGGCCCCCGAACCGGGAGTCGAGTACTGCCCGGGATACGAGGCCGACGTCCCGGGCCCCCACCACTGAAACGGCCGAGGGGCCCCCGCCACCGGCGAAGGCCCCTCGACTGCGATGCGACTGCGATCGAACCGTCCGGCTATTCCCCGGACAGCACCGCCTGGGCGGCCACCCGGGCCTCCTCGGCGGTGTCCGACGCACGCGCCGCGGCAGCGGCACGCTCGCACTGCGCGAGCGTGTACTTGGCCAGCGTCGCGCGGACGTAAGGAATGGACGCGGCACCCATCGACAGGGAGGTGACACCCAGACCGGTCAGCACACAGGCCAGCAGCGGGTCGGCCGCCGCCTCGCCACAGACACCACAGCTCTTGCCCTCGGCCTTCGCGGCGTCCGCGGACATCGCGATCAGGTCGAGCAGCGCGGGCTGCCAGGGGTCCTGCAACCGCGAGACGGCGCCGACCTGACGGTCGGCGGCGAAGGCGTACTGCGCGAGGTCGTTCGTGCCCAGCGACAGGAACTCGACCTCCTGCAGGATCGAACGCGCCCGGAGCGCGGCGGAGGGGATCTCCACCATCGCACCGAACTTCGCCCGCAGACCGGCCTCGCGGCACGCCTCCGCGAACGCCTTGGCGTCGGTCCGGTCGGCCACCATCGGGGCCATGACCTCAAGGTAGACCGGCAGCCCCTCGGCGGCCTTGGCCAGCGCGGTGAGCTGCGTACGCAGCACGTCCGGGTGGTCCAGCAGCGCCCGGAGCCCGCGCACGCCGAGCGCCGGGTTCGGCTCGTCGGCCGGCGTCAGGAAGTCCAGCGGCTTGTCGGCGCCGGCGTCCAGGACGCGCACGACGACCCGACCCTCCGGGAAGGCTGCGAGCACCTTGCGGTACGACTCGACCTGCTTGTCCTCGGACGGCGCCTTCTTGCTGTCGTCCAGGAACAGGAACTCGGTGCGGAACAGACCCACACCCTCGGCCCCGGCCTCCACCGCCGCCGGCACGTCGGCCGGACCGCCGACGTTGGCGAGCAGCGGCACCTTGTGCCCGTCGGAGGTCGCGCCCGGACCGGACGAGGCGGCCAGAGCGGCCCTGCGTTCGGCGGCCGAAGCCTCCAACTCGGCCCGCTTCTCCGCACTCGGGTCCACGAACAGGTCACCGGTGCTGCCGTCCACGGCGATGAGGGTGCCCTCGGCGATCTCACCGGCACCCGGCAGCGCCACGATGGCCGGCACCCCCAGCGCCCGCGCGAGGATCGCGCTGTGGCTGGTCGGCCCGCCCTCCTCGGTCACGAAGCCGAGGACCAGCGCCGGGTCGAGCAGCGCGGTGTCGGCGGGCGCCAGGTCCCGGGCGATCAGCACGTACGGCTCGTCGCTGTCCGGGACGCCCGGCATCGGCACGCCCAGCAGGCGCGCGACGATCCGGTTGCGCACGTCGTCCAGGTCGGCCACCCGGCCCGCCATGTACTCGCCGGCACCGGCGAGCAGGACGCGATAGGCGGCGAACGCGTCGTAGATGCCGCGCTCGGCGGTGCTGCCGACGGCGATCCGCCGGTCCACGTCCGCCATCAGCTCGGGGTCCGTGGCGATCATCGCCTGGGCCTCGAGCACGTGCTGGGCCTCGCCACCGGCCAACTGACCGCGTGCGATCAGGTCCGCCGAAACAGCCTCCACGGCCTGACGGGCGCGCCCCTGTTCGCGCTCCGCCTCATCCGCGGTGATCTGCCTGGCCGGCGGTTCGAGGACCGCCGTACCCATGTGCCGCACCTCGCCGATCGCCACACCGTGGCTCACGCCGACGCCTCGCAGCGTTGTCTCCATTTCACCGTCTCCGATTGAGCGGCGGCCCCAGCCGCCGCGATGGATGTCCGACCCGCCGTGCAGGGGACGCTTACCGCCAGCTGAAGAGCGCGTCGTCAGCCTTCACGTCGCCGGACTCGACGACGTCGGACAGCGAGTCGGCCGTCGCCTCCAGCGCCACGACGGGACAGATCGGCGACTTGCCGGCGGCCTCGACCGCGGCCGGGTTCCAACGGATGACGCCCTGGCCGCGCGTCACGGTGTCGCCCTTGTTCACGAGCAGCTCGAAGCCCTCGCCGTTGAGCTGGACGGTGTCGATGCCGAGGTGGGTGAGCACACCGTGCCCCTCACCGTCGACGACCACGTACGCGTGCGGGTGCAGGGAGACGACCACACCATCTACGGGGGACACCGCCTCCGAGGGCTCGCGCACGGGATCAATGGCCGTGCCCGGTCCCACCATCGCGCCGGAGAACACCGGGTCGGGCACTGCCGCGAGTCCGATGGCGGTCCCGGCAAGTGGGGACGTCACGCTGGTCATGGGGGCCTCCCAGGGGTGGGGCTTCATCGTGTCGCCGTCACTACCTGTCGCGAACGGCATACTCTTCAGAAGGATATGTCAAGGGCTGTACCGGTTCGCCCGATGTTGGTCCTGACTCGGACGGACCTTTGGCACGGAGACTAGTGGACTAGACCGGTGGACTAGACCATACGCGTGAAACGATTTGCCTGGACACGGACGGCCCTGTACTGTCGTGACTCCCGCCGGGACGTGTCGTGTGAACATCTCGCGAACGTCCGATGGACGGGATTCCTCCTCCAGCAGTAAGGATCCAAACTCCCTCAACCTCCGCGTGCCCATTTTTGTGCAACGGATCGTGGTCGGGGGGACGGAAAAGCGCTGATAGAGTCGGAATCGCCGGAAAGGGAAAGTGCGAAAGCGCAGGACCTGGAAAGCACCGAGGAAATCGGGCCCGAGAGAGTCTGATAGAGTCGGAAACGCAAGAACAGAACAACACAGAACGAAAGCCCGGAGGAAAG
>NZ_JBEZKS010000067.1:0-43939 GCF_040651775.1 Streptomyces sp. NPDC048383
TCAGCCCCCGGTCGGGGCGTGGGGGCGGGGCTTCCCGCCGGGTCCCTCTCGGGACCCGAAGCCGCCCCCGGGGTTCGTGTGCCCCGGGGCCCCCTTCCGGGTGGACGGGTCCGTGGCGTCGCGACGCCACGGACGACGAGCGGACGAGGTGGTCGGTGCCGCTCCGGCCGCCCGGCCGGGTCCTGCTTGCCGCGTTGACCGGCGAGGACCCCGGCGGACGTCGGTCCCGGTGCTTCAGGGTCGAACCGTGCCCAACTGCTCCGCGAGCGCGCCCGGTTCGGTCGTGGGTCGCGCGCAGACGAAGTGCCGGCACACGTACGCCGTCGCCAGGTCGTCCACGAGGGTGCGCTCGGCCAGAAGGGGGAACTCCCCGCCGGTGCCGTCCGCCCGGAGCGGCAGACCGGTCGCCACCACCGCCCCGGGAGCCGTCCCCAGCAACGCCGTCCGGTGCAGCGCGGCCCGCGCCGCGTCCTGCGGATGTCCGACGACGGCCACCTCGCGCGGCCCGTCGACGAGCGCCTCCGCGACCGCCAGACCGTGCCCGATGAAACGCGGGGCGCGCGGCCCGAGGGCGTGCACCACCCCGAGCGCCCGCTCGGCCGCCGTCCGGTGCGCCTGCGAGCCGGTGTGCGCGGCGTACGACAGCAGCGCCCCCGCGGCGGCGGTCCAACCGGACGGCGCCGCCGTGTCGGTGGGGTCCTGGGGCCGCCGGATGAGCTGTTCGGCGTCGTGCGCGGTGTCGTAGAGCGAGCCGTCCTCGGCGGTGAACCGGTCCAGCACCAGGTCGACGAGGAACCCGGCGAACTCCAGCCAGACCCCCTCGCCGGTCACGGCGGCCAGCGTCAGGAAGCCCTCGGCGACGTCGCCGTAGTCCTCCAGCACCCCGGCGCTCGGGCCGACCTCCCCGTCACGGCTGGTGCGCGCGAGCCGGGCCTTGCCGTCCATGTGGACCCGTACGAGCAGGTCGGCGGCCTCGGTGGCCCGTTCGATCAGGTCCGGGCGCTCGAAGTACGCCCCGCACTCGGCGAGGGCCGCGACGGCCAGACCGTTCCAGGCGGCGACGACCTTGTCGTCCCGCCCGGGCGCGGGCCGCGCGGCGCGGGCGGCGAGCAGCCGCTCCTTGATGCCGGTCAGCCGGTCGGCGTCCACGTCGGGACCGTCCTGCGGCAACCGCAGGACCGAGGTCCCGTGCTCGAAGGTGCCCTCCTCGGTCACCCCGAAGACGGCCGCCGCCAGTGCCCCGTCCTCCTCGCCGAGCACCTCGACCAGTTGGGCCGGCGTCCAGGCGTAGTACGCGCCCTCGACGTGCTCGCCGGTCACCGGGTCCGCGCTGTCGGCGTCCAGCGCCGAGGCGAAACCGCCCTGGTCGGTGCGCAGTTCGCGGACCATGAAGTCGGCGGTCGCCAACGCGACGCGGCGGGCCGGTTCGGATCCCGTGCTGCGCCACAGGTGCGCGTACGCCCGGCACAGCAGGGCGTTGTCGTAGAGCATCTTCTCGAAGTGCGGGACCAACTCGGCGCCCGGCCGCGGGCGCAGCACGTAGCGGTGGAAGCCGCCTCCCACCTGGTCGAAGAGGCTGCAGCGCGCCATGGCCTCGCAGGTGCCCTCGGCCATCTCGCGGGCACCGTCGGAGCCGGTGCGGGCGTGGTGGCGCAGGAGGAACTCGACGACCATGCCGGCCGGGAACTTCGTGTCGCCGCCGCCGAACCAGCCGCTCGCCGGGTCGTAGTCGCGGGAGAGCTGGAGCAGGGCGTTGGCCTGGGACTCGGCGGTCGGCAGCCCCGCTCCGGCGCCCGATCCGAGCTCGCGTTCGGCCAGGTCGCGGGTGATCTTCCGGGCCACCTCGGCGACCTCGCCGCGCCGGCCGGTCCAGGCGGCCCGCACCCCTTCGAGGACCTGCATGAAGGAGGCCATGCCGTGGCGGGGCTCGGGCGGGAAGTAGGTGCCGAAGTAGAAGGGCTCGCCGTCGGCGGTCATGAAGACGGACATCGGCCAGCCGCCCTGCCCGGTGGCCGCCTGCACGGCTTCCATGTAGACGGAGTCGACGTCGGGGCGCTCCTCCCGGTCGACCTTGACGTTCACGAAGTGCTCGTTCATGTAGGCGGCGGTCGGCTCGTCCTCGAAGGACTCGTGCGCCATCACGTGACACCAATGACACGCTGAGTATCCGACCGACAGCAGAACGGGTACATCGCGCCGTTTCGCTTCCTCGAACGCCTCGGGTCCCCACGGCCACCAGTCGACCGGATTGTCGGCGTGCTGAAGCAGATAAGGCGAGGTCATACCAGCCAACCGGTTCATACGGCCCAGCCTCTCACGCCGACACGGCCCTGCCGGTTCGACCCACAAACCCCCACCCCACTTGGCCGATTTGCACTCATGCGCCATCACGTGGCGAATGCGGGTCGCCCCTTTTGCCCCCAGGTCGCCCTGCGGACGCCGAAGGTTCTGCCCTGACCCAAAGCCGGTGCCCGAATAGAGGCGGGCAGTACGCTGAGTCGAGCAGCACCGCATCCTCGAAGGAGGTACTTCATGACCGCCGAGATGGTGGCACCCGCGTGGATGCACACGCAGATCAGCGCGGAGCAGTACGACTCCTGGTCCGAGGAGCAGTGCGCTGGCATCGAGATCGTGGACGGGATGGTCGTCGTGAGCCCGAGCGCCTCCAAGCGGCACAACCGGCTGGCTCGGGTCCTGGCCAATGCCCTGGACGCCGCCGCGGGCCCGGACTGGAACGCGGACACGGACTTCGACGTCCGCCTGCAGGACGTGCCGCTCACCAACCGCCGTCCGGACGTCATCGTCTACCGGGCGGAGACCATCGACCTCACGCCCACCCGCCCCGAGCACGTACTCCTGGTCGTCGAGGTCGTGTCGCCCGGCTCGGAGACCACCGACCGGATCGTGAAGGTGGACCAGTACGCCAAGGCCGGCATCCCCTTCTACTGGCGGGTCGAGCAAGCCGCCACCGGCGTCCCGATCGTGTACACCCACGTCCTCGACCCCGCCACCAAGGCTTACAGGGACGGCGAGATGTTCACCGGCACGGTGAAGGCCACCGTGCCCTTCTCCATCACGGTCGATCTCGGGGTCATGTAAGAGCGGAGAAGCCTCCCCGCTTTCGACATCTGACCGGTAGCGCCCGGACCGTCGTTCTTCGCGGACCGACCGGACCATTCCCCGCCTTCAGGCCGGACGCACCACCTGCGGACGCCATGCCGGCTCACAAGCGATCGATAAACCGCGCCCGGTCAGGAACCGATTGAGGTCACGTCGACGGAAGGCCATGCCGGTCACGGGTGGAAACCGTGACACTGCGGGCAGGCGCGAGCTGACACCTTCGACCACCAGCCGGCCCTCCGCGCGCGCCACGACCATGAGGTCGAGCGGTGCGTCGATCGCACCGACCTACTTCTTGTGCAAGTGACAGTAACTGAAGTACTTTGCAGGACATGCAAGATGACACATGGTCACCACCTTCTGTCCTGCTGACGGTCGACCTCGTGATCCTGACGCTGCGGGAAAGCCGCCTGCACGTCCTCCTGGTGGAGCGGGGTGAAGATCCCTTCCGGGGCATGCTCGCGCTGCCCGGAGGGTTCCTTAGCCACGATGGCGAGGAGATCCTGGACGCCGCCTACCGCGAACTGAGTGAGGAAACGGCCCTGACCTCCGGCTGGGTGCACCTTGAAGAGCTGGCCGTGTACGGAAGCTCGGGCCGCGACCCGCGGGGCCGAGTCGTCTCCGTAGCCCACCTGGCGATCGCGCCGGGGCTGCCCGACCCTGTCGCGGGGACAGATGCCACCGATGCCGCGTGGATTCCCGCAGAAGCCGTCCTGTCCGGCGAGGCGACCCTCGCCTTCGACCACCATCAAATCGCGGCGGACGGTATCGAACGCGCGCGCACAAAGATCGAATTCTCGGCGCTGGCCACTGCGTTCTGCGGGGAGAGCTTCACCATCGCAGAGTTGCAGCAGGTGTACGAGGCCGTCTGGGGCACCACACTCGACACCCGCAATTTCTACCGGAAGGTCCAAGCCGCGAAGGGATTCATAGTCCCCGTCGGCACGGACCGCAAAACTACGGGAGGGCGGCCCGCACGGCTGTACCGGGCCGGCCCGAGAACCGTGCTGTTCCCACCGCTGATCCGACCCGCGCCATCTGCGACGGAAGGGAACACGAGAGGGGAAGAGGAGTAGATGCCGAAAGACCCGGTGGTGATTCTCACCGCCCTCAATCTTGAATATCAGTCCGTGCGCCAGAGGTTGGCGGATCTTCAGGTGCATCTCCACGAACGCGGTACCCGGTTCGAGGTGGGAACCGTACGGGGCACATCGTGCCGTGTCGCGCTCGGCCTGACGAACAAGGGGAACCATTCCGCCGCGGTGATCGCCGAACGTGCGATCCAGGAGTTCTCTCCGGTGGCCGTTTTATTCGTCGGGGTCGCCGGCGCCCTGTGGGACACCACCGGGCTGGGTGACGTGGTGATGGCGTCACACGTATACGCCTACCACGGCGGGACCAGCGAGGACGACGGGCTCAAAGCCCGTCCCCGGGTGTGGGAAGCGCCGCACGGCATCAGCCAGCTCGCCTCACACCTGGCCCGTTTGAACGACTGGGCGGACCCCGCACCCGGTCACGAGGACGGACCGCAGGTGCGTTTCGGGGCGATCGCCGCTGGCGAGATCGTCCAGAACTCAAGGATCTCGGCCGAGGCGAAGTGGATCCGACAGCACTACAACGACGCGCTCGCCATCGAGATGGAGGCGGCCGGTGTGGCCCAGGCCGGCCATCTCAGCGGAGCGCCGGTGGCCATCATCCGGGGGATCAGCGACCGGGCGGACGGCACGAAAAACAGTTCGGACGACCGCAACTGGCAGCCGCGGGCCGCGGCGAACGCGGCGGCGTTCGCCATCCGGTTGGCAGTGGAACTGGTGGGCGAGCAGGAGGAGGCCGCGATGCGCCAGGATGACAGTGCCCGTTCGGCCGACCGGTTCGAGCGGCGCGTCAGCAACACCGTCCACAACAGCACCGTCGGCATCATGGCCGGCTCAGTCACGGGCAGCCGTGTCCACATGAACGCGGTCTCGAAGACATCCGGCCCGACGGACCTGATCACGGAGCTGAACGGTTTCCGCGATCAGCTGGGGTGGCACCGCACCGAGGGCGCCCTTGACGAGGACAGCTACCGGGAGTCCCTGGCCGATCTGGACTCCGCCCTACGGTTGGCCGGGGAGCGCACCCCTGAATCGTCGAAGCGGACGGTCATGATGCTCAAGAGGCTGCGCGGACTGGTCGCGGAGTGCCCCGCGCTGGTGGCCACGTTGGCTCCCATGGTTGCGGCGGCCGGTGACCTGGCATGAGCCACAACGACGGTGCCGCGTACAGCTCGGCCGCGTACAACTCCACCATCGGGATCCAGGCCGAGACCGTACACGACTCCACCATCTATTTCGTCCACCCGGACGCCTCGCCGCAGGAGAAATACCGGGTCGGCGTCCAGCTCTTGGAGGACGGCGTCCCCAGCCGGGCCCGCGAAATGATCACTGATGCGATCGTCCACGGGCACGACAGCACGGAGGTTCGTTTCCACTGGGTGCTCGCCATGCTCAGCGCACGCACCCACCACGACCTGACCGCCGAAGAGGTCGAGCGGCTGCGCTACGCCTCCAGGCTCGTGCGGACCTACGCCGAGGACGAATGGAAGGAAGCCCTGCGCGTCACTTTCGACCTGTTGGCGGTACTCAGCACCACCGGCAGCGAGACCGGACCCGTGCTGAAGCAGCTGCAGGACCTGCCGTTCCGCCAGCACGACGCGATCCTCCGCCACCTCGACGTCATACTCACCGGAGGGCTGAAGGACGACCTGTGGGCGGAGACCCTCGGACGGGCCAGAGCGGAGCGCTTCGGCAACGACCGGGCTCAGCGGGTCTGGGCCTACTTCGCCCCCGTCCCCATCGGGGCGCGGGCCGTTCCGCCCCGCCCGAGCACCGCTGCCGCCGCCAAGGCGGCCCTCCCCGTCCGGGCGGTCCTGTTCGCGATCAGCGGTACGGTCCTCTGGGCCTTGGCGCTGTCCGCGGAACCGGCCCAGGCGATCGTCGAGTTGTCGGTGGCACTCGGCGCAGGCCTGACCGCGGCCCGCTTCGGCGTCCGATGGCCGGGCCTCACGACCAAGGCCCGCGTTTCGCACCCGCGTAGCCCCGCTCTCGCCGAGGACGGGTTCACCAAGCGCGTCCGCCACTCGTTCGATCACTACTTCAGCGTTCGCAGGCCGCACGGGTTCACCCCGGATGCCTGGCTCGCCCACACGGTTGAGATCCGCAGCAGCCTCGCCGCCGAGATCGCGGACCTCTACCGGGAGAGCCGAATCGGTGTGGAACGGGTCGACTGGCTGATCCGATACCTCGCCGAGGACGCCCGTCATCGCCACACCAGCGGAACCCTGTCCGATCAGCACCTCAAGGACCAGATTCCGGTCAGGACGAAGGCTCTGACCGTGGCGTCCCTCGTCGTTCTCGGCGTCGCGACTCTGGCCGCATTCGGCACGGCAGTCTCCGATGCCGCCCAACCACGGTCTCTGTGGGCGTTCCTAGCCGTCCTCGGTGCTGGCTGGTCCGGTCACGCGACCGCTTTGCGATGGCTGGAGGTCCGACGTGAAGAGCGCCGACTGGACCGAGAGACCCAGGACTACCAGGAACAACTGACCTCACGACAGATCGCATATCAGCGCTGGAAATCGTTCCTCGACAAGACTCGTCCCAGCGAACTAGAGATGGAGACCTGGCTCACGTGCGACAAGACTTCCTTCGTCGACGAAGCACTCCGACACCACCGGCTCACCTGGCGTGATCTGATCACCCACACCATCTTGGTGGCCCCGGGACCTTCCTACAAACGTGGCCGGGTCCGGGGCGGCCCATGGCGGTATTCGCACTACGTGTTTCGTCTCTTCCTGTTCACCCAGGACGGCATCCGCGAGATCAGCTCCGAATGCAATTTCTACGACGCAACGCGCAGAAACGAGCAACGGAGCAACTACCGGTTCGACGCGTTGACCTCAGTCCAAGTGACGGAGAACGCCGACGTCGGTTACGACCTGGAGCTCGTACTCGCCAACGGACCGGCCAGGAAGATCCGCATCAAGGACGCCGACGCCCACCAACTGGCGCCGACCGAGAATTCCCAGGAGATCTCCGAGATCAACCTCAGCGCGGCCGGCTCGGCCCACACCTTCCGCCTTCTGGAGGGGATAGCTGCCGACGGGAAGAGCTGGATCGAACGGCACGGCCCCGACAGCCTGGCGCCCTTCCAGGTCGTCGGATGATCCTGAACTTGAGCAGAGGAGTGCCTGTGCCCTCCACGGATGACGTCACCGAGAGCAAGATCCTGCTGGCCGAGTACGGCTGCCTCAAGGAGGAACAGAAGACCCGCATAGGGTTCCGCGACAACCTGCTGTACTTTACCCTCGCGGCAGCCACTGCGGTCGTGGCGGTTACCGCGCAGAGCGGGCAGTCCCGGCTACTGCTCTCCGTCCCCGCGATCTGTCTGATCCTGGGTTGGACCTACCTGGTCAACGACGAGAAGATCTCGGCGATCGGCTACTACGTCCGCGACCGGCTGGGACCGCGCCTTGAGGAACTCACCTCCGCCCACGGTGCAGTGTTCGGCTGGGAGATCTACCACCGCAACGTTGCGGGCCGCACCGCGCGCAAGCGGCTTCAGACTGCGGTGGACCTGTTCACGTACCTGGTCCTCCCCATGGTCTGCACGGCCGCGTTCTGGATGTCTCCTGTCGTTCAGCCCCTGCTCCTGCTCGCTTCTCTCGGGCAGACGCTCGCCCTGGCCGTGCTGGGCTGGCAGTTCCTGTGCCGTAGGGAGCGATAGCACTAAGCCAAATACTGTGGCGGGCCTGGGCAACGACGTCGGGATAGCAGGTGTCCTCGTCATGGACGGCGGTGTGCCGGACGTGGCCTTAGAAGCCCTCCCAGATCTCCTGCTGCAACGGATTCGGTCCCGTCGACTCAGCAGCCGGCGGGCCGAAGAGGCCACTGGGCCGGCACCGTCCCTTTTGCCGCTCTGGCGAGGGCCTCCCAGGCGGCAATCACGTAGCCACGCTGGGGGCCCGGGTCACGCCCACGGTGAAGAGTCTGGCCCCATTCTTGAGGAAGGACGGAATCCACAGCAGTGCGGGGTGCGCCTCTGAGATGATCAGACCGTTGCGAGGCGGGATCGAGCCGGAGGAAGACACCTATGACCGACTCCAAACTGGGCGACGGCGCGGAGGAGCCCCTGGGACGAGCCTCCTACCTGATCGAGGGACGGCGGGTGTTGGTCTCCGATCTGGTAGACGCCGAACTGCTGACCGCCGGGACGCAGCTCACCTTCCGGCGTAAGCAGTCCGGAGAGGCACACCTCGCGAAGGTGACCGGGGACGGCAGGATCGAGCTGAGCGACGGTCAGCGGTTCAAGTCCCCCTCCGCGGCAGCTGCTGCGGCCACGGGGCGGGGCCCCTACGACGGATGGACCGCCTGGGCACTTGACGACGGCACCCTGCTGGACGTTCTGAGACAGAGCCTCCTGGACACGGTGGCGGAGCAGCCCGCGTCCGGCGGCTCGGCAGCAGACGTCTCCGCCGCGCGGCACGCCCAGTTGAAAGACGCCCGGAAGCAAGCGGATGCAGATGCTCCGATCACGCTCACCGTCCGGGATCTGCTGGGCTGGTGGGGGGCTTCCCGACGCGGCTACCTGATCAGCGAGCAGATAGCCAGTGAGCTGACCAACCACGGCCTGTCCACCGTTCCGGACTTCGCAGCCGTAGGCATCGACGACCGGGTCACCTTGACCGGGCCGTCATTGGATACCGAGGACATGGACGAGGAAACGGCCGAACCGGAGGCGGCAACAGAGCAGGCGGAGCCGAGGACGACCGGCAAACCAGCGACCGCCACCACCTCCGGCAACACGGAGGACAAGGGCGAGCCAATCCAGGGACAGACGGTCGGCAACCTGCCCTCGGCGCTCAGAGGAGTGGTATCTGTGACCTCCTCGGCGAGTTTCGAGGAAGCATTCACCAAGATGCAGCTCAACGGGTACTCGCAGCTGCCGGTGCTCAACGGAACTCGGAACCTCCAGGGGGCCGTCACCTGGGAATCCATTGCCCAGGCTCGTTACAAGGACAGCCAGGCTCCCTTTTCCCAGGCCATCGTCAAAGCTCACGATGTCAGCTATGCCGATCATCTGATCGACGTCCTGCCCTACCTGGAGCAGTACGGCTTCCTCTTGGTGCGGGACCAGACGAAGCAGATCGCCGGAATCATCACCATCGCGGACGTAGCCGCCGAGTACGGCGCCACGGCGCGGCCGTTCCTCCTCATTGGCGACCTCGACCGGCAGCTGCGCCGGGTCATCTCGGAAAGCCTCGACCTTCAGGAGGTGATCACGCTCTGCGATCCGGACAAGCTCCGCAACATCACTGCCTTCGGCCAGATGTCGTATGGGGACTATCAGCAGATCCTCAGCAATCAGCAGCAATGGGACAAGCTGGGGTGGCCGCTGGACCGCAAGTCCTTCGTGGCCCGCCTCGACGAGCTGCGCGAGGTCCGTAACGAGTTGATGCACTTCAACGACAAGGACAAGGCCGGCGATGACGCGATACCGAAGCTCCGCAACATGATCGAGCTGCTGCGCCGATACGGAAGCTGAAGCGAGGCGCGCGGCCACCCCCGGGCCACCACGCGCCTCCGCCCTCACCCCCTCGTCAGTGCCGACACCTCAAGGATTCTCGTTGTAATAAATATCGTCTTACACTTCGGGTATGAAACAGACTCGAGCCGGGACCACTGAGAACATCTCCGTGTCCATGCCCGCCGAGCTGGTCAGCGAGCTCCGCTCCCGAACCGGCCGCCGCGGGCTGTCCAGCTACATCACCGAAGCCGTCAGGCACCAGCTCGCCATGGACGGACTCGCCGAGATTGTGGCGTCCCACGAGGAGGAGCACGGCGCGCTCACGGAGCAGGAGATCGAAGCCGCTCGTCGCGAGCTGTTCGGAGACGTGAACGCCGAGGGTGTCGAGCGGGGCGCCGCGTGAAGGAGCAGCCAGCCCGCTCGCTGGTGCTCGACTCCGAGGCGCTCTCTCTGCTCCTGCGCAACGACCGCGGTATGGCGGCTCGCCTTGAGGCATCCCGGCAGGCTGGGGTTCCCGTCCTCGTGTCCGCGCTGACCATTGTTGAAGCCGTACGCGGGAAGACCGATCTGGCGCGCTTGAAGTGGGTGCTCTCCCGACTGCGAGTGGAACCGGTCAGCCAGGAGGACTCCCTGACTGCCGTGGAGCTGCTTCAGGACGCAGGCGGGCTGCACGGGCACAAGTACGCAATCGATGCCCTCGTCGCCGCGCTCGCGCTCCGCGCCCCGACCCCGGTGATCGTTTTGACCTCCGACCGTGACGACTGGTCGAAGCTCTGCGGGAAGCGCGTGATCATCAGAGACGTGTAAGCACCGTCGACTACTGGGTCTGTGAGTTCACTGACACCAGTGGCAGGAGCTGTACCCCACGCTCAGGAACACGGGGACGTCGCGGCGCCGGGCCTCCTCGAACGCCTCGGGCGACCACGGCCACCAGTCGACCGGGTTGTCGGCGTGCTGAAGGAGGTACGGGGAGGTCTCATGGGCCAGTCGATTCGCCATGTGTCCATCCTGCCCTGCCGCCCCGGAGTCCCGCGGGACCCCTGCCGCCGGCCGGTCCGCCTTAGACCCGGCCGAGGCGGGTGGCGAAGGGGCGGAGGGGCCACCCGGTGCGGCGCAGGCCCGACCGGACGCAGCAGGCGGCCGCGACCAGCGCGAGCAGGGCGGCGCCCGACGCGGACGGCATCCCGTTCATCACGAGGACGCCGAGCAGGACGACGACGAGACCGTCGAACTGCCAGACGAAGACGCGGAGGGCGGAGAGGTCGCCCAGCGGCGTGATGATGGGCAGCAGCAGCTCGACGGGCAGGTTCATCTTCATCTCGCGCAGGAACCTGGCGCCCAGCGCGAGCACCACCGACCCGGTCGTGAGCAGCACCGCGTCGACCGGTCCGTCCTGGAGCGGCCACCGGGTCAGGACGGTGACGGCGCCCGCGAGCCCCACCGGGACCACCACGGCGACGACCGGCCAGGCCAGGGTGCGGGCGAGCACCCCGCCCCACCACTCGCCGAGCAACGGGGCCAGGGTCAGCTCGTCGCGCAGCCCGCGCCAGCTCTCGCCGACCCAGCCGGACCCCAGGTACACGCCGACCGCGCCCGTCGTCCAGGACAGTGTCGCCAGCCGGGCGTCCGGCTCGGCGACCCCGAGGGCCAGCAGGACGCCGCCGGTCGGCAGGAACACCGCCGCCGCGAGCGCGCGGCCCCGGGTGCGGACCGCGCGGACCGCCCCTTGGGCGAGGTGGCCGCGCAGCCGCCCGTCCGGGCGCGTCAGGGCGGACGTGAGCCCGCTCGGCTGGGGGCGGTACAGATCGAGCGCGTGGTGGAGCGTGCCGGTCCAGGCGAAGGTCTGGGCCTCGGCGGCACGCGCCGACTCCCGGGCGAGCCGGGTGAGATCGACCGTACGGACGGCCCGGAACGCGGACCGGCCGAGCAGGAAGGCCGCGACCACGAGCACACCGGTGACGAGCCACGGCCCGCCCCCGCCCACGAGGGCGGAGCGGCCGAGCAGGGCCACGCCTGCCGCCGCGACGGCCACGGCGGCGGCGAACAGGACGTTCTCGCGCACCGTGCGGACCTGGCCCCACAGCCAGGCCACGGGGGCGGCGGCGCCGATGCCGACCGCGACGGCCAGGGACTGCGGCAGCAGTGGGCTTCCCGGGTCGTCGAGCAGGTCGGTCGCCAGGAACGCCGCCGTGCAGACGACCAGGACCGTGCCGAGTCCCGCGTAGGCGAGTCGACGCCGGGCGATCGCGGCGAGGTAGTGCGTCGGGGACAGGTCCGTCGACATGAACACGTGCAGCAGGAACGGCTTGAGCACCAGCGGTCCCCAGAACCGGCCGGTGAGCTGGGCGCCCCAGACCACCGTCGCCGCGACCAGGCAGGCCACGGACGTCACCGCCTCGGCGGACGGCAGCGGGACGAGCGCCGCCGTGGTGCGCACCAGGTAGACGACGGGCGCCACGTAGACGGCGCTGAGGATGACGCCGAGGTAGACGGTGTACGCCCAGTCCTGCACGGTGGCGCGGTCGCCGCGGTGGGCGTACCGATGTCGCACGGCGTGGACGCGGTCCCTGGGGTCGGCCTCGACGGCGTTGATGCTGTCCGTGGTCATCCCAGCTCCATGACGCCGTCGCAGGCCTCCACCACGGCGGCCTCATGGGTGGCGACCAGGAACGACGTCCCCTGCTCCGCCCGTTCGGCGAGCAGGGCGGCGACGAGGTCGACACGATCGGTGTCGAGGTGCCGCTCGGGTTCGTCGAGCAGGACGACGTCGGCCGGGCGGACCAGGGTCAGCGCGAGGTTGAAGAGCTGGAGCTGGCCGGAGGAGAGCTGGGAGGGGAAGCGGGTGCCCAGCGCGCTGAGCCCGAGCCGCCCGATGATCTCGTCGGCGCGTTCGGCGGTCTCCGTGGTGTTGCCGAACCAGGAGGCGGCGACCAGGGTCACCTGTTCGCGGAGCGTCATGTCACGGGCGACGGGGATCGGTTCGACGAGCGAGGCCACCAGACGCCGGTGCCGGGGCCTGGCCATGTCGACGGTCTCGCCGCACACGAGGACGGCACCGTCCGTCAGCCTGCGGCTCCCCAGGAAGGCCCGCAGGAGCGTCGTCTTCCCGGAGCCGTTGCCTCCGGTGAGGCACCAGAACGCGCCGGGCATCACCTCGAACGTGGTCGGGGCGAGGAGGGTGGTCCCGTCCAGGACGACCGTGGCACCCTCCGCGGCGATCGCCGGCACTTCGCTCACTGCCGCTCCAGTACGACCAGCATCTCCCGCGAGCGCGCGGTGTACGGCTCTCCCGCGTACGACCCGTTGACGCCCGTCACTTCCAGACCCGCGATCCGCGCCATCAGGCGGATCTCCGCCAGCGTAGCCCAGGTGGCCTGCTCGTGGAACGCGGTGAGGGTCGACGCCCCCTGGACCAGGAAGATGCTCAGGATCTGCTGGGCGGCGCGGTCCGCGGTCTGCGTCACCGTCAACATCCGGTCCCGGCCCAGCGGGTAGGTGACCGAGTGCGCGTCGCCGCCCGTGCGCTGGAACTCGGCGGGGTCGGTGCAGTCCAGGAAGGCCGCGCCGCCCGGCTTCAGGTGCCGGGCGATGCCCCGCAGGAGCTCGATCTTGTCCTCCTGCTCCTGGGCGAGGAAGAAGGTGTTCCGGGACATCGTGACGACGTCGAACGTGGAGTCGAACCGAAGTGCGCGGAAGTCGCCCTCCACCGCCTCGACCTCGCGGTCGAGGCGCTTCTTCTCCAGCACGTCCAGGGACGGCCGCGAGGCGTCGACCGCCACGACCCGCGCACCGGCCTCGGCGAGCGCGAACGAGGACACGCCCGTGCCGCACCCCAGGTCCAGGACGCTCTTCCCGTCCAGGGGCCGGTGGGACGACACCCAGGCCACCAGCCCGGCCCCCGGGGAGAGCATCGACGACACCAGGTCGTACGCCTCGATCGCCGTCTCGTCGTACACGCTCGGATCACTCACCGGAACGCCCTTCCTTCCGCATCCTGTTGGCCACGGCGAGGGCACCCGGCAGGTTGAAACCCACCTCGGCCGTCTGCCGGTTGCTCGCGCGCACACCACTGACCCGCGGCGCGAACGCGACGTTCGGGCGGAGCTTGAGGGTCCGCACGTTGTCCTCGACGATCTCGTTGGACCCCGGGAAGGTGTCCGCGATCACGAGGGGCGCGTCGGTCAGCTGGAGCATCATGAGGGCGGGCGAGTCCGCGCGCCCCTGCGCCAGGCGCATGACGGTGTCCAGCGTGGCGGGGAAGACGAGGAAGCACTCGGAGGCGCCG
Organism: Streptomyces sp. NPDC048383; assembly: GCF_040651775.1. Lineage (NCBI taxonomy): Bacteria > Bacillati > Actinomycetota > Actinomycetes > Kitasatosporales > Streptomycetaceae > Streptomyces > Streptomyces sp. NPDC048383. The sequence goes on from NZ_JBEZKS010000067.1 coordinate 13,967, forward strand.
CTCCTCCCCGAGTTGACCTCGGGCGGCACGTCCGGGTCGTCCCACGAGTCGACCCACACGGCGCCGTTGGCCAGGTGGCGCAGCGCCCGGACCGCCACGAACCGCGACGCGGCGGGCGTCACCGACACGTTCACGACCAGCTCCGGCTGCAACTCGCGCAGCCAGTGGATCCACCACGGCACGAGCGCCGCGCTGATGGAGCCCGTGACATGGACGTGCAGCTCCGCCCCCTCGAACTTCTCCACGTTCACGCGACGGCTCCCGCCGGGCGGGCGGCGGTCCCCAGGGGGATCCACTCGGAGGTGAGGATCGGCTTCATCCGCTGGTCCGCGGGCGCGCTGGGGAACACGTTCATCAGCAGGAACTGCAGCGCCCGGGCGTCGTCGGCCACCGCGGCCCGGCTCGCCGCGAGCACCAGTTCGTACGGCAGGCTCCGGGTGACCCACGAGAAGTCGGCCTGGTTCGCGCTCATGATGGAGAGCTGCTGCATGGCGTCGAAGAGCGCCTTGGGGCCGCGGCTGCGCGGGTTGTACAGCACCTGCGTCCACCCGTGCGGTACGACGGGGGTCACGTCGCGCCACGGAGTCGAACCCTCGTCGGTGGTCTCCCGCACCAGCAGGTGCACGTTCTGCACGCCCGGGTTCGGTGCGAAGAACCGCCAGCCGGGGATGGGCCAGCCGCCCGTGAACGTGCGCATGTCCTGGTTGTACGAGTCGGGGGTGTTCTGCAGCACGGTCGCCACCAGGTGCGCCGCGAGCGCCCCGACCGCGACGGTGGTCGCCCCGCCCTTGATCCGGTCAGTAAGCATCCATGAACCTTCTGATAGCGCCCTCGACCTGTTCGGCGTGCTCCCGGTACCCGATGATCGACCGGTGCGCCGAGCCGCGCACCACCTCGAACTTCGCCCCGAGCTTCTCGGCCAGCACCGCCTGCTGCTCGGCGTACTCGTCCGAGGCGACGACCAGGACCGATTCGACCGCGCCGAGACGCTCCACGGCCCCCTCGGTCCCCATGCGGCGGTACTCGCGGACCGAGTTGACGATGTTCCTCGGCGAGAACACGAACTGCACGTGGCTGTACTGGACGTCGGGCGTGTAGCCCGCCTGCCGCTCCACCGCGTTGGGAGCCCACTCGTAGATCCCGGTGAGCGCCGCCACGAGCGTGTAGACCTGCGCCTGGAGGAACCGGCCGAGCCGCCTGCGGTCCGTGCGGTCCTCGTCCAGCAGCACCGGGTCGGTGCCGTCGACCACGATCAGCTTGTCGACACGGCCGGCGAGGGGCCCCTCGCCCAGGTAGGAGGCGGCGCTCAGCGATCCGATCGAGTGGGTGGCCACCACGATCCCGCCCTCGACGCCGACCTCGTCGAGCACGGCGGCGAGGAGGTCGCCGTTCTCCGCGCGGGAGGTCGTGAGGCCGTATCCGGAGCGGTGGTAGCGGATGACCGTGTGGTGCTCGGCCAGGCTCCGCGCGACCCACTCCCACGATTCGAAGGACTGCCCGAGGCCGCACTCCAGGACGATCACCGCGCGGGAGGGGGTCCCCTCCGCGGGACGGTCCACCCGGTACTCGACCTCGCCGTCGGCATGGCGGAGCCGTGCTGCGCCCTTGGGGCCGAGCCGGCGCTGCTCGGCGACCCGGCGCTTCTCGCGTGCGATCAGCGCGCTCGTGAGGACGGCGCCGCCGGCGACGGCGAACACGGCCTTCTCGAACGTCCGGGGGGCGCCGCGGGTGTCCAGGACGTAGCCGACGGCTCCGTGGGATCCGAAGAACCCCCAGACGAAGCGCGGCAGTTCCATGGCGGCCGCCACACCGACGTGGAAGGCCTTGACGGCCATGAGCGCGTGGGAGGCCCGCTTGCGCGGCAACAGGTAGATGAGCGGGAAGGACGTCTCCCACACCACCGTCGCGACGGTCAGGGCCCGGCACAGTCGCGGGTGCTCGCGCAGGAGCGCCGCGGCGGGTCCCCGGCCGTACGCCTCCGTCTGAAGGACTTCGAGCAGGGCGTCGCCCTGGACCCAACTGCTGCCGAAGGCCTTGGAGATTCCCGAGACCGCGTAGCTCAGCCCGGCCTGGAAGTTGACCGCGCGCAGGAAGAGGTCGTCGGAGAGCCGCTGGTCGGGAATCAGCCCGGTGAGGGCGCGGTACTGGGTGATGACGGCCGTCATCTGGTCCGCACCGTCCCGCCCGTAGGGGGTGCGGATCTCGCTCAGCCGGTTGCACGTCCCGATGACCGCCGCGGCGGCGATCTGGGCCTTCCGGTTTCCGCGGGCGAGCGCCAGGCCCGCCGATGCGGCAAGAGTCACTCCCGCGAGCACGCGGGGAGTCCGCGGATGGTCGATTACACGGCCTATTCGGTGCCGCAATGTGCCTGCCGGATACTGCCGGGCCGATGTGCCCCTCAGATATCCGTCCTCTTCGAATTCCTCACGGAGAAACAAGGTCTCCGCGGCTGCCAGAGCCTGACCGATCGCTATCGGAAGAAATACGCGATCGGCCGCTTCCTGGGCGGCTGTCGCATTCGAGGCGTACTGCCCCCACCACTTCCATTTCACCGGATTGTCCGTCTCCCCCGTCGCATGCCTGGCCGCCGTCGTGAGTACTCTGGACCGCGCGCCGGAGAGGCCCGGTTGCGACGGGCCTCTCCGGCGGCAGTCTCAGTCCTGGGTCAGCAGACCAGGCAGATCGTGCTGCCCTGGATCACGAACTGGGCAACGGTCGGCGTGGCCGGTGTGGCCATGGCCGGCGTCTCGCAGTCCGCGTGGAAGCCCGGGGCCGCCGCGCCGAGAACGGTGTTGGCGAAGTCCTGCGCCGCCAGAGCCTCAGCGGAATTGGAACCCGTAAGAGTCATTTCAGATCGCATTTCACTAACCTTTCGTCGGTGATCATGCGAGCGAATGGTATCGGCATATTGAACGTTGCCACCCCCGTCGCCCGCTCTGAATGAACGCGCTGCACAACGTTTGCAACTTCGACGTTGCGGACCGACCTTAAGCAGACCTTCAAGAACTCGTCAAGCACAATTGCCCGGCTATTGCCGCATAACACAGGCCCTGTAATGCGGCAGAACCGACGACTTTTTTCGGCCATCCGAACGGATTCTTTACAGCGGGGCGACTCGGACGATTGGGGGCGGCGCCCTCGCCGGCGGCGAAGGATGTTCGAGGACCCGCGGCGCGGGGCGCCCGACGGGGTGGGGGCGGGCGGCGGAGCCCCGGGCGCCCCTGCCCGCGGCGCTCGGGGCCGGCGACATCCGGCCAGTTCTCGACCCACCACACCCTCGCGTTCGTCATGTCGACCGTCCCGCCGGGGCCACCCCGTCCGTTCCGCACGGCGCGTGTGTGGTGGATCTCCAGGGAGGCGCGAGCGGTGAGCGGCCCCTCGCGACCCGGGCGGCGTCACCTCCTCGGCTGGACGGGCTCGCCGCCCCGGGCGGGCGGTTCCTCCTCCGGGAGGGCGTCACGGCGGACCAACAGGGACGCGGTTGCCCGGCGATGGGATCGGTCCTGGTCCAACTCCCTCTGAACTAGCTCAGATTCGCTCGCCTTCAGGATCGTCCCGCAGGACACTTGGCGCACGTTTGCGGAGCTCTCCGAGGAGGATGCCGATGCGGGACAGCCATCGTGTCGAGGCCGAACGCCTGCTGGCCCGGGCCGTCGACGAGGAGGCCCGGCGCGGCGTCGCGGGGTCGGCCCTGCCACCGGCCGATCAGGAGGCGCTGCTGGCACGCGGCCTGAAGGCCCTGGACGGGATGGCCGCGGCCGCGGCCGAGGAGTACGCGGCGTACGCGCTCGCGCTGGACGAGGCGGCGTCCGGGGACCTGTCCCTCGGGGAGGCCTTCCGACGGGGGAACACCTCGACGGCCCTGCTGGTGACGGCGGTCGCCGCCCTCGCCGCGGCGGGCGCGGACCTGGCGTTCGGTGTCGACGCCGGTACGGCGGTCGGCGCGGGCATCGTCGTGGGCGTCGCGGGGGCGGCCACGACCGTGGCGAAGGTGACCGCGCTGCACCTGCCGGCCGCGAACCGGCGCGCCGGGGCCGCCGGCCGGCCGGGCGGGCCGGAGCAGCTGCGGCTCCAGTGGCTGTCGGCGCTGGAGGTGCGCGGGGTACGGCCGTTCCTGGAGCGGGAGCGCACCGCGGCCGCGGCCGTACGGGTCCCCGCGCGCGGCGGAACGGCGGGCAGGCCGGCGTCGGGATCGGGGCCGGGATCGGGATCCGGCACGAACGGCGCCTCCCCCCGGCCCGCGCCGGGCCCGGGAGCCGGGTCCGGTGGCGCGGCGGCCATCGGCAAGCAGGCCTCCGGCGGCGGGCTCGCCCCGCTGCGCGGTACGGACCGCAGCGCGGAGGCGCGGCGGCGCGGCATGTTGGAGCAGTCGTTCGGGCAGCTCCCCGACTCCGGTGCCCTGTTCACGGGCCGGCGGGCGGAGCTGACCCGGATCGCGCAGTGGGTGCAGGCGGCCCGGGCCAGCACCGAGACCCGGCCGGTGGTCGTGGTCCTGCACGGCGAGCCCGGCTCCGGCCGCACCTCCCTGGCGCTGCGGGCGGCGCACGCGCTGCGGGACCAGTTCCGCGGCGCGTGCCTGGTGGACCTGCGGGGCGGGTCGGCGGCGCCGGAGACCCCGCTGCCCACCCGGGAGGCGCTGCTGCACCTGCTGAACCGGCTCGGCGCCCCGCGCGAGCAGCTGCTGTTCCGCGAAGGGGCGTCGGCGGACCAGCAGGTGCGCCGGCTCGGCGAGTTGTACCACCAGCACCTGCGCGGGCTCCCGGTGACGGTGGTGCTGGACGACGCGGTGGACGCGGCGCAGGTGCGCACGCTCGTGCCCGAGCGCTCCGAGAGCCTGGTGCTGGTCACCGCGCGGGAGCCGCTGGAGCTGCCCGCGGACCTGTCGGCCTGGGTGCACCAGCTGCCGGTGGGGCGGCTGGCGCCGCCGGAGGCGGCGCAGGTGCTGCGGGAGGGGGCGCGGGCGGCGGGCGAGGCCGCGCCGGCTCCGGAGGCGGAGGCCGGGCTGCTGGAACTGGGGGCCGGGCTGCCGCTCGCGCTGCGCGTGCTGGCCCCGCTGGGGGCGGCGCGGGCCTCCGACAGCGGGGACGGTTCGTTGGAGCACGCCCTGGACCTGGCCTACGCACGGCTGCCGCAGGAGCGGCGCCGGTTGCTGCGGCGCCTCACGCTGGCCGGACGGGCCTCGCTCGGCGCGTCCGCGGCGGCGGCGCTGACGGGCTCGGACCGGGCGGAGGCCGGTCGGCTGCTGAGCGACCTGGCGCAGGCGGGCCTGCTGGACCTCGTACGCGGGGAGCGGTACCGGATGCACGACGCGGTGCGCGCGTTCGCGGCGGCGCGGCTGGCGGCGGACGAGGACCGGGCGGAGGCGGCGGCCGCCCAGGAGCGCCTGATCCGGGACTACGCGCAGCTCGCGGACTCGGTGATCCGGATGGTCGACGGGAAGATGTCGACGCGGGCGAACCACTTCGGCGGGCACGGCTTCGCCTCCCTCGACGCGGCGCTGCGCTGGCTGGACGAGGAGTCGAGCTTCATCACGGCGGCCCTGCGGCACGCGGAGGGTGTCGACCAGCAGACGGTGCTGGACCTGCTGGGCGCGCTCTGCGACTTCTGCCTCTTGCGCGGGGACCTGTACCGGCTCGGGGAGATCAACGAGCTGACGCGGGCCGTGGACGAGGAGCGGATGGCGCGTTCGGTGCAGTGGCGCACCGGTATCGCGGCGCGTCAGCTCGGCGAGCTGGACAAGTCGCGCACGACGCTGACCTCGCTGGTCGACCAGTACCGGGAGGCCCGGCAGGAGGCGGGCGCCGGGATGGCCCTGGTCTCGCTCGGGATCACCCTGCACCACCAGGGCAACCTGCCGGAGGCGGCGACCCGCATCCGGGAGGCGCTGGCCCTGCAGGAGGCACCGGAGCTGGCGGGCGACCGGGCGTGGGGCCTGCACGCGCTGGCGGCGGTCGAACGCGACCGGGCGCACCTGGCGGAGGCGCTGGCGCTGCTGGAGCGCTCGCTGGTGTTGCACCGGGAGAACGAGAGCGTGCACGGCGAGGCGTGGGCGCACTTCCAGTTGGGCCAGGTCCACCTGCGGCTCGGGGACGTGCCGCGGGCCGAGACGGAGTTGAACCGGGCCCTGGACCTGTACGGGCGCACCCGCGACGACCGGGGCCGGGCCTGGGCGCTGACCCAGCTGGGTCGGGCCCGGGTGGTCGACGGCGATCCCGGTCCGGCGCAGGAGCGGCTGCGCGACGCGCTGGGCCGGCACCGGCTGGCGGAGGACACGCGCGGGGAGGCGTGGACGCTGTACTACCTCGGTCAGGCGTTGGAGGAGGGCGGCGAGCGGGACCGGGCGGTCCGGGAGCTGGAGCGGGCGCGGACGATGTTCTCGCGGATGCGGGACGTGTACGGGCTGGCGCACGCCCGCCACCACTCGGGGCGGGTCACCCGCGACCAGCGGGCGGCGCAGACGGGGAACCTGCGCAACTCCGGCTTCGCCCGTCAGCTGCTGGTGGACGCGCGGGCCGATTTCCGACGCATCGGGCTCGCCCACGGCGAGGCGTGGACCTGCCTGGAGCTGGCGGTGGTGGACGCGGGCAACGGCCGGATCCCGCAGGCGCTCGGCCTGTGCGAGGAGGCGGCGCGGCTGTTCGTCTCGTACGGGGACCTGCGCGGCGAGGACTGGGCCCGCTTCCTGCGGTGCACGCTGCTGCCGTACGCGGACCCCGCCGCCCCGGACGAGGCGCGGGCCGAGCTGTCCCGGCTGGTGGCGGCCCCGCATCCGCTGCGCGACGGCAGGCTGGACGACTGCCTGGAGACGTACGGGGTGATCCTGGGCCGGGGCGTGGACCCGACGGAGGGCTGGCAGGCGTGGCGGCTGGGCATGGTCCCGAGCCTGCGCTCGCGCGAGGTCATGGGGGTCCCGGTCCCACCGCGGGCCTGAGCGGAACCGGTACCGCGCCCCCGCGGGAGTGGGCGGAACCCGTCCCGCGCCCCGACGGGCGCGAGCGGGTCCGTACGCGGAGGTGGGCCGGTCCGACCGGCTCCCGCGAGCGGGTCCGGATCCGTACGCCCACGTGCGGGCCGGGCCCCCACCGGCCCGCCCCGGCCCGTACGCACGACTCCAGCGGCGTCACCCCGCCGGGGAAGCGCCGCCCCACCGGTCCTCCGGGCGGGGCGGCGTTCGCGTGCGGGGTGTCAGCCGGTGCTGTCCGGGGTGGCTGCCGTCTGCGCGCCCTTCGGGCCCGCGGCGGCCGGCTCCGGGGCTTCCTGGAAGTCCACCCGCCCCATGTGCCGGGTCATCGACTTCATCAGGAACCACACGCCGAGGGCGAGGGCCGCGAACACGATGAAGCCCAGGATTCCGGGGGTCACCTTGTTCTTGTCGAAGGTGTCGCCGGCCAGGGGGAGGAGCTGGGTCAGGGCTGACTGCGTAGCGCTCATAGCTACGCATTCTCCCGGATGCCCGCGAAGAGGTCGGACTCGGGGAGGGAGGTGTCCACGAGCGACTTCGCCAGCTCGTACTCCTCGGTGGGCCAGACCTCCCGCTGGAGCTCCATCGGAACGCGGAACCAGCCGCCGTCCGGGTCGATCTGGGTGGCGTGCGCGATGAGGGCCTTGTCACGGATCTCGAAGAAGTCCGCGCAGGGCACGTGCGTGGTCAGGGTCCGCTCGGTGCGCTCGAACTCCTTCCAGCGCTCCAGCCACTCCCCGTACGGCGACTCCAGGCCGCGCGCGAGGAGCGCCTCGTGGAGGGCGACGGTGCGCGGCTTGTTGAAGCCCTGGTTGTAGTAGAGCTTCTGCGGCTGGTAGGCGACGCCGTACTCGGCCTCCGGGAACTTCTCGGTGTCGGCCGCGCCGTCGAAGGCCACCATCGTGATCTTGTGGGTCATGATGTGGTCGGGGTGCGGGTAGCCACCGTTCTCGTCGTAGGTGGTGATGACCTGCGGCTTGAAGGCGCGGATCTTCTTCACCAGCTCGCCGGCGGCCTCCTCCACGTCCGCGAGGGCGAAGCAGCCCTCGGGCAGCGGCGGCAGCGGGTCGCCCTCGGGAAGGCCGGAGTCGACGTAGCCGAGCCATTCCTGGTCGATGCCGAGGATCTCGCGGGCCTCGTCCATCTCCTTGGCGCGCACCTCGTGGATGTTCTCCTCGATGTACTTGTCGCCCTGGAGCTTGGGGTTCAGGACGGAGCCGCGCTCGCCGCCGGTGCAGGTCACGACGAGGACGGGCACCCCCTCGGAGACGTACTTGGCCATGGTGGCCGCGCCCTTGCTCGACTCGTCGTCGGGGTGGGCGTGGACGGCCATCAGTCGGAGCTGCTCGGTCAAGGCGGGATCCTCTGTGATTCGGCGCGACGGTCGGCTTCTATAGTGACCGAACGGGGGGTCGGAAAATTCCAACGGGTGCCTCACCCTCCCCACTGAGAGGAACGATCATGAGCGCGGTGCGCGAAGGGCTCCCCGAAGGCCGGTACGGCCGGTCCGAGGACGAGCGTGCGGACCGCAGGCTCAAGGTGGTCGGGTCGGTACTGGGCGTGGTCCTGCTGGGCGTGGTCGGCTGGATCGGCTGGGACTACGTCGGCGGTCAGAGCGTCAGCGGCGAGATGATCAAGTTCCAGATCCTGTCGGACACCGAGGTCAAGGTGCACCTGGAGGTCCGCAAGGACGCCTCGGTGACCGGTGTCTGCACCCTCAGTTCCCAGGACGAGCAGCACGGTGAGGTCGGCCGCGCCGACTTCACGTTCGCGCAGCGCGACACGCGCGTGGACGAGGTCGTCACGCTGAGGACGACCGGGCGTGCGACCGCCGTCGAACTGGTCGGCTGTCAGAGCGCCGCGTCCCCGGTCGGCTGACCCCGGACCGCTCGAACGACGCCTCCTTCAGGACCGGCTGCCCGGCGGGTATCCGGAACGCGATGACACACTTCACTCACCGGGTGTCCTCCCCCTTTTCTTCCCGAATTGTTAGGCTCGTGGTTTCGCCCGCCGCCGGCGGCTTCGCATTCCCCTGTACCGACGAGGAGCACCCGTGACCCAGACGAGCGATAACGTCACCTGGCTGACGCAGGCGGCGTATGACCAGCTGAAGGCCGAGCTGGACTACCTCTCTGGTCCCGCACGCACGGAGATCGCCACGAAGATCGCCGCCGCCCGCGAGGAGGGCGACCTGCGCGAGAACGGCGGTTACCACGCGGCCAAGGAGGAGCAGGGCAAGCAGGAGCTCCGGGTGCGTCAGCTCACGCAGCTCCTGGAGAAGGCGAAGGTCGGCACCGCGCCCGCGTCCGACGGCGTGGCCGCCCCCGGCACCCTGATCACGATCGCCTTCGACGGCGACGAGGACGACACCCTGGAGTTCCTCCTCGCCTCCCGCGAGTACGCGTCGTCGGACTTCGAGACCTACTCCCCGCAGTCCCCGCTGGGCAGCGGCGTGAACGGCAAGAAGATCGGCGAGGACGCCCGGTACGAGCTGCCGAACGGCAAGCAGGCGACCGTCAAGATCCTGGCCGTCAAGCCCTTCAACGGCTGATCCCTCCTTACGCGCACGCGCGCGGGAGCCCCCGTCCGGACCGCTCCGGACGGGGGCTCCCGCACGTGCGGGGGGGGTCTCAGACGGTGGCCGAGCGGTACTTGCGGACCGCGAGGGTGCGGAAGACCACGATGATCAGCACCGACCAGATGATCGACGCCCACACGGGGTGCTGCATCGGCCAGGCGTCCGCGACGGGGTAGCCCTCCGGCAGGTTGCCGAAGAGTTCCCGGGACGCCTGGACGGTGGCGCTGAATGGGTTCCACTCCGCGATGTGCCGCAGGAACGTCGGCATGTTGTCGGAGGGGACGAAGGCGTTCGAGATGAACGTCAACGGGAAGAGCCAGATCAGCCCGCCCGAGGTGGCCGCCTCCGGGGTGCGGACCGACAGGCCGATCAGGGCGCCGATCCAGGAGAAGGCGTAGCCGAGCAGGAGCAGCAGGGCGAAGCCGCCGAGGACCTCGCCGATGCTGGTGTGGGTGCGCCAGCCGACGAGCAGGGCCACGACCGCCAGGACGACGAGGGTGAGCGTGGTCTGGACGAGGTCGGCGAGGGTGCGTCCGGTGAGGACCGCGCCGCGGGCCATGGGCAGCGAGCGGAACCGGTCGATCAGGCCCTTGTGCATGTCGTCGGCGATGCCCGCGCCCGCGCCGGCCGTGGCGAAGGTGACGGTCTGGGCGAAGATGCCCGCCATCAGGAACTCGCGGTAGTCCGACGGGGAGGTGCTGCCGCCGACGCTGATGGAGCCGCCGAACACGTAGCTGAACAGCACGACGAACATGACCGGCTGGATCACGCCGAAGATGATCATCTCGGGGATCCGGGACATGCGGATGAGGTTCCGCTTGGCGATCACCAGGGAGTCGTTGACCCCCTGGACGATGCCGCCCCGCGGCCGGGGTGCGGCGATCTCCGGGGCCGGGGAGGTGCCCGGGGTCGGGGAGGTGAGGGTCACTTCGCCGTCTCCTTACGCGCCGTGCGGCCCTTGCCCTGGGCGTCGCCCTTGCCGGTGGCGGGCGCCTCGCCGTTCTCCTCCGCCGCCAGTTCGGCCGCGTGGCCGGTCAGGGAGATGAACACGTCGTCGAGGGTGGGGCGGCGCAGGCCGATGTCGTCGATCTCGATGCCGCGGCCGTCGAGTTCACGGATGACCTCGGCGAGCAGCTTGGCGCCGCCCGCGACGGGCACGGTCAGCTTGCGGGTGTGCTCCTCGACCGTGGCCTCGCCCTTGCCGAAGCCCGCGAGGACCTCGCGGGCGGTGGTGATGTGGGCGCGGTCGTGGACGACGACCTCGACGCGTTCGCCGCCCGTACGGGCCTTGAGCTGGTCGGAGGTGCCGCGGGCGATGACCTTGCCGTGGTCCACCACACAGATGTCGTGCGCGAGGTGGTCGGCCTCCTCCAGGTACTGCGTGGTGAGCAGCAGGGTGGTGCCGGCGGCGACCAGCTCCTGGATGATCCCCCACAGTTGCTGGCGGTTGCGCGGGTCGAGTCCGGTGGTCGGCTCGTCCATGAACATCACGGGCGGGCTGACGACGAGGGCCGCGGCGAGGTCGAGTCGCCTGCGCATGCCGCCGGAGTAGGTCTTGGCGGTGCGGTCGGCGGCGTCGGCGAGGTTGAAGCGTTCGAGCAGTTCGTCGGCCCGGGCCTTCGCGGCCTTCGCCTTCATCTGGTAGAGCCGGCCCACCATGTTGAGGTTCTCGCGGCCGGTCAGGTACTCGTCGACGGCGGCGAACTGGCCGGACAGGCCGATGGCCCGGCGGACTTCGTTGGGCTGCTTGAGGACGTCGATCCCGGCGACGACGGCCCGGCCGCTGTCGGGCTGGAGGAGGGTGGTCAGGACACGGACGGTGGTGGTCTTGCCCGCGCCGTTGGGGCCGAGGAGCCCCAGCACGGTGCCTTCGGGGACATCGAGGTCCACGCCGTCCAGAGCCCTTACGTCGCCGAAGGTCTTGACGAGTCCTTCGGCATAGATGGCGCCTGGCATACGGATTCTCCCAGAGCGATTCGGGCCGGATGGTTTCGGGGCCCGAAGAATCAGGACTTTCCTGCACAAATTCAAGGTGGCGTCGGACGGGCAGCGCCCGACGGCCGTCACGCTATCGCGTTATATCGCGTTCCGCCATGCTTTTCTCGGAACCACCGCCGGCTCCTCCCCCGCGCTCAGCCGATGACCGCGTACCCCGCACCGTGCAGGGAACGGGCCACCTCCGCACAGTGCTTCGGCCCCTTGGTCTCCAGGTGGAGTTCCACCTCGACCTCGGTGAGCCCGAGCCGCGGGTCGGTGCGCACGTGGCTGACGTCCAGCACGTTCGCGTCCAGCGCGGACAGTACCCCGAGCAGGCCCGCCAGCGCGCCCGGACGGTCGGTGACCCGCAGCCGCAGCGACAGGTAGCGGCCCGCGGCGGCCATGCCGTGCCGCAGGATCCGCTGGAGCAGCAGCGGGTCGACGTTCCCTCCGGACAGCACGGCGACCACGGGGCCGTCGCCGTACCGTTCGGGCTCGCTCAGCAGCGCCGCCACCGGGCTGCACCCGGCCGGCTCGACGACCAGCTTCGCCCGCTCCATGCACAGCAGCAGGGCGCTGGAGAGCGCGTCCTCGGAGACCGTACGCACGTCGTCGAGCAGCTCGCCAATGATTTTGAACGGGACGTCGCCGGGGCGGCCCACCTTGATGCCGTCCGCCATCGTGCTCGGGTTGTCCACCGACACCGGGTGGCCGACCTTCAGCGAGGGCGGGTAGGCGGCCGCGCCCGCCGCCTGCACGCCGATGACCCTGACGTCCGGGCGCAGCGCCTTCACCGCGACGGCGATGCCCGCGGCGAGCCCGCCGCCGCCGATGCCGACGAGGATCGTCCGGACCTCGGGGCACTGCTCCAGGATCTCCAGGCCCACCGTGCCCTGGCCGGCGATGATGTCGCGGTGGTCGAAGGGGTGGATGAACTCCGCGCCGGTGCGGTCCGCGTACTCCTGGGCGGCGGCGAGGGTCTCGTCGACGACCTCGCCGTGCAGCCGGACCTCGGCGCCGTACTCCTGGGTCGCGGCCACCTTGGGCAGCGGCGCCCCGACCGGCATGAACACCGTGGAGCGGACCCCGAGGAGCGAGGACGCCAGCGCCACGCCCTGCGCGTGGTTGCCGGCGCTCGCCGCGACCACGCCGGCCGCCCGCTGTTCGGGGCGCAGGCCGGCGATGCGCACGTAGGCGCCGCGCAGCTTGAAGGAGCCGGTCCGCTGGAGGTTCTCGCACTTGAGGTGGACCGGGGAACCGGTGAGGGAGGAGAGGTGCCGGCTGCCTTCCATCGGCGTGACCCGAGAAACCCCCGACAGCATCTTCTGGGCCCCCCGGACGTCGTCGAGGATGACCTGGGGGACGGGCTGGGGCACGCGGTAGTTCATACCGCCAGTCTCGCAGCCCCCGCAGGTCACGGCGCAGGGACGACCGACGGGTGGACGACCGGCCCGGCCCGCCCCGGCGGACCCCGGAGTCCACGCGCGCAGGGGCGAGATCTCGCCATCCGGGACGACCCCCGGGCGACCGGACCGATGGGCCGCACCAGTTCTCGTACGCGGCGTACGGGCCGCCGCACGGCCGCGTACTCTGTCCCCCATCCTTGTCGGCCCCACGCGAAGAGAGCCCACGGCCATGCCCTCCATCCCGGCCCGTTCCGACCTGCCCACGGCGGCCGAAGCGCCCGCCGGAGCCGGTCTCCTCGACTCGCTCCAGCACCAGGTCGCGGTGTTCGCCCGCCGGGCCGAGCAGACCCGCCTCGGCGGCGTCGGCCAGGCGCGCAACTCGATGGACCGCGCCGCGTACCTGCTCCTGAACCGGCTCGACCTGGAAGGCCCGATGGGCGTCAAGGCGCTGGCCGGCGGGATGGGCATCGACTCCTCCACGGTCACCCGGCAGGTCGCCCCGCTCGTCGACAGCGGCCTCGTCAAGCGGACCTCGCACCCCGAGGACGGTCGGGCCGTGGTCCTCGCGCTGTCCGCGCGCGGGCTGGCCCGCCTGGAGGAGGTGCGGTCCTCGCGGCGCGAGCTGATGGCGCGGGTGACCGAGCACTGGGCGGAGGAGGAGCGCGAGTCCTTCACGACCCTGCTGACCCGCTTCAACCTCTCCCTGTCGGAGCTGATGGCCGCCGCCTCCGAGGGCGGCCCGGCCTCCTGAGCGCGGCGCGCTGATCCCGGCCCGTCCGACCCCTTGACCGGGGTGGTGGCACCGGCCGCACTATGTGGCCTGTGGACCGGCGTTCGGGGCGCGACCCGGAGTTCGAGGCCTTCGTCGCGGGCGCGGCGGGGCGGCTCCTGCACGTCGCGGTGCTGCTGACGGCCGAGGCCCCGACCGGGGCGACGGCCGCGCGCCGGCTGCTCGCCGGGGCGCTGGCCCGTACGTACGCGCACTGGAACCGGTTGCGCGGTGACGACCCGTACGACCACACCCGCCAGGAGCTCTGCGCGGCGTACGCCCGGACGTCCTGGCGCCATCCCGGCGGTACGGGGGTGCTCGCGCGGCTGAGCCCGATGGAGCGGCTGGTGCTGGTCATGCGGGTCTACGAGGGCGTCGCGGAGGAGGTCACGGCCGCGCAGCTGGGGCTGCCGCCCGAGCGGGTCGAGGCCGTGTGCAACCGGGCCGTCGCCACGATGCGGGCGGGGTCGGGACGCGGCGCGGGCTCCGGGCCGGAGCCGGGTGCCGCGTCGGGGCGGGGGGCCGCGTGAGTCCCCTCGACCGCAAGGAGGACCAGGTCCGGAAGCTGATGGAGGGCCCGCACCCGGTGGTGCCGGCCGCTCTCGTGGTGGACGCCGCCGCGCACGGCCGGCGCCTGCTGCGCCGCCGCCGGGCCCTGCGCCGGCTGGGCTGGACGGTGCTGTTCGCGGCGGCGGTGGCCTTCACGGTGTGGGCCTCGCTGACCCGGCCGTGGGTGACGCCGCCGAGCGGCATCTCCCCGCCCCTGGAGGGCTGGTAGCGCTCCGGGGGCGGGGGGATCGTGGCCGTTCGGGCCGGGACCGGGCCGTCTCAGCCGAGGGCGCGGGTCAGGTCCGCGACGAGGTCGTCGGCGTTCTCGATGCCGACCGAGAGGCGGATCAGGTCCGCCGGGACCTCCAGGGCCGAGCCGGCCACCGAGGCGTGGGTCATCCGGCCCGGGTGCTCGATGAGGGACTCGACGCCGCCCAGCGACTCGGCCAGCGTGAAGATCTTGGTGCGACCGCACACCGCGACGGCCTCCTCCTCGCCGCCGGCGACGCGGAAGGAGATCATCCCGCCGAAGTTGCGCATCTGCTTCGCGGCGACCTCGTGGCCCGGGTGCTCGGGCAGTCCCGGGTAGAGGACCTGGGTGACCTTCGGGTGGCGCGTGAGCACCTCCACGATCTTGGCGGCGTTCTCCGCGTGCCGGTCCATGCGCACGGCCAGCGTCTTGATGCCGCGCAGCACGATCCAGGAGTCGAAGGGACCGGCGACCGCGCCCATCGCGTTCTGGTGGTAGGCCAGTTCCTCGCCGAGGGCCGCGTCCGCGGCGACCAGGGCGCCGCCGACGACGTCGGAGTGGCCGCCCATGTACTTCGTCAGGGAGTGCACGACCACGTCCGCGCCGAGCGCCAGCGGCTGCTGGAGGTAGGGCGAGGCGAAGGTGTTGTCGACGACCAGCTTGGCGCCGGCCGAGCGCGCGATGTCGGCGACGACGGCGATGTCGGTGATGCCGAGCAGCGGGTTGGAGGGGGTCTCGACCCAGATGACCTTCGTCTTCGGGGTGAGGGCGGCGCGCACGGACGCCGGGTCGGAGGTGTCGGCCACCGACCACTCCACGCCCCAGCGGGAGACGACCTTCGCGAAGAGGCGGAAGGTGCCGCCGTAGGCGTCGTTGGGGATGACCACGTGGTCGCCCGGCGCGAGCAGGGTGCGCAGCAGGCAGTCCTCGGCGGCGAGCCCGGACGCGAAGGCGAGGCCGCGGCGGCCGCCCTCCAGCGCCGCGAGGTTCTCCTCCAGCGCGGTCCGGGTGGGGTTGGCGCTGCGGCTGTACTCGTAGCCGCCGCGCAGACCGCCCACGCCGTCCTGCTTGTACGTGGACACCTGGTAGATCGGGGGTACGACCGCGCCGGTCTGCGGGTCCGCCGTGTTGCCCGCGTGGATCGCACGGGTCTCGAAGCTCTGGTGCTCGTGGCTGTCGTCGCTCATGGGCAGATGCTATGCCCCGTCCGGGCCCCGGTCCTCTTCCGGCCTGACGGGGCGGCGACGGGCCGCTGACCTGCCCCGCCGACCTGGAACGAGGACGGGGAGCCACACCATTGGCCTTGGCCCGGGTGCGTCTGGTTCGCTTGGCGGCATGGAGATTCTCTTGGTCCTGATGGCCCTGGTCCTGATCGTGGCCGTCGTGCTGCCGTACGTGCGTCGCAAGCGGGGTGGATTCGCCGGCGGCATCCGCCAGGTGGCGCCCGGCAGCCCCGACGCCGCCGACCCCGCCGACTACGGCTTCGTGCGCGAGGAGCAGCTGGACATCCGGGTGCCCGGGCCCGACCAGGACCTGATGGACGCGCTGGGCAACGTCCAGCGCAGCGGCCACTGGCAGGCCGCGTCGGCCCTGCTCGCCGGTACCCCGAGGGAGGGCGAGCAGCGCTGGCAGCGGGTGCAGTCCTTCGGCGGCGCGGCGGCGCTGGAACTCGTACGGGAGCCCGGGGCCGGGGCGCGCTGGCTGAAGGCGTGGCGGCTGGAGGCCGAGAAGGACGCGGGCGGCGCGCAGGTGCACGCGGAGCTGCTGGTGCAGCAGGCGTGGCGGCACTCGGGCGGCGTGGGCTCCACCGACCACCGGATCATCCTGGAGGAGGCCCGCGACGCGTGCCGGCGGGCGACGCTGCTGGCGCCGGGCGACCCGGTCCCGTACATCACGGAGCTGGCGGTGGCGCGGGCGCTGGGTTACTCGGAGGCGGACTTCGACGTCCTGTGGGCGCGGATCATCGACCTGGCTCCGCAGCACATGGGCGCGCACCTGGCGGCCCTGCACTACTGGTGCGAGAAGTGGCACGGTTCGCGGGAGAAGGCCGACGCCTTCGCGCACGCGGCGGCCGCCCGCGCCCCGCAGGGTTCGCTGCTGGCGGCGCTGCCGCTGTTCGCGGTGTACGAGCACCTGCCCGAGGTCAACCTGGTGCAGAGCTTCTACCGCAGCGCGGTCGTGACGCGGGCGGTGGAGGGCGCGATGTACGCGGTGCGCACGGCGCGGCAGGACGACCCGATGCTGGCGCACGTACGGCACCTGCTGCTGGTGTTCCTGGTGAACATGGAGCGCTGGGCGGAGGCGATGGAGCAGGTGCGGCACGTGGACGGGTACGTGGGCGCGCTGCCCTGGTCGACGGCCCCGGACCCGGCGGCGACGTACGCGGTGTACCGGGCGCTGGCGGTCGCGGGGTACGAGGCCAACGGCGGGTCCCCGGCGACACTGCCGCACTGACGCCGGGCGCGTACGCGGGGCGGCGCGGGGACGGGGCGGCGCGGGGACGGGGCGGGGACGGGGCGGGCACGGGCACCCGAGAACGGCCCCGGCCCGGCGCGGGTGCCGGATTCTCCGGCCGTCGGCGGATATGTCCCGTCGGAGGCGACGGCTCCCCGCGCCCGACCCCGCAGCCTTGGCCAATAAAGTTGCCGTAAGTGATGATCAGGCCGCATGATTCCGGCCGTGATCGTCAATCGCGCCGCACGCGCGCTCGCCACCCGCTGGGTCCGTACGCGCTTCGACCCGGCCGCCTTCGGCCTCGCCCCCCGGGAGCTGCTCGACCCGCGCGGCGCCGGCCCCGAGGCCGACCCGGAGCGTGCGGACGAGCGCCGGCGCGTCATCGCCGCCGCCCGGGAGGGCGAGTGGCGGCCCGCCGCCGCCCACGTCCGGGCCGCCGGAACGGACTGGGACGAGCGCTGGACCCGGCTGGAGCTGCTGATCCGGCTCGCCGAAGCCGACGACCGCTGGCTCACCGACTGGCGCACCGCCGAACCCGCCGACGGCGACGCCGGCACGGCCCACGCCCGACTGCTGGTCAGCCGGGCGTGGGCGGTGCGCGGCTCGGCCGTCGCCCGCGAGGTGCCGGACGCCGACATGCGCGACTTCCACGCGCAACTGCCCGCGGCCGTGGCCGCCGCGCAGCGGGCCGCCGACCTGGCCCCCGCGGACCCCGGACCCTGGGTCGTCATGATCACGGCCGCGCGGGCGCTGTCGTACACGCACAGCCAGTTCGCCGACCTGTGGCGCAACCTCACGCTCCGCGCGCCCCACCACACGGCCGCCCACTGGCAGGCCATGCAGTACTGGTGCGCCAAGTGGCACGGCTCCGACGAGCTGATGATCGAGTTCGCCGGGCGGGCCGCCGCCCAGGCCCCGGCGGGCAGCCTGCTGCCCGGGGTCCACCTGCACGCGCTGGGCGAGCTGCGCGGCGCGCGCGCCGCCCGTACCGCCCGCTCCGAGGCGAACCGGGGCCGGCTCCTCGACATCGCGGGCCGGCTGGACACCGTACGACCCGACCACGAGGGCCTGCCCCGGCTGCGCCACCTGCTGGCGCACCGCATGGGCGAGGCCCGCATGCACGCGGCGGCGCTCGACCAGTTCCGCGCGATCGGCCCGTACTGCGGCGCCGCGCCCTGGAACACCGACGGGGCCGGTCCCGTCGCGGCCTTCGACCTGGCCCGGGGGCTCGCCGCCCACGGCGCGCGCCGCGGCTGACCGCACCGGCCGCACCGGGGCGGGGCGCCGTCCACGGCACCCGCGCCCGTCATCACCCGCTCCACTTCTCCATCCCCTGGGGGGACCTGTCCTTATGGGCGCTTCACTTCGCGCGCTGCGCGCGCTCGTCCTGCTCGCCGGCTTCTACCTGCTCGGCCTGATCCTGCTCGGCCTCCTCGGCCTGCTCGACTGGGCCGGCATGACCTGGCTGCACGGCGCCTTGGCGGGCAAGCTCGTCATCGTCTCGGTGGTCCTAGCGATCCCGATCGTGCGCGGCATGTTCATGCTCCGCACCCCCACGGCGGACCCGCTGCCGGGCGTCCCCGTCACCGAGGCGCGGGAACCGGTGCTGTGGCAGGCCGTCCGCGAGATCGCCGCTCAGGTCGGCACCCGCGCCCCCGACGAGATCCTGCTGATCGACGAGGTCAACGCGGCCGTCGCCGAGGAGTCCCGGATGCTGGGCCTGCTGCCCGGCACCCGCCGGCTCTACCTCGGCCTGCCCCTGATGAGCGGCCTGGACGAGATGCAGCTGCGCTCCGTCCTGGCCCACGAGATGGGCCACTACGCCAACCTCGACACCCGCCTCACCCCGCTGATCGCCCGCGGTCGCGCCCAGCTGATCCGCACCATCGGCCACTTCCACGACCGCGCCGACACCAAGGTGGCCAAGGAACGCGCCAAGCAGGAGAAGCGCGCCGAGAAGCGGACCGCCAAGGGCAAGAAGGCCAAGGAGGTCGACACCACCGGCGAGGGCCTGACCTACCGCGCCATGGCCCGGATCTACACCGCGTACGCCAAGTTCTACATGCGGGCCACCCTCTCCGGCGCCCGCCGTCAGGAGCTGGCCGCCGACCTGGCCGCCGTACGCGTCGCGGGCCGCGACGCCACCGCCTCCGCGCTGCGCGAGCTGAACGCCCTCGGCGACGCCCACGACTTCTACATGGGCTCCTACGCCACCCTCGGCGTCAACGCCGGACTGCTGCCGCTGCCCGGGCAGGTCTTCGGCGGCTTCCGCCGGCTCCTGGACGCCCGCTCCGCGCAGCTGGACGAGCTGCGCGCCGAGCTGTCGACCGAGCCCACCTCCCCGTACGACTCGCACCCCGCGCTCGCCGAGCGGGTGGCCCGCATCGAGGCCCTGCCCGACGACGGCCGCGCCGGTCAGGCCGCCCGCCCGTCGCTGGAGCTGCTGTCCGACGCGGACGCGGCCATGGCCGCCCTGGAGCCCGTCGTCCTCAGCCCGGAGGCCCTCGGCCTCAAGCGGCTGGACTGGCCGGACCTCGTGCACGAGAGCATGACCCTGTACGTCGGCCAGGGCTCGGGGGAGATCCGCGAGGCCGTGGCCGCCGAGGGCGCCGGTGACGGCCTCGCGCCGCTGCTGGACGCCGTCGACGCCGACCCGCAGTTGCGGTGGCGGCTCGCCGAGCGGTTCCCGACCTCGGAGCAGGCGGCCGCCGCCACCGGTCGCGCGGCCCGCGAGTTCGCCCGCCCGGCCTTCCGCCGGATCCTGAACCAGCTCGTCACCACCGAACTCACGGCCCGCGGCACCGCCCGCTGGCAGCTGTCCTGGTCCGACTCGGCCGGCCTGGCCTACCCGGCCGGCGACTTCGAGGACCGTCTCAAGGCCGCCCTGGACGCGGCCGTCGCCGACCCGTGCGACACCGAACCGCTGCGGAAGCTGGTGCTCGCCCCGTGATCATCCTCCTCGTCCTGGGCACCCTGCTCCTCGCCGGCGCCCTCTACGTCGCCCGCGGCTTCCACCTCATCCGCAAGGCCCGCGGACTGACCGAGCGGATCGAGGGCCTGGAGTCGGCCGGCGCGGAACTGCGCGCCCGCACCGAAACCCTCAAGGCCGACGGCAAGGCCGGGACGGCGGCCGCTGTCGTCGCCCTGGGCTTCGTACCGGAGGACCGGCTGGACACCGAGAACGCCGCGCCCGTGCCGGCCGAGCGGACGGCCGCCCTGGCCGCCGTCCGGTCCGGGGACTGGGAGGCGGGGGCGGCCTGGCTCGAAGGCGCCGGCGCCGACTGGGAGCTGCGTTGGCGCCGGGTCCGCGCCCTCGCCGAGGCGGCCGTCGAGGACGACGCCTGGCTGACGGCCTGGCGCGCGGCCCGGCCCGGGGACCCGGCGGCGGCCACCGTCCACGCCGACAACGCCGTCCTCGTCGCCTGGGAGGTGCGGGGCTCCGCGTGGGCCCGCCACACCTCCTCGGAACAGTTCGACCTGTTCCACCAGCTGCTGGGCACGGCGCAGGCCGCCGTCCACGAGGCGCAGGAGCTGGCGGACCCGGCCGACCCGGTCCCGTACCTGGTCGAACAGGCCGTCGCGCTGGGGTTGATGTACCCGCACGAGCGGTACGAGCGGCTGTGGGCCGAGATCGTCGCGCGCGCCCCGAAGCTGCTGAGCGCCCACACCAACGCCATGCAGTACTGGGCCCGCAAGTGGCGCGGCTCGCACGAGGCGTCCCTCGCCTTCGCCCGGAAGGCGGCCGCCGGCGCGGCCCCCGGCGAGCTGCTGTCGATGCTGCCCCTGATCGCCTACGTCGAACAGGAGAACTACGAGGACGACCTCGCGGCGGAGGACTTCTTCACGGGGCCCGAGGTGCGCACCGCCGTCGACGAGGCCCTCGTCGACCTCGCGGCGGCCGACCCGGCCGACACCCGCGCGGTCGAGCTGCGCCACCTGCTGGCGTACCTGCTGTTCTGGCAGGACCGGGACGCGGAGGCCGTCGAGCAGTTCCGGCACATCGACGGCCACATCGGCGCGATGCCCTGGTACTACGCGGGCAACCCGAAGCAGCGCTACCTGTACGCCCGCGACTGGGCGGTGCGGGTGACCCTGCTGGAGGACGAGGACTGAGCGGATCGCACGTCGTACGCCGCACGCCGGGGGCGGGTCGGGGAATCCCGGCCCGCCCCCGACCGTTGTCAGGACCACAAGGAGGGAATCCATGTTCTCGTACCGCCGCACGCCCGAGCTGCCCACCCGCGAGGAGGCCCTGAAGGGCCGCGCGCACCCGCTGTTCGCCCTGCCGGAGCGCCACACCGTCCTCGGCAACCCCCTGACCGGCCCGTACCCCGCCCACCTCGAAACGGCCGACTTCGGCCTCGGTTGTTTCTGGGGCGCGGAGCGCAAGTTCTGGCAGACCCCCGGGGTGTGGACCACCCTGGCCGGCTACCAGGGCGGCTTCACCGAGAACCCCGCGTACGAGGAGGTCTGCTCCGGCCTGACCGGGCACACCGAGGTCGTCCGCGTGGTCTTCGACCCGGCGCTCGTCTCCTACGAGACCCTCCTGAAGCTGTTCTGGGAGTCCCACGACCCGACCCAGGGCTTCCGCCAGGGCAACGACGTCGGCACCCAGTACCGCTCGTCGATCTACACCCACTCCCCCGCCCAGCAGGCCGCGGCCGAGGCTTCCCTCGCCGGCTACCAGCGCGTCCTCACCGCGTCGGGACACGGCGGGATCACCACGGCCGTCCTGCCCGCCGCGGAGCGCCCCTTCTGGCCCGCGGAACCGGAGCACCAGCAGTACCTCGACAAGAACCCGGGCGGCTACTGCGGCATCGGCGGCACGGGCGTCTCCTGCCCGATCGGCGTGGCCGCGGCCCCGTCGTCCCCGTCCCCGTCCCCGTCCCCGGACGCCTGACGGTCCGCGTACCGCCCGTGCCGGGTCCTGCGGGGCCCGTGGGGGCATCCGGATCGAGCTGACGGCCTCGGCGGTCGTCGGCGCCGCGCCGCCCGGCCGGGGCGAGCGGGTCGCACACCCGGCCCGCCGCTCCGGACGGGGTCAGCGCACGGTGACGTGCGCGCGGGCCCACGAGGTGTGGTCGAAGGCGGAGTTGCCGTTGGCGTCCTCCACCACCAGGTGGAGCAGGCGCACCCCGGTGACGTCCAGGTCGATCGCGGTGGGGCCGCTCGCTCCCGTGAGGGTGCCCGTGGTCAGCAGGGTGCGGCCGTCGGCGCGGACCACCGCCCGGGTCGCGCCGGCCGCCGACTGCTGCTTCGAGAAGTCGTCGATGCCGACCAGCGCCGTGAAGCGGGCCGCGCGCCCGCCCAGGTGGTAGACGACCTCCGACGGGGCGTGCACGCCGAGCCCCTTGGCGTACGTCACCCCGCCGAACGCGATCGGGGTGCCGTCGCCCGCCTCCTTGCGCCCGTTGGACCGGTCCACCTCGACGGGGCCCCAACCGTTGGCGGCGGACACCCACGGCAGGTCGCTGAGGTACCCGTCCTTGGTGGGCGGGGCGGGCAGCGGGGTGAAGCGGACGGGCACCGAGAAGCGGTACGCGGACGTGGTCGCGGAGGCCGTCAGCAGGGCGGACGCCGCCGCGGGCCCGGTCACCGTCCACACCGTGGTCAGGGTCTGCCCCGGGGCCAGCGAGGCGGCCGTCACCGGGCCGGTCGGGGTCGCCGTCCAGCCCGCCGGGACGGTCAGCGCGACCCGGGCGTCCGGCCAGGCCCGGGCGGCGCCGTTCGCGAGCCGGGTCGTGACGGTGGCGCCGTCCGCGTCCGGGACGGCCGTCAGGCCCCAGGCCCGGCGCGGACGGGTCGGCGCCCAGGACGCGCGCAGCAACGTCGTCAGGGAGGCGACCACCGACGGGTTCGCCGCCGCCACGTCGCGCTGCTCGCCGAGGTCGGCCGTCAGGTCGTACAGCTCGAACTGCCACTGGGCGTCGGGGGCGTCGCGGTCCCGCCCGGGGGCGAACCGGACTCCCTTCCAGCGGTCCTTGCGGATGGCCTCGGCGACCCGCTTGGCCCGGCCGCCGTCCTGCGCGTCGGCCCGGGAGGTGACGCCCTGCTCGTCCCGGTACCAGTACAGGTGGGAGTGGATCGGCGCCAGGGCCGGCGTGCCGGCGAGGACGGGGGCCGCGGAGAGGCCGTCGATGTCCGTGGGCGCCGGGGCGCCCGCCAGGTCGGCGAGGGTGGGCAGCAGGTCGTGCAGCGGGGTGGGGCGGGCGCTGGTGGTGCCCGTCGCGATCCGGCC
Source organism: Streptomyces sp. NPDC048383 (assembly GCF_040651775.1). Lineage (NCBI taxonomy): Bacteria > Bacillati > Actinomycetota > Actinomycetes > Kitasatosporales > Streptomycetaceae > Streptomyces > Streptomyces sp. NPDC048383. The sequence continues at coordinate 37,149 of NZ_JBEZKS010000067.1, forward strand.
GGGGCCCCAGGCGATCAGGGGGACCCGGACGCCGCCCTCGTACAGGTTGCGCTTGTAGCCGCGCAGCGGGCCGTTGGCGTCGAACAGGTCGGGGTCCACGCCGCCCTCCTCGTGGGGGCCGTTGTCGGAGGCGACCAGGACGACCGTGCGGTCCGCGATCCCGCGCGCCCGGAGCCGGTCGATCACGGCTCCGACCTGCGCGTCGAGGAGGCCGATCTGCGCGGCGTGCGCCTTGTTGGCCTTGCTCCAGGGCTTCGCGGCGTACGCGCCGAGGTCCGGGACCTCGCTGGGCGCGTGCGGCAGGTTCGGGGTGAGGAGGAGCAGGAAGGGATCGGGCCCGGCCGCGTGCGCGTCGATGAAGTCGAGGGCGCGCGCGGCGATGGCGTCGGGGGCGAAGGTGCCCGCCGCGACCGGCTCCTTGACGCCGTCGCGCCACAGGTACGACGGGTAGTACTGGTGGGCGTGACCGTGGTCGATGTAGCCGTAGAACTGCTCGAAGCCGCGCGCCAGCGGGTGGCTCGGCTGGTCGGCGGTCTCCGGGCCGAAGCCCCATTTGCCGAACAGGCCCGTACGGTAGCCGCGCGCCCGCAGCACTTCCGCGAAGGTGGTGTCCCCGGCGCCGAGGCCGGCCTGGCCGCCGCTGCCCGGGTTGGCGCGGACGGCGGCGTGCCCGGTGTGCAGTCCGGTCAGCAGGGCGGCGCGGGAGGGCGCGCAGACGGCGGCGGCCGCGTACGCGTCGGTGAATCGCAGCCCCTCCGCGGCGAGTTGCCCGATGCGCGGGGTGGCGATCAGCTTCTGGCCGTACGGGGAGAGGTCGCCGTACCCGAGGTCGTCGGCCAGCACCACCACGAGGTTCGGAGCGCCCCCGGGCACGGCCGGGGCGACCGGCTCCGCGGCCGCGGCGGGCAGTTGGGGCAGTGCGGCGAGCCCGACCGCCGCCGCGGATCCGGCGATGAAGTGGCGGCGGCTGGGCATCGTGAACTCCTCGGCGGCGACGGGTCGGTGAGGAGATCATCGACAGCCGGACCCCGCCGAAGCCATGCACGGGACGTGAAAAGCGTGTGACACGGGGTCCGGGCCCGACCGCCCGGACCCCGCTCCCCCGCACACGTCACGCGTCACGCGGCCTCGCGCCTCAGATCGTCGCCGTGTCGATCACGAAGCGGTAGCGCACGTCGCTGGACAGCACCCGCTCGTACGCCTCGTTGATCCGGTCCGCCGAGATGACCTCGATCTCGGCGCCCAGACCGTGCTCGGCGCAGAAGTCGAGCATCTCCTGGGTCTCGGGGATGCCGCCGATCATCGAACCGGCGAGGGTCTTGCGGCCGCCGATGACGGAGAACAGGTTCAGCTCGACCGGCTCCTCCGGCGCGCCGACGTTCACCAGCGCCCCGTCGACCTTCAGCAGGGCCAGGTAGCGGTCGAGCCCGAGCGGCGCGGAGACGGTGGACACGATCAGGTCGAAGGTGCCGGCCAGCTCCTCGAAGGTGCTCGGGTCGCTCGTCGCGTAGTAGTGGGCGGCGCCCAGCTTCAGGCCGTCCTCCTTCTTGCGCAGGCTCTGCGACAGGACGGTGACCTCCGCGCCGAGGGCGGCGGCGATCTTCACGCCCATGTGGCCGAGCCCGCCGAGGCCGACGATCGCGATCTTCTTGCCGGGGCCCGCCTGCCAGTGCCGCAGCGGCGAGTACAGGGTGATGCCCGCGCACAGCAGCGGCGCGGCGACGTCCAGCTCGACGCCGTCGGGGATGCGCAGGGTGTAGTTCTCGTCGACGACGATGTGGGTCGAGTAGCCGCCGTAGGTGGGCTCGCCCTTCTTGTCGACGGCGTTGTAGGTGCCGGTCATGCCCTTGACGCAGTACTGCTCCTGGCCGCGCAGGCAGTACTCGCACTCCCGGCAGGAGTCCACGAAGCAGCCCACGCCCACCCGGTCGCCGACGGCGAACTTCGTCACGCCGGAACCGACCTCGGTGACGATGCCGGCGATCTCGTGGCCCGGGACCATCGGGAAGATGCCCTCGCCCCAGCCGTCGTTGGCCTGGTGGATGTCCGAGTGGCAGATGCCGGCGTACTTGATGTCGATGAGGACGTCGTGCTCGCCGACCGGGCGGCGCGGGACGGTGGTGCGCTCCAGCGGGGCCTTCGCGGCGGGGGCGGCGTAGGCGGGGACCTGGGTGACGGACATGGGGTGATCTCCTCTGACGAGGACGCCGGGCTGTGACGTCGTGGGGGTGACGTCGGGGTACGACGTCCGTACTGCGGTACTTCCACCCTGCCCCCGTCCGGGCCGCCCACCCAGCCCCCTGCCGTGCCTAGGACTGGCGAACCTACCCTTGGCGGGGTCAGGCTCGTCGCGCCGTCCGGTGTCCCGCCCGGGGATACTGGCGGTATGGACCAGCTTGATCAGCGAGCCGAACTGGGCGAGTTCCTGCGCAGCCGCCGCGCCCGGCTGCGCCCCGAGGACGTCGGCCTGCCCGACTACGGCCGGCACCGGCGGGTTCCGGGGCTGCGCCGCGAGGAGCTGGCGCAGCTGGCCGGGGTGTCGGTGGCGTACTACACGCGGCTGGAGCAGGGGCACGGGCAGAACGTGTCGGCGGAGGTGCTGGACGCCATCGCGCGGGCGCTGCGGCTCGACGGTACGGAGTCGGACCACCTGACGCACCTGGCGCGCCCCCGTGCCCGCGGCCGGAGCCGCTCGCGGCGCCCGCAGCAGGTCCGCCCGGAGCTGCGGAGCCTGATGGAGGCGATGGAGGGCGTACCGGCGTACCTGGTGGGGCGGCGGCAGGACGTCATCGGCTGGAACCGGCTGGCCGCGGCCGTCTTCGGCGACTTCGGGGCGCTGCCCCCGGCGGAGCGGAACCTGGTCCGGTTGGTGTTCCTCGACCCGGCGACGTCCGAGCTGTACGCGGAGTGGGAGTGCCGGGCCTGCGAGGTCGTGAGCAACCTGCGCATCTACGCGGGCCAGTACCCGGACGACGAGCAGTTGTCCGTGCTGGTCGGGGAGCTGTCCGTGAAGAGCGAGGAGTTCCGCAGGCTGTGGGCGGCGCACACGGTGGCGGACAAGAAGACGCACGGGGTGAAGCGGCTGCGGCACCCGGTGGTGGGCGAGCTGGTGCTGCCGTTCGAGACGCTGGCGCTGCCCGACGACCCGGCGCAGTTCCTGGTGACCTACCACGCGGTGCCGGGATCCCCGTCGGCGGACGCGCTGCGGCTGCTGTCGTCCTGGTCGGCGCCGGCCCACGAGCCCACGCCGGCGGCGCCGGCCGCGCCGACCCGGTCCGCCCGGCCCGCCCCCGGGTCGGGGACGGCGCGCACGGAGGAGCCCGCCTGACGGACGGGCCCGCGCCGTGCGGGGCCCGTCCGTCAGGGGTCAGAGCGTCAGCCGGAAGACGGCCGCGCCGCGCTCGCGCCGGTAGCCGAGGGCCTCGTTCACGGCCAGCATCGGGGTGTTCTCGTCGGCGACGGTCGTCCCGATCCGGCGCAGCGCGGGGTACCGTACGGCCGCCTCGGCCCGCATCCGCAGTTTGACGGCGCGGCCCAGACCGCGGCCCCGGTGGGCGGGGACGACGACGGTGTCGTACTGGAGGGCGCGCGTCCCGTCCGGATCCGGGAGCACGAGCACCGTGTACGCGGCGATCTCCCCGGCGGCGGTGACGGCAGCGACCATCAGCAGCTTCCCCCCGCGGTCCAGGACGAGCCGCTGCGCGGCGTGCACCCGCTCGGGCGTCCAGGCGGTGAACCGCTCGTCGCCGTCGCCGGAGGGCGCGTCCTCCATCGCCCCGTGGGCCGCGGCGGCGGCCGGGGCCCAGGCGTCGGGGACCAGGCCGGCCCAGGTGAGCAGCTCGTACCCGGAGACGTCGGGGTCGGCCTCGGCCGCCGGGTCCTGCCCGAGTTCCTGTACGTACCAGGCCATCGGCAGCACGTTGACGAAGCCGGCGGCCTCCAGGAAGGCCTGGGCGGGCCCGCCCGTGTCGGCGACGGTGGACACCGAGGTACGGCCCTGGTCGATCAGCTCGGCGCGCACCCGCTCCCACAGGGCGCTGCCCACGCCCCGGCGGCGGGAGTCGGGGCGCACGGTCAGCTCGTCGAGGAACGCGGTGTGGGTGTTGCCCTCCTCGGTGAACAGCAGCAGGGCGGCGTGGCCCTCGCCGTCGGCCTGCGCCCAGTGCGCGAACCGGCCCCGCCCGGACGGGACGCGCAGCCGCCCGGCCGTCTCCGCCCGGGTGGGGGCGGGTACGTCGGGCAGCGCGGCGGTGTCGGTCGCGTGCGCGGAGACCTGCACCGCCCACCAGGTGTCCACCTCGGCGTCGGTCGGGGGCACGGTCAGCGTCTCGATCTTCGTCATGCCCCGACCCTAGGCCGTGCCGTCCCCGTCACGCGGACCGGCCACCGCCGCGACCGGCGCGGACGCGCGAACGGCGGGGAGCCCCTCACGGGCTCCCCGCCGTTCGCGGGTCGGACGCGCGGCGCCGTCGGCGGCGCTCACACGGGATGTCAGGCGGCCGAGCCGGCCTTCCACTCCGCCCAGTTCATGTTCCAGCCGTTGAGACCGTTCTCCGGCTTGATGGTCTTGTCCGGGGAGTTCTTCACGGTGACGACGTCGCCGATCAGCGAGTTGTCGAAGAACCACGCGCCGGGCTGGTCCGGGTCGTTCGCACCCTTGGCGTCGTTCAGACCGACACAGCCGTGACTGGTGTTCACCTTCCCGAAGATCGAGTCGGCGCCCCAGTAGTTGCCGTGGATGAACGTGCCGGAGGTGGACAGCCGCATCGCGTGCGGGACGTCCTTGATGTCGTACTCGCCCTTGCCGTCATTGCCCTTGAAGCCGACGGTGGCGCCGTCCATCCGGGTCTCCTTGAACTTCTCGGAGATCACCATCTGACCGTTGTACGTGGGGTTGTCCGGGGAGCCCGCCGAGATCGGGATGGTCTTGAGGACCGCGCCGTCCCGGGTGACCGTCATCGTCTTGGCCGTCACGTCGACGGTGGAGACCTGGCTCCGGCCGACCTTGAAGGTCACGGTCTTGTTCTGCACGCCCTGGATGCCGGGCGCGCCCTGCACGCCCTGGAGCGCGAGCTTCAGGGTGACCGTGGAGTTCGCCTTCCAGTACTCCTCCGGGCGGAAGTCCAGGCGCTGGTTGCCGAACCAGTGACCGACGACCTCCTGGCCGCTGCTGGAGCTGACCGTGATCGCCGCCTGGACGGCCTTCTGGTCCTTGATCGCCTTGTTGAAGGTGATCGAGACCGGCATGCCCACGCCGACCGTCTGGCCCTCGTCCGGGACGAACGAGCCGACGAAGCTGTTCTCCGGGGAGAGGGTGGTGAACGAGGCGTTCTCGTGCGCCTCGCGCCCCGCCTCGTCCTTCGCCGTGGCCGCCAGCGCGTACTTCGTGGAGCGCTTGAGTGCGGCGTCGGGCTTCCAGGTCTTGCCGTCGGCGGCTATCTTGCCCGCCACCACGGCGCCCTCGGAGCTCTTCAACTCGACCTGGGTGAGCTTGCCGTCACTGACGGTGACGGTCGCCGCGTCGTTCAGGGCTATGTTGGTGGAGCCGTCCTTGGGCGTGATCTCTATCTTCGCCTTGGAAGCGTCCTTGGCCGCCGCCGCGTCCACGTCCGCCTGCGCCTTGCCCGTTTCCGCGCTGCCCTGAGGCTTCTCGGTACCCCCGTCGTTGCAGGCCGAGAGCATCAGTACGCCGCCGAGCACGGCGGATACGGCCACCAGGGACCTTTTCCGCCGCATGCTGTACGTCCTCACACGTCACTCCATCGTTGCCGGAAACCCCGAGGCTGCATTCCCGGGATTGGGCCGGGCAGGGGGCATCACCCCCTGCTCGTCCTGACAACGCGTTAACAACGCGGATCGGTTCCACACTCCGTTCGAATGTGTGCAACCCCACGGTCAGGCGTTGTCCGCCTCTTCCTCGAAGTCCCCATCTTCCTCGTCGAGGTCCCACTCCAGGGACTCGGGGTCGTATTCGACCGGTTCACTGCTCCAGGACGCCTGTGCCAGCTCGATTCCGGGCAGTTCCGCGACCAGGTCCGTCGGGTCCACCAGGTAGGCCAGCGCCTCGGATTCGTCCTGCCGGACGGCCGCCTCGGCGTGGCCGCGCTCCTCGTCCGGCATGAACTCGTCCGCCTTGATGTGGCCCAGCGCGGCGCCGATCAGTGCGTCGGAGTCGGAGACTTCGAGCACCAAATCCACCCGAAGTCGTACGTATCGTGATGTCTCAGAAGGGTTCATACGACGGAGAGTAAGCCCGCGACAGCCTCGACTTTCCCACGACCCGCCCTCTTCACTAGCATCGGCGCACACGGCCAATTCGCTGCTGCCACAAGGGGGATCGCACCGTGTCCGCACGTCGACCGCTACTCACCGCTCTCGGAGCGACCACCCTCCTCGCCGTCCTCTGGTTCGTTCCCTCGGCGAACGCCACCGCTCCGGACCGGAACACGGCGGGTTCTTCCGGCGGCCCCGCCGCCGCCAACACCGGCGCCGTGGGCGGCGTCCCCGCGGGGGACGACGCCTCCGGGTCCGGCCCGTCCGACGACGCCGACTCCGGGGACCGGACCGCCACGGTCACCCTCACGCTGGCCGACACCGGCAGTACGGACACCACCCCGTACGTCCTGGGCGGCACCCTCTGCCTGGGTCTGGGCGCCGGGTTCGTGACCTTCTCCGTACGCCGCTCCCGCACCCGGTAGCCGCGTCGGACGGAACGGGAAGGGGCCGGGCCCCGGGGCTTGGGCGTGGACCGGTAGAACGGCGCGGCCGCGGGGGCGCGCCAGTCGATGACG
>NZ_JBEZKS010000068.1:0-42154 GCF_040651775.1 Streptomyces sp. NPDC048383
CATCCACCGAAATGGACGGGGTATCAACTTTTGGCGTTGATTTTTGGCACGCTGTTGAGTTCTCAAGGAACGGACGCTTCCTTTGTACTCACCCTTTCGGGCTTTCCTCCGGGCTTCGTTCTGTGTTGTTCTGTTCTTGCGTTTCCGACTCTATCAGACTCTTTCGGGCCCGATTTCCTCGGTGCTTTCCAGGTCCTGCGCTTTCGCGCTTTCCCTTTCCGGCGATTCCGACTCTATCAGAAGCTTTCCACCGGATTTCCCGGCTTCGAGGACTGAATGGAGAGTCGAGTGTGCCCACTTGGAATTCAATTCCTGGGGGCGAGATGAGACTTTAAACCATCACTGCCGAACTTGTCCAGTTCGAGGCAACCGTTCGAATCTACCTCCCCGCATCTGCCGTGTCAACGGGGTTTGCGGGACGACGAGGAGACTAGCAGCTCGGTCGGGGCCGGCGCACATCAGGCCGCGGTGGGCAGGGTGGCCGTTCGGTCGGCCTCCTCCACGTCGCCGACTTCGCCGGCGCGGGCCGCTCGGCCGCCCAGGACGTACACGTAGACGAGGAAGGTGGCCTCGGCGGCGATGCCGATGGCGATGCGGGCCCAGGTGGGCAGGCCCGAGGGGGTGACGAAGCCTTCGATCAGGCCCGAGACGAAGAGGACCAGGGCCAGGCCGATGGCCATGCCGATGGCGGCGCGGCCCTGTTCGGCGAGAGCGGTGCGGCGGGTGCGGGGGCCCGGGTCGATGACGGTCCAGCCCAGTTTCAAGCCGGTGCCGGCGGCGACGAAGACCGCCGTCAGTTCGAGCAGGCCGTGCGGGAGGATCAGGCCGAGGAAGACGTCGAGGCGGCCGGCCGAGCTCATCAGGCCGATGCCGACGCCGAGGTTGGCCATGTTCAGGAAGAGTATCCACAGCACCGGGATGCCGAGGAACGCCCCGAGGACCAGGCAGATCGCGGCCGCCTGGGCGTTGTTCGTCCAGACCTGGGCGGCGAAGGAGGCGGCCGGGTGGCTGGAGTAGTACGTCTCGTACTCGCCGCCGGGCTCGGTGAGCTGCTTGAGCTCGGCCGGTGCCGCGATGGCTCCCTGGACCTCCGGGTGCGTGGCTATCCACCAGCCGATGAGCACGCCGAGCGCCGTGGACAGCAGGGCCGTCGGTATCCACCAGCGGCGGCTGCGGTAGACGGCCGCGGGGAAGCCCGCGGTGAAGAAGCGGGCAGCGTCGCGCCAGCTCGCGCGCCGGGTGCCGGTCACCGTGGAGCGGGCGCGGGCGACGAGTTGGGTGAGGCGGGCCGTGAGCATCGGGTCGGGTGCGCTCGACTGCACCAGGGAGAGGTGGGTGGAGGTGCGCTGGTAGAGCGCGACGAGTTCGTCGGCCTCCGCTCCGGTGAGCTTCCGGCCGCGGCCGAGGAGCTGCTCCAGGCGGGCCCACTCGGCCTGGTGGGCCACCACGAAGACGTCGAGATCCATCCGGTTACCGCTCCCCTGCCCCAGGCCACCCGATTCGGCTTACTACTCCTGTGGTCAGCTTGGCAGACTGGGCCCCACAGGGGCGGATCAGGTCGGTGAAAGGTGGACGCGTGAGCGATCTGGTGACGGGGGACGCTGTCGTTCTGGGGCTGCGGCCCGCGAGGCTGCCGAGCCGGGCCCTCGCGATCGTGGTCGACCTCACCGTGTACCTCGTCGGCTACGGGGTCGTCAGCATCGGTCTGGTCGCCGCCACGTACGGGTTGGACCGCGCCCTGCAGGCCGCCGTGGCCGTGGCGAGCTTCCTTTTGTTGCTGGTCGGCGTGCCGATCGCGGTGGAGACGCTGACCCACGGGAAGTCGCTGGGGAAGATGGCCTGTGGGTTGCGGGTGGTGCGCGAGGACGGCGGGCCGATCCGGTTCCGGCACGCGCTGGTGCGCGGCGCCATGGGCGTCGTGGAACTGCTGATGACCATGGGGGTCGTGGCCTGCGTCTCCTCGCTGGTGTCGGAGCGTGGGCGGCGCCTCGGTGACGTGTTCGCGGGGACGTTGGTGATCCGCGAGCGGGTGCCGGGGGCGCGGGTGATGCCGGTGCCCCCGCCGCCGCCGTGGCTGGCCGGGCGGTTCACCGCGCTGGACCTCTCGACGGTGCCGGACGGGCTGTGGCTGGCGGTGCGGCAGTACCTGACGCGGATGAACCAGCTGGACCCGCAGGTGGGCGCCGCCCTGGCGGCGCGGCTCGCGGACGACGTGGTGGCCCGGACCGGGACGCCGCCGCCGGCCGGGGTGCCGGCGGCCGCGTTCCTGATGGCGGTCGTGCACGAACGGCAGTCGCGGGACGCGGCCCGGGCGTTCGGCTCTCCGTCCCAGGCGGCCCAGGCGGCGCGCGCGGCGCAAGAGGCGCAGGCGGCCCGGGCCCGGCAGGCCGCACCGGCCGTGGCGCCGCCGGTCATGCCGGTCAGCGCCCCGGTGGCTCCGTACCCGGCTCCGGCCGCGGCGCCCGCCCCGCCCGAGAGTTCCGCGCCGCGGAGCGGGTTCGCACCGCCGGCCTAGGACGTCCCGAAGGTGGAGGGCGGGGTCTCCAGGTGTTCGAGTTCGATGCCGGGGGCCGCGAGGACCACGTCGCCCGCGATGTGGACGGTGTGCACCTCGCCGGTGTCCAGGGCCGTCACCCGGTACTCGTCCACCAGCAGCGGGCCGCTGTCCGTGGTGTGCTCCGCCCGGTCGAGCAGGGCCCACGCCTGGTCGACGGTACGGGCCGCCAGGACCGGGTCGGTGAGGGCGACGAGCCGGACCCGGGTGGCGGCGGCGCCGGGCGTCAGGCGCAGCAGGCGGGCCGTGGCGATGAGGAAGGCCGGTGAGGTGCCGGTGAACCCGGGGGCGTCGACGTTGCCCTCGGCGGCCTCGGAGCCGGTGGGGTCGGTGCGGACCCAGGTGACCCCGTCGATGGCGGCCCCGCGCAACTGCCAGCCGCCCGCGTTGAGTTGGAGGCGGATGGGGCGGCCGAGTTCGTCGACGGCGAGGTCGACGGAGCCGCGGTGTTCGCCGTCGGGGAAGGTCAGCTGGGCGACGTAGCGCCAGCCGGACGGGCCGGGAGCGCAGTGGAAGTGCTCCTCGCCGAGGGGGGCGTGGTCGTGCGGGTCGTGGAGCGAGTACCGGCCGCGTGGCATCGACGCGCTTTCTGCGAGGGGGGCGGGAGACGGTGGTCGGGAGACGGGATCGGGAGACGGGGCAGGCCCCCGGCACGGGTGCCGGGGGCCTGCTTCAACCTCTGCTGATCAGCGGGTGATCAGGATCAGTAGCGGTAGTGGTCCGGCTTGTACGGGCCCTCGACCTTGACGCCGATGTAGGCGGCCTGCTCGGGGCGCAGGGTGGTGAGGCGGACGCCGAGGGCGTCCAGGTGCAGGCGGGCGACCTTCTCGTCCAGGTGCTTGGGCAGCACGTAGACGTCGGTCGGGTACTCCGACGGCTTGGTGAAGAGCTCGATCTGGGCCAGGGTCTGGTCCGCGAAGGAGTTCGACATCACGAACGACGGGTGGCCGGTCGCGTTGCCCAGGTTCAGCAGGCGGCCCTCGGACAGCACGATGAGGACCTTGCCGTCGGGGAACTTCCAGGTGTGGACCTGGGGCTTGACCTCGTCCTTGACGATGCCCTCGATCTTGGCCAGGCCGGCCATGTCGATCTCGTTGTCGAAGTGGCCGATGTTGCCCACGATGGCCTGGTGCTTCATCTTGGCCATGTCGGCGGCCATGATGATGTCCTTGTTGCCGGTCGTGGTGATGAAGATGTCGGCGGTCTCGACGACGTCGTCCAGGGTGGCGACCTGGTAGCCGTCCATCGCGGCCTGCAGCGCGCAGATCGGGTCGATCTCGGTGATGACCACGCGGGCGCCCTGGCCGCGCAGGGACTCGGCGCAGCCCTTGCCGACGTCGCCGTAGCCGAAGACGACGGCGACCTTGCCGCCGATCAGGACGTCGGTGGCGCGGTTGATGCCGTCGATCAGCGAGTGCCGGCAGCCGTACTTGTTGTCGAACTTCGACTTGGTGACGGCGTCGTTCACGTTGATCGCCGGGAACAGCAGCGCGCCCTCGGCCATCATCTCGTACAGGCGGTGGACGCCGGTGGTGGTCTCCTCGGTGACACCGCGGACCTCGGACGCGAGCTGCGTCCACTTCTGCGGGGTCTCGCCGAGGGTGCGGGTCAGCACCGCGAGGATGTGGGCGTACTCCTCGGAGTCGGCCGTGGACGGGTCCGGGACGGCTCCGGCCTTCTCGAACTCGACGCCCTTGTGGACGAGGAGGGTGGCGTCACCACCGTCGTCGAGGATCATGTTCGGGCCGCCGGTGGGGGTGTTCGGCCAGGTCAGAGCCTGCTCCGTGCACCACCAGTACTCCTCCAGCGTCTCGCCCTTCCAGGCGAAGACGGGGACGCCCTGCGGGTCCTCCGGGGTGCCGTTCGGGCCGACCGCGATGGCGGCGGCCGCGTGGTCCTGGGTGGAGAAGATGTTGCAGGAGGCCCAGCGGACGTCGGCGCCGAGGGCGACGAGGGTCTCGATGAGCACGGCCGTCTGCACGGTCATGTGCAGGGAGCCCGTGACGCGCGCGCCGGCCAGCGGCTGGGCCTCGGCGTACTCGCGACGGATCGACATCAGACCCGGCATCTCGTGCTCGGCCAGGGTGATCTCCTTGCGGCCGAAAGCGGCAAGGGAAAGGTCTGCGACCTTGAAGTCCATGGGTGCTGCTCCTCATGGTTCGAGAGGGGTGGGTACGGCTGAGCCGCGCGCCGTCCGTGCCTGGGCAGGGCGGGGCACCGAGCACAGTCCGTCGGGGGCCCTCTCTCCCCTCGGCCGGTCACGGGGACCGCCCGACCGCCATCAGCAGCGACGCCTGACACTGATGACGAATCTACACCGATCGGCGCAGCGTGCCCCAGTCGGCCGGGAAACAAGTCGCCGCTCTTTCGGGGACCTCCGGCGGAACGGTTCGGGGCCTTTCGGACTTTTGATCCGCCCCTTATGTGGGAGAGGATGCCAAGGGATCGGGGCGCAAGCGACGCGATCTCGTTGGCCCACGGCGTGAAGGAGATTCCAGTGACCAGTCCAGCCGGCCGTCCCGGGGACGCGGGAGCGAGCGGGCGCGAACGCCTGAAGCTCGTCGCCGTCACGGCGTGCCCCACGGGCATCGCGCACACGTACATGGCCGCCGAGAAGCTCCAGCAGGCCGCCGCCGAGCTGGGCGTGGACATCAAGGTGGAGACGCAGGGCTCGATCGGGGCCGAGAACGTGCTCTCTGACAACGATGTCAGGGAGGCGGACGGGGTCATCATCGCGGCCGACAAGGAGGTCGACCGCGAGCGCTTCGCCGGCAAGCGCGTGCTGTCGACCGGGGTCGCGGACGGCGTCCACAGGCCGAAGGAACTGATCGAGCGGGTGCGGACCGCGCCGGTCCAGGAGGGTTCGGTCGCGGCGGCGGGCGGCGGGGCCGGCGGCAAGGAGCGCAGCCTCGCCTACAAGGCGCTGATGAACGGCGTCTCGTACATGATCCCGTTCGTGGTGGTCGGCGGGCTGCTGATCGCGATCGCCCTGGCGCTGGGCGGTCACGCCACGGCCGAGGGGTACGCGGTGACGCCGGGCACCTTCTGGGACCACGTCTTCCAGATCGGCGCCCTCGGCTTCACCCTGATGATCCCGATCCTGTCCGGCTACATCGCGTACGCCATCGGCGACCGGCCGGCGCTGGTGCCCGGCATGATCGGCGGGTTCATCGCGAACACCGGCGCCCTCTACGACTCCAAGTCGGGCGCGGGCTTCATCGGCGCGATCGTGACGGGTTTCCTGGCCGGCTATCTGGTCCTGTGGATCAAGAAGGTCAAGGTTCCGAAGGTCGTCCAGCCGATCATGCCGATCATCGTGATCCCGATCGTCGCGACGACGGCGCTGGGTCTGTTCTTCATCTACGTCGTCGGCAAGCCGATCTCGTGGGTCTTCGAGAGCCTGACGAGTTGGCTGTCCGGCATGACCGGAACCAGCGCGATCCTGCTCGGGGCCCTGCTCGGCCTGATGATCGCCTTCGACATGGGCGGCCCGGTCAACAAGACGGCCTTCCTCTTCGGTACGGGCCTCATCGCGTCCGGCAACTACGCGGTCATGGGCATGTGCGCGGCGGCCATCCCGGTCATGCCGCTCGGTCAGGGCCTGGCGACGGTGCTGCGCCGCAAGCTGTACTCCGAGCAGGAACGCGATACGGGCATGGCGGCGCTCTTCATGGGCGTGTTCGGCATCTCGGAGGGCGCGATCCCGTTCGCGGCGGCCCGGCCGGCCGTCGTCATCCCGGCGAACATGCTCGGCGGCGCGGTGGCGGGTGCCATCGCGGGCGTCGCGGGCGTCGGTGACCACGTACCGCACGGCGGTCCGATCGTGGCCGTGCTGGGCGCGGTCGGCGGGGTGGGCTGGTTCCTCGTCGCGATCGCGGCGGGCACCGTGGTGACCGCGCTGACCACGAACGCGCTGATCGAGATCAAGGAACGCCGCGCCGCCGGCGCCGCGCGGCCCGCCGCCGGGCCGCCCGTACCGGCCGTCGCGGGCGCGGGGGCGGGCGTCCTTCCCGGTACGGGAACGGGCCCGGCCGCCGTGGGCGGCGCCGCGGCCGGGGGGACGGCCGTGCTGACGAAGTCCGCGCCCGCCCCGGGCGTGGTGGAGCCGCCGGAGGTGCTGTCCGGGTACCTGACGGAGCGGACGGTCAGGACCGAGCTGGTCTCGGACTCCAAGGAGGCGGCGATCCGGGAGATGGCCGAGATGCTGGCCGGCACCGGCAACGTCCGCGACGTGGAGGAGCTCGTACGGGTCGCCCTGGCGCGGGAGGCTCAGGGGACGACGGGCCTCGGCGAGTCCATCGCGATCCCGCACGCCAAGACCGACGCGGTGGCACGGCCCACGGTCGGGTTCGCCCGGTCGACGGAGGGCATCGAGTGGGGCGCCCCGGACGGGACGAAGGCCCGGCTGGTCTTCATGATCTCGGTGCCGGAGGCCGCCGCCGGTGACGAGCACCTGCGGATCCTGGCGCTGCTGTCGCGCAAGTTGATGGACTCCGCGTTCCGGGAGCGGCTCCAGAGCGCGCCGGACGCGCCGGCCGTCCTGGAAGTGCTGCGGGAGATCCGCTAGCCGGCGCGGCGACCGTACACAGGAGGGCCCCCGCAGCCGGTCGGCTGCGGGGGCCCTCCTGGGTGTCCGGGGCACCGCGGGTCACTTGACCTCGGGGGCCGGGGCCGTCGGGTCGAAGATGTCCGGCTCCAGGTAGATCACGCGGGCGATCGGCACCGCCTCGCGGATGCGGGCCTCGGCGGCGTTGATGGCCCGGGCCACCTCCGTCGCGGTGTCGTCGTGCTCGACGGCGATCTTCGCGGCGACCAGCAGTTCCTCGGGGCCGAGGTGCAGGGTGCGCATGTGGATGATGCGGGTGACGACCTCGCCGTCGACGATGGCGGCCTTGATCTTCTCGACCTCGTCGGTGCCGGCGGCCTCACCGAGCAGCAGCGACTTGGTCTCGGCGGCCAGCACGATGGCGATGACGATCAGCAGGATGCCGATGCACAGGGTGCCGATGCCGTCCCAGACGCCGTTGCCGGTGACGAGGGCGATGCCGACGCCGCCGAGTGCCAGCACCAGGCCGACGAGTGCGCCCAAGTCCTCCAGCAGGACGACGGGGAGCTCGGGGGCCTTGGCCCGCTTGATGAACTGGCTCCAGGTCTGCCCGCCGCGGATCTCGTTCGACTCCTTGATCGCGGTGCGGAAGGAGAAGGACTCCGCGATGATCGCGAAGATGAGGACGCCGACGGGCCAGTACCAGGCCTCGATCGCGTGCGGGTGGTTGATCTTCTCGATGCCCTCGTAGATGGCGAACATGCCACCGACGGTGAAGAGCACGATGGAGACGAGGAAGGCGTAGATGTAACGCTCTCGCCCGTACCCGAAGGGGTGTTGCGGGGTCGCCTCGCGCTTGGCCTTCTTTCCGCCGAGGAGCAGCAGCCCCTGGTTGCCGGAGTCGGCGAGCGAGTGGACGCTCTCCGCGAGCATCGACGAGGAGCCGCTGAAGAGGAATGCCACGAATTTGGCTACGGCGATGGCGAGGTTGGCGGCGAGTGCCGCCACGATCGCCCTGGTACCGCCCGACGCGCTCATGGGTGCTGGATGTCCCTTCCTAGCCACTGACTACGGCGGCACATTGTGTCAAACGATCGCGCCCCGGGGGCTGCGTCAGATCACCACGGTGGCACGGAAAACCGTGCCCGATCCGGACAGTTCGACCTTTTCGCCCGCCGGGACGAAGACCGACTCGCCCGGTGCGAGGGTCAGTTCGCCGGCCCGGGGAGCGCCGGCCGTGCAGAGCAGGATCTGCGGGCCGGCGTCCGGCAGGGTCTGCGGAGCGCCGCCCGGAGCCAACAGGAAGCGGGAGAGCCGGAACTCGTCGACGGGGGTCTCGTAGACCTCCTCGCCGTCGGCCTCGGGGCGCATGACGCCCGGGACGCTCGGCTCGAAGATGACGACCTTGAGCAGTTCGGGGACGTCCACGTGCTTGGGCGTCAGCCCACAGCGCAGCACGTTGTCCGAGTTGGCCATCAGTTCGACGCCGAGGCCGTCGATGTAGGCGTGCGGGATGCCCGCGCCCAGGAACATGGCCTCGCCGGGCTGGAGCCGTACGTGGTTGAGCAGCATGGCCGCGATGACGCCCGGGTCGCCGGGGTAGTCGTGGACGAGTCCCGCGTACGGGGCGTACGGCCCGCCGAGCCGTTCGGCGGCGGCCGCGGCCTCGGTGACCGTACGGGCCGTCTCGGCGCGGTCCGCGCTCAGGACGGCGGTGAGCACCTCGCGCAGCGCCGCCTCCTGCGGGTGGGCGCGCAGCAGGTCGGCGTACGGCTTGAGCGAGTCGACGCCGAGGCCTTCGAGCAGCGCGGCGGCCTCCAGCGGCGGGCGGAAGCCGCACAGGCCGTCGAAGGGGGTGAGCGCGCAGAGCAGCTCGGGCTTGTGGTTGGCGTCCTTGTAGTTGCGGTGGCCCGCGTCGACGGGGACGCCGCGGCGCTCCTCGTCCGCCCACCCCTCCTTGGCCTGCGCCAGGTCGGGGTGGACCTGGAGGGAGAGCGGGGCGCCCGCGGCGAGGATCTTGAGCAGGAAGGGCAGTCGTGGGCCGAACTTGGCGACGGTGGCGGCGCCCAGCTCGCCTTCGGGGTCTGCCGCGATGACGTCCGCGAGGGTGGTGGCGACCGCGCCGCGCTCCAGCCGGGACGGGGCGCCGGGGTGGGCGCCCATCCACATCTCGGCCTGCGGTTCACCGGTGGGCTCGACCCCGAGGAGGGTCGGGATGGCGGTGGTGGATCCCCAGGCGTAGGGGCGGATCGTGTTCGTCAGGCGGTCCATCGTCGTCTTCCTGGATCTGAAGTGTGGTCGGGCACGGGTGCGTTCCTCAGCCGTGGCCCCGGGTCGTCAGCGCCAGGTAGGCGGTGGCGAAGTCCGTGATGGCGAGGAGCTCGGCGAGTTGTTCCAACTCTCCGCCCTCCTCCGGTTCGAGCTCGCTGATGGCCGTGTCGTGGCTGAGGGCGAGCTCGCGGGCGGCCGGTGCGGCGGTGAGTCCGCCGGTTGGCCGGTCGCGCAGCAGGACGATGCGGGCGCGCAGGGCCCGGGGCTCGTCGACGCGGTCGCGGAAGAAGTCGTCGGGGTCGGCGCCGGCGGCGAACGACCCGGCGAGCAGGACCCCGTGTGCGGGCAGCGCCTCGGGGAGTTCGGCGGCGATGGCGGGCCGACCGGCCAGCTCGGCGAGGATCGCGGCGAAGCGGCGGCCGGCGGGGCCCGCGGCGCCCCCCTCGCTCCAGATGAGCGGGAGGGAGTCGGCGAGTTCGGTCGCCAGGGTCTTGGCCGGGTTGGAGTAGGTGACGATGGCGGGCCCGCAGCGCTCGGCGGTGCGGTCGAGCCGGTCGGCCACCCGCTGGAGGACGTCGGGGGCGGCGGCGACCAGCCCGAGCTTGTCCAGCAGCACGAGCAGCGGGGTCAGCAGCGCCCACAGGGCGCCGGGTCCGGCCGCGGCGGACTCGTCGTACTCCTGGTACGGGGCCTTGGCCATCGGTACGAGGACCCCGTGCGCGCCGTCCACGGCCTCGCCGAGCGGGGAGCGTTCGGGGGCGACGGCGACGACGCTGCTGCCGCGCCGGTAGGCCTGCTCGGCGAGGAGGGCGAGGCCGGGCTCGGTGCCGTCGGTGGTGACCATCAGCAGCAGGTCCACGGGCCCGGCCCAACCGGGGAGCGTCCAGCGTAGGGCCCCGGCGGCGTGCGCGACGCCGGTCGGGTGGAGCCGGATGACGGGGGCCGAGGCGCCCGCGAGGGCGCCGAGGAGGTCGGCGACGCCGGCGGCGGCGGTGCCGGGACCCGCGATGAGCACCGCGCGGGGGCGCCCGTCGGGGCGCAGGTCGGCGATGCCGGCCTCGGCCGCGTGCCGTGCGGCGGTACGGACTCTGGCCCCGGCGTCGGCTGCGCCGCGCAGCAGGCCGCGGCGGTCGGCACGGGCGAGATCGTCCGGTGCGTCGAGGAGTGGCTCGTCGAGCATGGCGGCCTCCGGCGGTGTTGACGGATCCGGGGTGGTGGAACCGGTCTCAGCGTCTGCGGTCTGCGCGGGGGGGGTGCGGATACGGGGTGCGGCCCGGGTTCAGGCGGGGCGGCGGGCCTCGTCGACGAGGAGGACCGGGATGCCGTCGCGGACCGGGTACGCGAGGCCGCAGTCCTGGCCGGTGCAGATCAGCTCGGGTGCGCTCTCGTCGGCCGACTTGTCCTCAAGGGGCGAGTGGCAGGCGGGGCAGGCGAGGATCTCCAGGAGGCCGGCTTCGAGCGGCATGGGGCGGTTCCCTTCGGGATGCGGATCGGGCGAGGTCAGCGTACCGCCGAGTCACCCGCGGCGCGGCCCTGAGGGGTGGTCGGGTGCGGCCGCACCGGGGGCGGGCCGAAAACCGGACCCCGGCCCGTCGTGGGACGGGGCCGGGGTCCGGGGGCCGTGCGGTCGGGCGCGGCCCGTCAGGCGCGGACGAGCGCGAGGACCTCGTCGCGGACCTTGGCCAGGGTGGCCTCGTCGCGCGCCTCGACGTTGAGGCGCAGCAGCGGCTCGGTGTTCGAGGGGCGCAGGTTGAACCACCAGTCGGCGGCGGAGACCGTGAGGCCGTCCAGCTCGTCGAAGGTGACGCCGTCGGCGTCGGCGTAGGCGGCCTTGACCTCGGCGGTGCGGGCGGCCTGGTCGGCGACGGTCGAGTTGATCTCGCCGGAGCCGACGTAGCGGTCGTATTCGGCGACGAGCGCGGAGAGGGTGCCCTCCTGGCCGCCGAGGGCCGCCAGGACGTGGAGCGCGGCGAGCATGCCGGTGTCCGCGTTCCAGAAGTCCTTGAAGTAGTAGTGCGCGGAGTGCTCGCCGCCGAAGATGGCGCCCGAGGAGGCCATCTCGGCCTTGATGAAGGAGTGGCCGACGCGGGTGCGGACGGGGGTGCCGCCCTTTTCGCGCACGACCTCCGGCACGGACCACGAGGTGATCAGGTTGTGGATGATCGTGCCCTCGCCACCGTTGCGGGCCAGCTCGCGGGCCGCGACCAGGGCGGTGATCGCGGACGGGGAGACGCCCGCGCCGCGCTCGTCGACGACGAAGCAGCGGTCGGCGTCGCCGTCGAAGGCGAGGCCGAGGTCGGCGCCCTCGGCCAGGACGCGGGCCTGGAGGTCGACGATGTTCTTCGGGTCGAGGGGGTTGGCCTCGTGGTTCGGGAAGGTCCCGTCCAGCTCGAAGTACAGGGGGACGAGGTCCAGCGGGAGGCCCTCGAAGACGGTGGGAACGGTGTGGCCGCCCATGCCGTTGCCCGCGTCGACGACGACCTTGAGCGGGCGGATGGCGGCGAGGTCGACCAGGCCCTTGAGGTGCTCGGCGTAGCCGACCAGGGTGTCCTGCTCGGTGACGGTGCCCGGGACGGTGCCTGCGGGGATCGCGGGGGCGCCCTCGTCGGTCCACTTCTCGGCGAGCTCGCGGATGGTGGCCAGGCCGGTGTCCTGACCCACGGGCGCGGCGCCGGCGCGGCAGAGCTTGATGCCGTTGTACTGGGCCGGGTTGTGGGAGGCCGTGAACATCGCGCCGGGCAGGTTCAGGCTGCCGGAGGCGTAGTACAGCTGGTCCGTGGAGCACAGCCCGATGAGGGTGACGTCGACGCCGCGGGCGGCCGCGCCGCGGGCGAAGGCGCCGGACAGGCCGGGCGAGGAGGGGCGCATGTCATGGCCGACGACGATCGCCGTCGCACCCGTGACCTCGACGAAGGCAGCACCGAACAGCTCGGCCAGGGGCTCGTCCCACTCGTCCGGTACGACGCCACGTACGTCGTATGCCTTGACGATGTTCGAAAGATCTGCGGCCACTGCCTGCCCTCCTGAAGGTTCTGTGCGGTGGGGCAAACCTACCTTGTGGGGAAGAACCCCTGTTCGGACGATCCGCGTCTCAGGAATCGGGCGAACGCAGGACGCGCAGGTGTCCGCGACGGGTCTCGCCGGTGCTCTGCGGACCGGCTCCGGTGCCGCGGGCCTCGGCCGCGCGCTCCGGCGGACGAGCCGCCTCCCGGACCGCGTTGGCCAGGGCTTCGAGGTCGTCCCCGCTCGGGCGGGACGGGCCGGAACCGTCCGACAGGCGTACGACGTCCCAGCCGCGCGGGGCGGTCAGGCGCTCCGAGTGCTCGGCGCACAGGTCGTAGCAGTGGGGTTCGGCGTAGGTGGCGAGCGGACCGAGAACTGCGGTCGAGTCGGCGTAGACGTACGTCAGTGTGGCGACGGCAGGGCGGCCGCACGCGGTGCGCGAACAGCGACGTACAAGGCTCACGACGTTGGACGGTACCGCACTCTTGACCGGGCCGCGACGACTCACCCCCCGGCCGGGGGGCCGTGTCGTGCTCACCGGGCCCCGGAATCAAGGGGCTTCGGGTTGCCGGCGGGTCCCGATCACGGCCGTACCACCAGGGTCCCGAGGCGGGTGCGACACCGTCCCGTGGTCGGATCGAAGCCCTGCCGGACGGCGGGGTGAGGGCTACGCTGCGGGGGTGACGGACAGCGCCCTTCCTCCCCGCCCGACCCCTTCCGCCGAGACCCCGCACGCGCCGGGTCCGCGGCGCCGCGACCGGCACGGACGGGGGATGCGCGGGCCGTTGGCGCCGCCCCAGGTGCCGCTGGCGGCGAGCCGGGCGGAGCTGTTCGGTGACCACGTACGGGATTCGGTGGAGCGGCTGGAGCGGCGCTGGCCGCAGTTGGACGAGGTGGAGTTCGTCGTCGCGGACGTGCCCGGCCCGCCGGGCGGTCCGGAGAGCGGCTGGAACGACGAGGCGGTGCCGTTGGGCGGGCTGATCGAGGCCCGCGACGGGCGGCCGGCCCGGATCGTGGTGTTCCGGCGGCCCGTGGAGATCCGGGCCAAGACGCGGGACGAGCGGGCGCTGCTGGTGCACGAGATCGTGGTGGAGCAGGTCGCGGAGCTGCTGGGGCTCTCGCCGGAGACGGTGGACCCCCGGTACGGGCAGGACTGAGCCCGCGGCGGCGACGGCGGGCGGCCGGCCCGTACGGCGGACTTGAGCGGACCTAGCGGCCCTCAGCGGCCCTCAGCGGCCCTCAGCGGACCAGGATCGACGGGTCCTCGACGGCCTTCGGGACGGAGACGGTGGACTGGTCGTCGGAGAAGGTCTGCACCGTGAACATCGGGATCCCGTCGTGCGGCAGGGTCAGGGTGCGGGCGGCGTGGACCGGGCCGCCGGAAAGGGTCTCGACGGTCAGGGCGTAGGAGCCCTTGCCGCCCGCCGGGGCGGGAGGCGGGGTCACGGCGAGGGTGGTGCCCGCCTTGACGGTGAACTCCCTGACCTCCGGCGTCCCGCCCTCGGTGCCCGGGGAGGCCGTGACGCGGACCTTCGCGTCGGCGCCGACGGCGGTGAGGGCCGGCGCGGTCGCCCTGTCCTGCGTCCGGTTGTCCGCGACGGTCGCCCGCGCGCCGACGGGGCCGCTCGCCGCGATGAAGCCGAGTTCCTGCTTGGCACCGGCGCCGCGGACCACGCGCAGGGCCGCGACGACCGGTACGGCCCTCTTCGGGTCCGTCGGGGCCAGCAGGAGCGAGCCCGCCTCGCCGCGAGTGACGTCGCCGAGGTCGACGCCCGCCGTCATGCCGGCCTTGAGGTGGAGCTGCTCGTTGCCCGCCGGGCTGATCGGCCCGGTCGGCCCGGCCAGCTTCAGGGAGAGGTCGGCGTCCTCCTGGCCGGGGGCGAAGGCGACGAGGCGCACGGAGGTGGCGTCCGCGGGGATGCCGGGCAGCACGAGGCTGCCGGAGGGGCCGAAGGAGGCGGGCAGCCAGTCGGCGCCGACGCCGTCCTCGGCGATCTGCGCGGAGGCCCCGACCCGGCCCGAACTGGTCGTCACGTGCGCGGTGACCGCGGGCAGATGGGCGTCCTGGGCCAGGGAGGACAGCAGGACCTTCACGGTGGAGCGGGGCTCGACCGCGATGACGCTGTCGGCGGTCCCCGGCTTGCCCTTGACCAGCCCCTCCGGGCCGTACAGCGCGATGTCGACCTCGGCGACGGTGTCGTCCGGGTTGGTGAGGTGGACGTAGTCCTGGCGGCCCTTGGCGGTGCTGACTCCGGGGAACCAGAAGTCGGTGCCGGGCGTGGTGCAGGAGACTCCGAGCAGGCCGCGGGCCTGGCCGACGGAGACCTTGGTGGTCTGCTGGGCGGTCCAGCCGGGGGCCAGGACCCCCTCGGCGACCCCCGTCAGCGCCGGGGCCTCGGCGCCGGAGGCGGTGGCTCCGACGGGCTTTCCGGGCTCTTTCGGCTCCAGGACGGCCTTGCCGTCCTTGGTGAGCAGCCGGGCCGCGCCGTGGCCGTCGGCCTTGCCGGGGGTCAGGGAGGCGTACGTGGTCTCGGCGATGTCCGAGGAACTGGGCGCGGGGCACACCAGCAGGGACCGCTCCACCGGCATGCGGGAGGCGGCCTCCTGCCGGGCCGCGACGGCCGGTGCGGAGGCGGGGGCGGTCAGGAAGGCCAGTCCGGTGACGGCGGCCAGCGCCAACGTCACCGCCGCCGGCGTCAGGAGGGCGCGCTGCTTCATTGCTGGTGGCTCCCGTCCGGACGCGGGTCGTGCTGTCCGTAGGCGTCGTACGGCTGGTCGTACTCGTACGGGTGGGGCTGCTGTTGTTGCTGTTGCTGTTGGTGTGGGAACGGCGGCTGTTGCTGCTCCGGCTGCGGGTACGGCTCGGCGTACCCCGGGTGCGGCTGTTGCCGCTCCGGCCGGCCCTCGTACGGGTAGGGGGCGTCGTAGGCGTACGTCTCCTCCCCGTACACCTGCTGCGCCGGGATCTGCGCGTACGGGTCGGCGATCGCTTCGGCCGGCGCCGGCTCCGGCGCGGACGCGGCGCCGGCGCGCAGCCGGCGGGCGCGGCGGCCCTCGCCGGGCTCGCCCGGGCCGGAGCCGTTGGGGGCCGAAGCGGCGGTGTCCCCCTCGGGGAGGTCGTCGTCGAGGCGGGCGGCGCGGCCCGGGAGGGCCATGACGAGCAGGACGAGGGCGAGCAGGCCCTGTGCCCAGTGCCAGGCGTCGCGGGTGAGGGAGTCCTGGTGGACGAGGTCGAGGCGGCCGCCCTCGCGGGGCAGTTCGAAGCCCTGGGCCCAGCCGTCGAGGGTGGTGGGGGTCAGCGGCTTCCCGTCGAGGGTGGCCCGCCAGCCCGGGTCGGCCCGGTCCGCGACGCGCAGGGTGCGGCCCTCCTCGCCGGCCGGGATCCTGGCGTGGGCCTCGACGGGGCCGGCGTCGACGGCGATCGGGGCCCGGCCCTCCTTGCCGTCGAGCACGGAGACGCGGGCGGGCAGCCGCTGGACCTCCCACAGGGCGGTGCCGTTCTCCTGGTGGCGCTGCCTGAGGCCGGGGGTGCCGTCGAGGACGCGCCGCATCCGTTCGGGGCCGCCGGGCGGGATCATCACGTAGCGGACGGCGAAGGCGCCGAGTTGCTCGGAGTGGTTGGCGCCGGATCCGGAGACCAGGCCGGCGACGGCCTTGGCGAGGCGCGGTTCGCTGCCGGCGGCGGCGAGGAGTTCGGCGTCGCCCAGGCGGGCGCCGGAGCCCCGGACCAGGGTGTAGGAGACGGTGGCGGGCGAGTCGCCGCCGAGGACCAGGGTGCGGGTGCGGTTGCTGTCGGCGGACTGTTCCGCGACGACGGCGGGGACCTGGACGGCGTCGCGGCGCCGCAGCGGCCCGTCTGCCCCGGCCGCGCCCCACAGGGCGGCGGCGCACAGCGGTCCGGCCGCGGCGGCGAGCGCGACGAGCACGGCGAGGGGTTGGCGCCAGCCGAAGCTGCGGGCGGCGACCCGGTCGCGGGCGCCGTCGGCGCCGATGGCGGCGGCGGCGAGGAGGCCGAGTCCGTACAGCAGGGTGGCGGGCCCGGCCCAGCCGCCGCGGTTGAGGAGGACGGCGAGCAGCAGTCCGGCGAGGGCGGCGGTCCAGGCGGTGCGTACGGCGAACCGCCGGTCGGCGCGGAGCAGGGCGGCGAGGGCGGCGAGGACGGCGCCGGCGAAGAGCGGGGCGCTGCCGGTGCCGGGCCCGCCGGGGCCGGCACCGAGCAGGTCGAGGGGGCCGGCGGGGGCGCCCGCCCAGGGCAGCCCGGCTTCGTCGAGGAAGCGGCCGGGGTGGGTGAGGAGCCCCAGGGACCAGGGGGCGAGGACCAGGAGCGGTACGGCGAGGGTGACCAGGAGCCGGAGGGCGTACCTGGTGCGGCGGGCCCGGCGTACGAGCAGTGCGACCACCCCGAGTACGGCGGCGAGCGGCCACACGACGGGGGTGAAGGCGGTGGCCAGGGTCAGCAGCAGGGTGTAGGTCCACAGCGCGCGCCGGCCGCCCTGCGGGCCGGCGCCGTCCGGGCCGTCCGCGAAGCCCGCGGCGGCGACGGCGGAGCGGGCGATCAGGGGGAGGAGCACGGCGAGGACGGCGGTGCCGAGGCGGCCGCCGGCGAGGGCGCCGGTGACGGCGGGCAGGAAGGCGTAGGCGACGGCGGCCCAGGCGCGCAGCAGTCGGGAGGTGACGAGCGGCCGGGACGCGAAGTAGGCGGTGAGTCCGGCGAGCGGCACCGAGCAGACGAGCAGCAGGGTCAGCGCCGCCCGGGTGGAGTCGAACAGCAGGACGGAGAGGGCGCCGAGGACGGCGAGGTAGGGCGGGGCTACGGCGGTGGTGCCGATGCCGGCGGGCTGCCAGTCGGCCGTGTAGCCGCGCCACAGCTCCAGGCCGCCGGCGGGGGCGGGGAGCAGGGCGCCGCCGCTGAGGGCGCCGCCGCCGATCAGGGCGCGGCAGGCGACGAGGGAGACCAGCAGGAGCAGGGCGAAGAGGACGGGGGCCGGGTTGCGGGCGATCCGCCGGAGTCGGCCGGCGGGCGCGGGTTCCAGGTGGTCGGCGTCCTCGGAGCCGGGCCCGGGCTCCGGGGCGCCGCCGTGGCGGCCGGCGGCGTGGCGGTCGGTGTCGCGGTCGGAGCCGAGGTACCCGAGGAACTGTTCGGCGCGGGCGCGCAGGCCGGCGCCGGGGGGCGGGAACAGGGGGCGCAGTTCGGCGGCGGGAACGACGGGCTTGCGGCGGGCCTTGCGGGCGGCGAGGAGCCGGCCGGGCCTGAGCAGGGTGGTGAGCAGGCCGGTGATCTCGTCGACGGCTTGGCCGGGGGCCTTGCCGACGAGGTAGCCGAGGGTGCGCAGTAGGGTGCCGAGGAGGAGGCGGAGCAGGACGAGGGGCAGGGCCCGGCCGGAGGTGTTGGCCAGCACGGTGTGGACGGCGCCGGCCTTGTCGACGCGGTGGGCGCCGACGGCAAAGCGGCCGGCGCAGTCGACGGTGCGGCGTTCGCGGGCAGCGGCCTCGGCGTGACGCAGGACGGCTTCGGGGGCGACGAGGACGTCGTGGCCGGCGCTGTGGGCGCGCCAGCAGAGGTCGACGTCGTCGCGCATGAGGGGCAGTCGGCGGTCGAAGCCGCCGAGGGCGTCGTACGCGTCGCGGCGCACGAGCATGCCGGCGGTGGAGACGGAGAGGACCGAGCGGACCTGGTCGTGCTGGCCCTGGTCCTGTTCGCGGCGGTCGAGGCCGGTCCAGCGGCGGCCGCCGCGGGCGATGGTGACGCCCACTTCGAGGAGTTGCTTCCGGTCGTACCAGCCGCGCAGTTTGGGGCCGATGACGGCGGCGTCGGGGTTGTCGTCGGCGACGCGCAGGAGTTCGGTGAGGGCGTCGGGCTCGGGGGCGCTGTCGTCGTGGAGCAGCCAGAGCCATTGGACGGGTTCGCCGTGGGGGTGTTCGGGGAGGTCGTAGGCGTCGTCGCGCCAGGTGCGGCTGACGGGGTCCCAGCCGCTGGGGCGCTTGAGGTAGGGGAGGTCCTCGGCCGTCAGGACGCCCGCGGTGCGGGCCGCTTCGTCGACGGCGGCGCCGAATCCGGTGCGTCGGGCGAGGTGCAGGACGCGTTCGCGGCCGAAGGCCTCGGTGAGCAGGCGAGCGGATTCGTCGGCGCTTCCGGTGTCGGCCGCGACGTGGTTCTGCGCGGGGCGTTCCTGGGCGAGGAGTCCGGCGAGGGTCTGGGGCAGCCAGCGGGCTCCGTCGTGGGCGACGAGGACCGCGGTGACGACGTGCCGGGGGAACTCGGGGGTGGCGGGACTCCGGTGGGAGGCCGTCGGGTTGCTGTGCAGGGACATCGCGGTACGGGCCCTCCCACCGGGGATCCGGGGGTGGTGTGCCCTCGGAGGCTGCTGGACAGCGCCCCACCCTAACGGCTGGAAAGACGACGGTCCGCCTCCTGCGGGGAAGGTGCGGGAGGCGGACCGTTTGCTCTACCGGGTCCTGCTGGTGGTGCCGTTCGATATGCGGTGGCCGGCGTTGTCGGTGCCCGGCCGGTGGTGCTCCGGGGGGTTCAGACCGCCGCCTTTTTCAGCCTGCGGCGCTCGCGCTCGGAGAGGCCGCCCCAGATGCCGAATCGCTCGTCGTTGGCGAGGGCGTACTCAAGGCATTCGGAGCGGACTTCGCAGGCGAGGCAGACCTTCTTGGCCTCGCGGGTGGAGCCGCCCTTCTCGGGAAAGAAGGACTCGGGGTCGGTCTGGGCGCACAGAGCGCGCTCCTGCCATCCGAGCTCCTCGTCCGCCTCCTCGACCAGCAGTTCCTGAAACAGCTCGGTCATGTGCGCCCCTCGCTCTGTCTGTGCGTCCCCGTGGTGATGTCGTCACTGATCGTTAGGTAACGACACGAGTGAAATTACAAGTGTGTGGCTCCTGCCCAGTCAAGCCGGGATCTGCTATTGGGCCTCTTATTCACTCTGCGGAACCAAGCCTATGCAGAAAGTGTTCATATCGCCAAAAATCGTGACACATGGCACGGGCCTCACGATGATGCGCTCTTGCCCCTTGATCGACGCGTCACTCCGAAGGAGGGGTTGCGATTCGGCCGAACATGCGGCGCGGATCACATTCCGGTCACGAGTCGAGGTCGTGGGTTTGAGGGCGGTTTCAGCGGTACTGAGCGGCACATCCCCTGGTACGGACTGCACAAACCTTTCTCCGCGCACGGTAACCGGATGAGGTGAAACTTTTCTCTCAATCCGGACATTGGGTTGACAGTGCGACCCTTCCCCCGTTCTCCTTGTTCTCATGTCAGCGCCCGCAGCCACCCGGACCCCCATTCGTGGGTTCCTGTGCGCTGCCCAGGTTCGCTGTTGCTGTTGCAGCTGTTGATGCCCCAGGAGCTCCGGCTCCCGTTGAGCACCGGCTCCCCCACAGCAACCGCCCCGCACGACTGACATCCGTCGAGGAACCCCCCACGATGAACAGCGCAGCCGCAGCCACCACGGCCCTCACCAGTGCCGCCCTCACCACCGCCGTCCCGGCCCCCACCGCCCCGGCCGTCGTCGAGAGCGACCTCCAGATCGCCGGCGACATCCTCGCCGTCCAGCACCTCCTCCAGCCGGCCCGTGAGCACCCGAGCACCATCGCCGAGTTCGTCGGCCTCGCCCGTTCGATCGCCGCCGACCGCGCCGGCTGGGAGCACCTGGTCCAGTACGACGCCACCACCCGCTGGTACCACCGCCTGCGCACCGGCCCCGGCTACGAGGTCTGGCTGCTCAGCTGGGTCCCCGGGCAGGGCAGCGGCCTCCACGGGCACGGCGACTCCTCCGGCGTCCTGACCGTCCTGGACGGCGAACTCACCGAGCACAACGCGCGCGGCACGCTCGCCCTCGGCCCCGGCTCCCAGCGCGTCTTCGCCCCCGGCTACGCCCACGAGGTCGTCAACGACGGCCTCGACGGAGCGGTCAGCCTGCACGTCTACTTCCCCGGCCTGACCGAGATGCCGATGCACAGCTGCTCCCCGGCCCAGCAGGCGCAGGTCACCGCCTGACAGACTGCGCGGCATGCGCATTGTTGTTCTGGCCGGCGGCATCGGCGGCGCCCGTTTCCTGCGCGGCCTCAAGGTCGCGGTCCCCGACGCGGACATCACGGTCATCGGCAACACCGGTGACGACATTCACCTGTTCGGGCTGAAGGTGTGCCCCGATCTGGACACGGTGATGTACACCCTCGGCGGTGGCATCAACGAGGACCAGGGCTGGGGCCGCACCGACGAGTCCTTCACCGTCAAGGAGGAACTCGCCGCCTACGGCGTCGGACCCACCTGGTTCGGCCTCGGCGACCGCGACTTCGCCACCCACATCGTCCGTACGCAGATGCTCGGCGCGGGCTACCCGCTCAGCGCCGTCACCGAAGCCCTCTGCGACCGCTGGCAGCCCGGCGTGCGGCTGCTGCCCATGTCGGACGACCGCGTCGAGACCCACGTGGCCGTCACCGACGCCGAGACCGGCGAACGCCGCGTCATCCACTTCCAGGAGTACTGGGTCCGGCTGCGCGCCTCGCTCGACGCCGAGGCCGTCGTCCCCGTCGGCGCCGAACGGGCCGAGCCGGCGCCCGGCGTCCTGGAGGCCATCGCCGCCGCCGACGTCATCCTGTTCCCGCCGTCCAACCCGGTCGTCTCCGTCGGCACCATCCTCGCCGTACCCGGCATCCGCGAGGCCGTGGCCGCCGCCGACGCCCCCGTCATCGGCCTCTCCCCCATCGTCGGGGGCGCCCCCGTGCGCGGCATGGCCGACAAGGTGCTCGCCGCCGTCGGCGTCGAGTCCACCGCGGCGGCCGTCGCCCTGCACTACGGCACCGAACTGCTCGACGGCTGGCTCGTCGACACCGCCGACGCGGACGCCGTCGCCGACGTCGAGGCCGCCGGCATCACCTGCCGCGCGGTGCCGCTGATGATGACCGACCTCGAAGCGACCGCCGCCATGGCACGGGCCGCCCTCGAACTGGCGGAGTCCTCCCGGTGACCGTGCCCCCGTATCCCTCGTACGAGGTACGCGCGGTCCCCGGGATCCCCGAGGTCAAGCCCGGCGACGACCTGGCGGCGCTGATCGCGGCCGCGGCCCCCGACCTGCGCGACGGCGACGTCCTGCTCGTCACCTCGAAGATCGTCTCCAAGGCCGAGGGCCGCGTCACCCGGGCCTCCTCCCGCGAGGAGGCCATCGACGCCGAGACCGTACGGGTCGTCGCCCGCCGCGGCACGCTGCGCGTCGTCGAGAACCGGCAGGGCCTGGTCATGGCCGCCGCCGGGGTCGACGCCTCCAACACCGCGCCCGGAACCGTCCTGCTGCTGCCCGAGGACCCGGACGCCTCCGCCGCCGCGATCCGCGCGGGGCTGCGCGCGGCCCTCGCCGTCGACGTCGGCGTCATCGTCACCGACACCTTCGGGCGACCCTGGCGCACCGGGCTGACCGACGTCGCCATCGGCGCGGCCGGCGTCCGGGTCCTGGACGACCTGCGCGGCGGTCACGACGCCCACGGCAACCCGCTCGGCGCGACCGTCGTGGCCACCGCCGACGAACTCGCCGCCGCCGGTGACCTCGTCAAGGGCAAGGCCGCCGGGCTGCCCGTGGCCGTCGTCCGCGGCCTCGGGCACGTACTGGGCGACGGCCCCACCGCCCGGGACCTCGTCCGCGCCCCCGCCGACGACATGTTCCGGCTCGGCACCTCCGAGGCCGTACGGGAGGCCGTCACGCAGCGGCGCACCGTACGGGCCTTCACCGACGAGCCCGTGGACCCGGGCGCGGTGCGACGGGCCGTGGCCGCCGCCGTCACCGCACCGGCCCCGCACCACACGACGCCCTGGCGGTTCGTCCTGCTGGAATCGCCGGCCGCCCGCCTCGAACTCCTCGACGCGATGCGCGACGCCTGGATCGAGGACCTGCGCGGGGACGGAAAGTCGCAGGAGTCCATCGCCCGCCGGATCCGGCGCGGCGACGTCCTGCGGGCCGCGCCCTACCTCGTCGTCCCCTGCATGGTCACCGACGGGGCGCACGACTACGGGCACGCCCGGCGGGACGCGGCCGAGCGGGAGATGTTCGTCGTCGCGATGGGCGCCGGCGTGCAGAACTTCCTCGTCGCACTGGCCGGCGAACGGCTCGGCTCGGCGTGGGTGTCCTCGACGATGTTCTGCCGCGACGTCGTCCGCAAGGTGCTCGGGCTGCCCGACCACTGGGACCCTATGGGCGCGGTGGCCGTGGGCCACGCCGCGGAACCGCCCCGCGAGCGGCCGGACCGGCCGGTGGAGGAGTACGTCGAGGTCCGATAGGTCGTCTCGTTCGTCTCGTTCGGATCCTGCCGGTCGCCCGCGTCGTCCGGGGCGGGGCGGGTCGGGCGAGGTCCGGACGCGACGCACAGCACTAGAGCAGGCCGATGTCCCCGCGGGGCATGCGCGGGGTGCGGCGGGGCGGGGTGCGGCCCGCGAGCAGGATCAGCCGGGCGGCGCGGTGGCGCTGGCCCGCGTACGGGGCGAGCAGCTCCAGCATGACGGCGTCGTCGGCGTCGCGGTCGCCCGTCAGGGCGTAACCGACGATGCCCGGCAGGTGCAGGTCGCCCGTGGTCACCGCGTCGGGGGCGCCGTTGCTGCGCTGGAGCGTCTCGGCGGAGGTCCAGGGGCCGATGCCGGGGACGGCCTCCAGCCTGCGCATCGCCTGCGGCAGCTCCATCGCGGCGGCCTCCTCCAGCCGGGCCGCGACCCGGGCGGCCCGCACGATGGTCGCCGACCGCTTGGAATCCACGCCGGCGCGGTGCCAGTCCCAGGAGGGGATCAGCGCCCAGGTGCGGGCGTCGGGCATCACGTACAGGTCGAGCGGTCCGGGGGCGGGCTCGCCGTGTCGGCGCACCAGCCGGCGCCAGGCGCGGTACGCCTCGTCGGCGGTGACCTTCTGCTCCAGCACGGTCGGTACCAGCGACTCCAGGACCAGCCCGGTACGGGTCAGGCGGAGCCCGGGGCGGCGGCGGTGACTGGTGTGCAGGAGCCGGTGGCGGGGAACGAACGCGGTCGGGTCGTCGCCGGCGCCGAGCAGCGCGGGCAGGTGCGCGAGGACCCAGTCGGCGCCCGGACCCCACGCCTCGGCGTCCACCGCCTCCCCGCGGAGGGCCACCCTGAGGGTGGCCGGGCCGTCGGGGGTACGGGTCGCCCGCCAGACGGAGCCGTCGGGGGTGGTGCGGAAGGTGGGGTCGCCGGGGCCGCGGCGCAGCGGGCCGAGCGTGAGCCCGAGGTCCAACGGGGTGCCGGGGGCCCAGGTCCGGGGCCGGGAGCCGGCTCCGGCCGGCGTGCCGTTGCCGGGGCCCGGCGGGACGACGGTACGGCCACCGCGCACGCCGCTCCGCGTCAGGGGGTCCCGGGGTGAAGCCACCCCCCGAGCCTATCCCCTGGCCGGGGTCTACCCGGGGGCCCGCTGCCCGGCCCCGCCCCCTCCCGGGGCTCCGCGCCGGCGGGGCCGGCCGGGCGGCCCGCCCCCGAACCAAACCGCGACGGCCGGACTCGGCGGATGGAGCGGCGCGAAGCAGCCGACGCCCCTGGTCAGCGCGGGCACAAACCCCCGGGGCTCCGCCCCGGACCCCAAGCCTCAAACGCCGGCGGGGCTGCGCAGCAAGGGCGGATGGGCGGGGCCTGATGGGTCGGGGCAGTCCGATCCGGCGGGGGGCGCGCAGGTCGGGGTCGGGGACGGGGTGGGGTGTCGTCCGGGGCTCAAACGTGATTTGTTGGCGCGCGGTGCCGCTCGGCAAACGAAGCTGCGGACAGGGCGCCATAAATCATGCCCGCCCCGGACGACACCCCACCCCGGCACCGGCCCCGACCCACCCGCAGCCCCCGCCCGCCCAGCCCCACCCCCGACCGGCCAGGTCAGGGGCGGCCCTGGAGTTTGGCCGATGAGGTCCGGGCCGGGGGGAGTTGGCCGTACAGCAGGCGGCCCGGGCATTCCGTCGCGAAGCCGTCGCGGTGGCCCGAGATGACGTTCAGCTTGACGTTGCTGCCCTTCTTGTACAGGTTGCCGCCACCCGACTTCAGGGTGGCCTTGGCCCGCGGGTCCACCCCGAACAGCCCGAGCTTCCACGCCGTGAGCTGCGCGACGGCGTTCACCGCGGCCGCCGGCGGGGCCGTCGTCGAGTAGGAGCCGATCACCGCGATGCCCATGCTGTCCGTGTTGAACCCCATGGTGTGGGCCCCGAGCACGGCCTTGGCGACGCCGCCCGCCCGCCCCTCGTAGACGGTCCCGCACTTGTCGACGGCGAAGTTGTAGCCGATGTCCCGCCACCCGCTGCTGACGACGTGGTAGCGGTACAGGCTGCGCAGCACCGCCGGGGCGTCCTTGCAGGCGTAGTTGTTGCCGGAGGCGCTGTGGTGGACGAAGGCGGCCTTGACGGTGTTCGTGTAGACGAAGCCCTTCTCGCGCAGGCTCTCGTCCGCGCCCCAGCCCTGACGGGTGACGATGCGCGGGCGCGGCCCGATGTACGGGGCGGCCTTCCCGATGCTGCCCCCGCCCGCGAGGATCGCGTCGGCGGTGGAGTCGGCCTTGTCGAGGGCGACGATCTCGTTGGCGCCGAGCGGGGCGTGCGGGAGGTTGGCCGAGGAGGACTCCGTCATCTCCATGGTCATCCCGGGCGCCGCGCCCACCTGGCCCTTGTCGTCCTCGGTGGGCATGCCGTTCTTGCCGTCGATGACGGTGGGCGGCCGGTCCGCCCCCGGGTCGACGAGTTCGATGCGCATGCCGGACGGCAACCGGCGGGACGCCGCCCGGGTGCCCGTGCCACCGGCCCCGGCCTCCGCCTGGACCCGCACCTCCACCCCGTCGGACGGCCCGACCCACAGGGGCGCGGTGCTGCCGCGCACCCGGCCGGAGCCGGTTTCCGCCGCG
Source organism: Streptomyces sp. NPDC048383 (assembly GCF_040651775.1). Lineage (NCBI taxonomy): Bacteria > Bacillati > Actinomycetota > Actinomycetes > Kitasatosporales > Streptomycetaceae > Streptomyces > Streptomyces sp. NPDC048383. The sequence continues at coordinate 25,243 of NZ_JBEZKS010000068.1, forward strand.
TCGGGGTCGGCGGCGTGTTCGCTGTTGTGGGTCTCCACGTCCTGCCAGTCGGACCAGGCGGCCGTCTCCACGGAGCGGGTGCGGACCTGGACGAGGCCGTGGAGCTGGGTGGAGGCGTCGTCCCAGACGATGCCGACCAGGGAGAACGTCGTGACCTGGGGTGCGTCGAGGCCCTGGGTTTCGGGCAGGCCGCGCGCCTCGGGCAGGTCGGGCGAGGCGCTCATGCCGGGGACGCCGGGGATCCGGCCGGCCGACGGCCCCATGGGGACGAGCGGCAGCGACTGGGTGGACCCGGCCGGGGTCTCGGGGGCGACCGTGCCGGACTGGACGGCCAGGGCCGGAGTGGTGAGGGCGAGCGGCAGGACCAGTGCGGCAGCCGTCGCGACGCCGATCGAGGAAGCAAGGAATCCACGCATGGAAGCGATGCTGAACTCGCTCACCACGAACCGCCATCGGAGAACTGACGATCCGTCCGGTGGCGGCGCGCGCCGCCTCCCCTGGACGGCCGAGCCGTCGCCCCCCGTACGGGGGAAGGGCCCGCGTACGCTGGGGCGGGTGAACGCCACTGACCGCACCCCTGCCGACCTGCTGCGATCCGCTCTGGCCGCGGACCCGGGCCGCCCGCTCGTCACCTTCTACGACGACGCCACCGGCGAGCGCGTGGAATTGTCCGTCGCCACCTTCGCCAATTGGGTGGCCAAGACCGCCAACCTGCTCCAGGGCGACCTGGCCGCCGAGCCCGGCGACCGGCTCGCGCTGCTGCTCCCCGCGCACTGGCAGAGCGCCGTGTGGCTGCTCGCCTGCGCGTCGGTCGGGGTGGTCGCCGAGGTCGGCGGTGATCCGGCCGGGGCGGACCTCGTGGTGAGCGGTCCGGACACGCTGGACGCGGCCCGCGCCTGCGAGGGCGAGCGGGTCGCCCTCGCGCTGCGCCCGCTGGGCGGGCGCTTCCCGCAGCCGCCCGCCGGGTTCGTGGACTACGCCGTGGAGGTGCCGGGGCAGGGCGACCGGTTCGCGCCGTTCGCCCCCGTCGACGCGGACGGGCCGGGCCTGGTGGTCGGCGGCGAGGAGCTCTCGTACGCGGAGCTCGTCGCGCGGGCCCGCGCGGACGCGGCCGGCCGCGGCGACGGGGCCCGGGTGCTGTCGGGGCTGGGCTACGACACCTGGGAGGGCTTGTCGGCGGGGCTCTTCGCGGCGCTGGCCGGCGGCGGGTCCGTGGTGCTGTGCCGGAACCTGGACGCCCTGTCACAGGCCGGGCTGGCGCAACGGGTGGAGAGCGAGCGCGTCACGCACACGCTCTGACCGGCCGACCGACCCGGGCCCGCCCGTCCATCCACTCCCCCGTACGTCCGCCTGACGCGTACGCCCCTCCCCCGCCTCCACCTGCCCCACTTCGGGCTATTTGTCACCCACATGGCCCTTGACGGCACCCCGTCCCCGGGCCGGTCCCGGCGCCCCGGGGGAGACTCGGCTCCAGGTCGTGCTCACCCGCACGGCCCGTAGTTCCACGGCGGCCGAGGGGACGGAACGCGAGTGACCGACCGCGCGGGCATACCTGACGGCGCCGGGCCGGCCGGGGGCTCCTGGAGGCCCCTGACCGGCCGCCGGCGCCGGCTGCTGCGTTGGATCGCCCTCGGCGCTGCCCTGCTGGTGCTCACCGGCACCGCGGTGGGCTGGTGGCTGTACGTGAAGCTCGACGGGAACATCACGGCGGACGCCTCGGCCGCCGCCGAGCTGGAGCGCTACGAGCGGGAGCGCCCGGCCCACCTCGCGACGGGCGCGCAGAACATCCTGCTGATCGGCTCGGACTCGCGCGCCGGCAAGGGGAACTCCGGGTACGGCCGGGACCGCGGCACCCAGCGCTCGGACACCACGATCCTGTTGCACCTGCCCAAGGACCGGAAGAGCGCGACGGCGGTGTCGATACCGCGGGACCTGATGACGGACGTCCCGAGCTGCCTCAAGCCCGACGGCACCCGCACCGGCGAGCGGTTCGTCCAGTTCAACTGGGCCTTCGAGTGGGGCGGGGCCGCCTGCACGATCCGTACGGCGGAGAAGCTCACCGGGATCCGGATCGATCACCACATGGTGGTGGACTTCGGCGGGTTCAAGCGGATGGTCGACGCGGTCGGCGGGGTGGAGGTGTGCCTCAAGGAGCCGGTGGACGACACCGAGGCGCGGCTGCGGCTCACGGCGGGGCGCCACGTGCTCCGGGGCGAGCAGGCCCTGGGATTCGTCCGGGCCCGGCAGAGCCTGGGCAACGGCAGCGACACCCAACGGATGCAGCGCCAGCAGCAGTTCCTCGGCTCGCTCGTGAAGAAGGTGCAGGGCAACGGGGTGCTGCTGAATCCGACGCGGCTGTACCCGGTGCTGGACGCGGCGACGTCCTCGGTGACCACCGACCCCGGGCTGGCCTCGCTGCGCGGCCTGTACGAACTCGTACGCAGCGTGCGGGACATACCGACCGAGCAGGTCAAGTTCCTGACGGTGCCCCGGCATCCGTACCCGAGCAACCCGAACCGGGACGAACTGGTCGAGCCGGACGCGGGCCGGCTGTTCCGGCAACTGCGCGAGGACCGCCCGCTGACGGTCACCCCGCCCGACCCCGAATCGGAGTCGGAGTCGGAGTCGGGTCGGGACGACGGGCAGGAGCTGCGGGAACGTGCGGACGGGCGCGCGGAGGGCGAACGGGCGGCCGACAGGGACGACGAGGGCGAGAAAATCGGAACCGGCGCGACCCCCACCCCCGTCCCCACTTTCACGGGAACGACCGCAGGTCAGGTCGATTGCCGGTAAAGCAATCCAAAAAGCCGGGACCCCGCCGAGCCGCTTGGGGGTTTTGGGCCGTTATGAGGGGAGTGGATTTTGTCCCCGGCATGGTTTGCTGCCGACCAGGCCGGATAAGGTGAGCGATCCGGTGCACCGGCCGTTCAAGAGGCCGCGCACCAGCAGCCGGATCGTTGACCGCGTGCCTGGGGGGAGGCGCGTCGCGAAGCACCGACGGAGGATTCGAGCAACCGTGGATGCGCAAAGCCGTGGGCGGGCGGACGAGATCGACCCCGCAGACCAGTGGGTCCTCAATCCCCGCACTGGCAACTACGAACTGCAACTGGACCATTCCCCTGCGCAGCAGCCCACCGTCGCGCCACCGCGCCGATCCCGCCGCAGAACCCCCGCCGCGCCGGCCGCGCCCGCGGTTCCCTCCCCGGCCGTCCCGAAGCCCCGTCGGGGCGACGGACCGCCCGGCGGACGGCGCGGCGGACGCTCGCGCAAGGCCGGCGGCGCCTCGGAGCGGCGCCGCAAGCGGCTGGCGATCACCGGCGGGACGGTGGCGTTCCTGCTGGTCGGCGGCTCGGTGGGGGCGTACCTGTACTTCGAGCACCTGAACAGCAACCTGAACGTCATCGACACGGGGCGCAAGGCGGGCAGCTTCAAGAGGGACCAGCCGATCAACATCCTGGTCATCGGCACCGACAAGCGCAGCGGCGCCGGCAACCAGGGGTACGGGGACACGGACAGCGTCGGCCACGCCGACACCACGATCCTGTTCCACGTGTCGAAGGACCGCTCGAACGCCACCGCGCTGTCCATCCCGCGCGACCTGATCACCGACATCCCGGCCTGCCCGACGAAGGTGGACGGGTCGGTCAAGGACATCCCCGCCACCAAGGCCACCCGCTTCAACAACAGCCTGGGCCAGGAGGGGCGGGACCCGGGCTGCACGATGCGGACGGTGGAGGAGCTCACCGGTGTCCCGGTCGACAACTTCATGATGGTCGACTTCAACGCCGTGAAGAGCCTGAGCACGGCGGTCGGCGGCGTTCCGGTGTGTGTGGAGAAGGACGTCAAGGACCAGGCCTCCAAGCTCGACCTGAAGGCCGGCGAGCACCGGCTGGAAGGCGAGCAGGCGCTGGCCTTCGTACGGACCCGGCACGCGTTCGGCCTCAAGAGCGACCTCGACCGGATCAAGACCCAGCAGCAGTTCCTGGGTTCGATGATGCGCGAGATGAAGTCCAAGGAGACGCTGACCAGTCCGAAGAAGTTCTTCTCGCTGGCCGAGGCCGCCACCAAGTCGTTGACCGTGGACCAGGGCCTCGGGTCCATCGGCAAGCTCACCGATCTGGCGGGCGAGTTGAAGGACATCGACCTCAAGAACGTCACGTTCACGACGCTGCCGGTGCTCGACAACCCCAACGATCCCCCGAACCAGAACCTGACGGTGGTCGTGAACTCCGCCCAGGCCGATCCGCTGCTGGAGATGATCCGCGGTGACGTGTCCCTGACCGAGGTGGAGAAGCAGAAGGAGGCCGCCAAGGAGGCGGCCGACAGCGAGGCGAAGAGCAAGCAGGACGCGCTGCTCCAGGGCAACCGCGCACCCGCCGGGGACGTCCGGGTGGAGGTCTACAACGGCGGCGGGCCCTCGGGCTCCGCCTCCACCACTTTGACCTGGCTCCAGCAGAGCAAGGGCGTCTACCGGGCGAGCAACCACGGCAACGCCGCCGTCAAGCTCGGCAGCACGCAGTTGGAGTACGCCCCCAACCAGGCCGACCAGGCCCGGGCGCTGGCGGACATGATGGGGTTGTCCGCGTCCGCCCTGAAGATCGGTACGACGGACGCGGCGCCGAAGGCCCCGATGAAGTTGACGCTGGGCGCCGACTTCAAGGAGCCGGGGGCTCCGCTGAACCCGGCCGCGGCGACTCCGCCGCAGGCGCCGGAGGGCCTCCAGCGCCTGGAGGCGGACAAGGCGGTCTGCGCCAAGTGACCGACCGACCGGGTCCGGCGAGACGCCGGACCCGCTCGGCGCGCGGGCCCGGCGACGCACACGCACACGGACACGGACACGAACGCGGACCAACGCACCAGCACGGACCGACGCACTAGAACGAACCGGCGCACGAGAACGGACCGGCGCACCGACCGGCGAGCGACGCCCGACCGCGCTCAGCGGCGGCGCACAGGATGATCGCCGAACATGGCGGGCAGTAGCCGGTGGAACCGGCACCACACCACGATAGTGATCTTGAGGGGGGACGCGTGAGGCACAGCAGCGTGCGGGGGGAGGGGACGCCCGACCGGGCCGCCGGAGGCATATCCGGCGGTGCGGAGGCGGGCGGCACGGTACCCCCGCAGAGACGGGGTTCCGGCGGCTCCGGGACCCCCGGTGGCGGACCGGCCCGGCGGCGCAAGCGCCGGACCCTGTTCTGGGTGGCGTCCGTCATGGCGTTCCTGATCCTGGGGACCTCGGCGGCCGGCTACCTCTGGTACCGCCACCTCGACGGGAACATCCGCAGCGGGCAGCGCCTGAGCGGGGACAGCGGCGTCGAGAAGTCCCGGGCCAACGCCAAGGGCCAGCGCCCGTTGAACATCCTGCTGCTGGGCTCCGACAGCCGGAACAAGCCGGAGAACCTGGCGCTCGGCGGCAGCCACGACAGCGTCGGGGCGCCGCCGCTGGCGGACGTGCAGATGCTGCTGCACGTGTCGGCGGACCGGGAGAACGCCTCCGTGGTGAGCATCCCGCGCGACACCCGGGTCGAGATACCCGAGTGCACGGACCCGAAGACCGGCGAGAAGTACAAGAAGACCACGGCGATGATCAACGAGACCCTCGGGCGCGGGGGTCCCGGCTGCACCTTGGCCACCTGGGAGAAGCTGACCAACATCTACATCGACCACTGGATGACGATCGACTTCACCGGTGTGGTGCAGATGGCCGACGCGATAGGCGGGGTCCCGGTCTGCGTCAAGGACAACGTCTGGGACCGCGCGCTCGGCACCGACGGCGGCGGCTCCGGCCTCAAGCTCCCCGCCGGCACCACGAAGGTCAAGGGCGAACAGGCCCTGCAGTGGCTGCGTACCCGCCACGCCTTCAGCAGCGACCTGGGCCGGGCCCAGGCGCAGCACATGTACATGAACTCGATGATGCGCGAGCTCAAGGGCCAGAACGCCTTCACCGACGTCGGCCGCATCACGGCCCTGGCCGAGGCGGGCACCAGGGCGCTGGAGGTCTCCGAGGAGATCGGGTCGGTCAAGAAGCTCTTCAACCTGGCCATGGAGCTCAAGCACGTCCCGACCAACCGCATCACGATGACGACGATGCCGACCTTCCCGGACCCGCGGGACCAGAACCGGCTCGTGGTGAACACGACGGACGCCGAGAAGATGTGGACGATGCTCCGCAAGGACGTCGCCTTCGACAAGAACGGCGCCGCCAAGGAGCCCGGCGACACCGGCTCGCCCGCCGCGGGGACCCCGCAGCCGGTCGCGAGTTCCGCGCAGCCCGGCGGGACCGTGCAGGAGCCGTCGAAGGCGCCGGTCACCGCCAACGACAAGATCGCCGTGCACGTGGTCAACGGCACCGCCGCCGGGATGCCGCTGGCGCCGGGACGGGCGGCCGCGGTGACGGAGGCCCTGGTCGCGAAGGGCTTCACCGCGGCCCGGGCGGACAGCGCGCTGACCCCGGAGAAGACCACCGTCGTGCGCTACCCGACCGCGGACCTCGCCGACGAGGCCCAGGCCGTGGCGACCGCGCTGGGGATCCCGGCGAGCGCGGCGCAGCAGTCGGCGACGGTCTCCCGGCTCACGCTGGTCGTGGGCGCGGACTGGCGCGACGGCGCGACGTTCCCGCAGCAGGCGCCGCCCGAGGCCGGCGCGGTGCCGGACACGGCCGACGCGATCAACGGCTCCGACAGCGGGGCCTGCATGGAGGTCTACAAGCCGTACCGCTGGTAGCTCCGGCGGTGGGCGGACGCGAGGGGTGACCCGGTCCCGTGTGGGACGGGGTCACCCCGCGCGCGTTCCGCTCAGACCTCGGAGGAGTCCCGGCGCACCGACGGGCGGCGGCTGGCGATGACCTTCGCCGCGAGCGAGCGCGGGCTGGTCAGGAAGCCGAAGCCCCAGCTCATGTGCATGGTGGCCAGGGCCACGGGGATCTGCGCGCGCGCCCGCAGCGGGAGCCCCTTGCCGGCGGGTACGGAGCCGACGGTGATCGCCGCGAGGTAGCCGGCCGGCACCACGAGGGCCCACGGGGTCAGCGTCGCGCCCGCCACCAGGCCGGCCGCGATCGCGCAGACGGCGGCGGGCGGAGCCAGGTAGCGCAGGTTGATCGAACCGGAGTGGTAGCGGGCCACCACGTGCCGCCAGCGGCCGTAGTTCTTGTACTGCTTGGCCAGCGCCCGCACGGACGGGCGGGGGCGGTACCGGACCTTCAGCTCGGGCGAGAACCAGATGAGGCCGCCGGCCTCGCGGATGCGGAAGTTCAGCTCCCAGTCCTGGGCGCGGATGAACTCCTCGTTGTACCCGCCCTGCTGTTCCAGGGCCTCGCGGCGGAACACGCCGAGGTAGACGGTCTCGGCCGGGCCGGCCTGCCCCCCGGTGTGGAAGGCCGCGTTGCCGACGCCGATCTTCGAGGTCATCGCGGCGGCGACGGCCTGCTCCCACGCGTTCTCGCCCTCGGCGTGCATGATGCCGCCGACGTTCTGGGCGCCGGTCTCCTCCAGGAGGCGGACGGCGGTGGCGATGTAGTTCGGGGAGAGCATGCCGTGGCCGTCGACGCGGACGACGATCGGGTGGCGCGAGGCCTCGATCGCGGCGTTCAGGGCGGCGGGCGTCCGGCCGGTGGGGTTCGGGACGGGGTGGACACGCGGGTCTTCGCGTACGAGCTCGGCGGCGATCTCATCGGTGCGGTCCGTGGACGGCCCGAGTGCGATCACCACCTCCATCTCGCCTGCGTACTCCTGTCCGAGGATGTGCCGGACGGAGTCGCGCAGATGGCGCTCCTCGTCGAGCACCGGCATGATCACCGAGACTGCGGGCTGCTGCGCGGGCATGTGGTCCTTCAAGGTCGGGTATCGGTGTCACGTTACCGCGTACGGGGGAAACGGGTGCGCGCCGGACGAGCGGTACGGACAGCAGCTGATCGTATGGGCCTACTGTTCTGACGAATCCTAAGAATCAGCCGACCGTGTCCCTGCCGTTCCCCCGCGGAGGTGTCCCTCGTGCCCCAGCCGCACCGTCCCACCCGACCCGCCAGGCCACCCCAGCCACAGCGTGCGCGGCGGGGCGGCCCGCAGGCCCGGCGCCGGGGGGACAGACCCCGGTGGGGGGTGCGGATCGCGGCCGGGGTGGCGGTCGTGGTGCTCGGATCCGGGGCCGTCGGGCACGCGGTGATGACCGGCCTGGACACCGGGATCCAGCGGGTGGACCCCTTCAAGGACATGAAGAACCGCCCCCAGGCCGGGCACGGCCTGAACTTCCTGCTCGTCGGCACCGACGGCCGCGACAGGATCACCAAGGAGGAGAAGCGGGAGTACCGCCTCGGCGGCGCCCCCTGCCACTGCACCGACACGATCATGCTGGTGCACCTGTCCGCCGACAAGGAGCGGGCGAGCGTGATCAGCCTGCCCCGCGACAGCTACGCCGAGGTGCCCGCCCACCACGACCTGGTGACGGGCAAGCCGCACAAGCCGCACCCGGTGAAGCTGAACGCCGCCTACGCCGAGGGCGGGCCGAACCTGACGGTGCGCACGGTGGAGAACATGACCCGGGTGAAGATCGACCACTACCTGGAGGTCGACTTCACCAGCTTCATGAAGACCGTCGACGCCATGGGCGGCGTCGAGATCTGCACGGCCAAGCCGATGCGCGACTCCTCCACCGGCCTCGACCTGCTCCCCGGCACGCACCGGCTGACGGGTGGCCAGGCCCTGCAGTACGTACGCTCGCGCCACATCGACGGGGCCTCCGACCTGGGCCGGATGCAGCGCCAGCAACGGTTCGTCGCGGCCCTGATCAAGCAGGCCACCGGGGGCGGGGTGCTGCTGAACCCGGTGAAGTTCAAGGAGGTCAGCTCGACGCTGCTGGGCTCGGTACGGGCCGACCGGGACTTCGGCTCGGAGCAGATGCTGGCCCTGGGGCAGGCCATGCGGGACTTCACGCCCTCGTCGTCCGAGTTCGCCTCGGTCCCGGTCGGGGACCCCTCGTACCCGGTCAAGGGCATCGGGTCGACGGTCAAGTGGGACGCGGCGAAGGCCGCCCAGCTGTTCGAGTCGGTCCGCCAGGACCGGCCGCTGGCCCCCGCCCGCGCCGCGGGGACCCGGCGGCCCGCCGCGACACCGGTGGACGTGCCGCCGGGCCAGATCAAGGTGCAGGTGGAGAACGGGACCCGGATCGACGGGCTCGGCGGCCGGGTCGACTCCGCGCTGCGCGCCACCGGCTTCAACACCACCGGCGCCCCGGGCAACGGCGCCGGCCGGGACGTGCGGCGCACGGTGATCGCGTACGACCCCCGGTGGGACCGCACCGCCCGGACGGTCGCCACGGCCCTGCCCGGCAGCGAGCTGCGCGCGGTGCCGCGCCAGGGCCGGACGGTGCTGGTCATCGCGGGCACGGACTTCAAGAAGGTGGTGCCGGTACGGGCGGAGGACCCGTACCAGGGCACGTTCGGCGTGGTGACGGGCGACCAGGTGGTGTGCGGGAAGTGACCGCTGCGGGCGGGGCGCGGCCGGTCAGTCGTCGAGGCCCTCGGCGGTCCGCCGTTCGCGGAGCTCGGTGATCGCGCGGCGCCGGGCGAGCCGGTGGGTGCGGCGGATCTGGGCCTCCTGGTTGCGGCGCCTGTCCTGCCCGGTCTCCGGGAGCACCGGCGGCACCTGGCGGGGCTTGCCCTCGGCGTCGACGGCGGTGAAGACGAGGTAGGCGCTGCCGACCTGGGTGGCGGGGGTGGACTCGTTCCACCGCTCGGCCAGCACCCGTACGCCGATCTCCATGGAGGAGCGGCCGGTCCAGTTGCACTGCGCCCGCACGTGGACCAGGTCGCCGACCCGGACGGGGGCGAGGAAGGCCATCTCGTCCATGGAGGCGGTGACGGCCGGACCGCCGGAGTGCCGGCCGGCCACGGCGCCGGCCGCGTCGTCCACCAGCTTCATGATCACGCCGCCGTGCACGGTGCCCAGGAGGTTCGTATCGCTCGCGGTCATGATGTGGCTGAGCGTGGTGCGGGAGGCCGAGACGGGCTTGCCCTGCGGTTCGACCGGTATGTCTGTCATACGGACACCTTAAATCGGTACCGGAGGCATCAGGTGTGCAACAGCACCGGTACGAACCCCCCACCGGGGTGTCGAGCGACACGCCGGTGCGGGCATCCTTGTCCGCATGAGTGACTGGGACGGGTGGAGCGGCGAGCGCGATGCGCGCGGCCGCCGCGATGACGGGTACGGACACGGCAGCGGGCAGGCCCAGCCGGAGGGCGCGCAGCGGATGCGGCACGTCCAACGGCAGCCGCAGCCGCCGCAGCGCCCGGCCCGGCCGCCGGTCCCGCCGCAGTCCGCTCCCCCGGCGGGCCCGCCCGCGTACGGGGTCCCGCCGCAGCAGACCCGCGGTCAGGGCGGCCCCGACGGCCACGACGGCGGCTGGAACACCGGCCAGGTCTACGGCTCGCCGTCGGGCCCCGGCGGCCCGGGGCAGCGACCGCCGGGCGGCGGTGGCACCGGGGGACCCGGGCCGGCCCGCGGACCCGTCGACTGGCGCCGGCGCATCAAGGTCGGCTCGATCGTCGTGGTCTCCGTCCTCGTGGTGACCACGATCGGCACCTACTTCTGGGCCGACTCCAAGGTGCGCCGCGAGGTCGACCTCTCCAAGGTGGTCGAGCGCCCGAAGGAGGGCGACTGCACGACCTATCTGATCGTCGGCTCCGACAGCCGCGAGGGCATGTCCGACGAGGAGAAGAAGAAGCTCCACACGGGTTCCGCCGAGGGCAAGCGCACGGACTCGATGATGATCCTGGCGAAGTGCTCCAGCGGGAACACGATGATCTCCCTGCCGCGCGACTCCGACGTGGAGATCCCCTCCTTCGTCGGCTCGCAGTCCGGGAAGAAGTTCCCCGCGCAGGGCAGACGGGTCAAGCTCAACGCGGCGTACGCGGAGGACGGCCCCGAGCTGCTGGTGCGCACCGTGGAGTTCAACACGGGGCTGCGCATCGACCACTACGCCGAGATCGGCTTCGCCGGCTTCGCGAACATCGTGGACGCGCTCGGCGGGGTCGAACTGGACATCGAGAAGGCCTTCAAGGACGAGAAGTCCGGCGCCGACTTCCAGGCGGGCCGCCAGACCCTCAACGGCGAGCAGTCGCTGGCCTTCGTACGGACCCGCTACGCCTTCGCGGAGTCCGACCTCCAGCGCACCAAGAACCAGCAGAAGTTCCTCGGCGCGCTGGCGAGCCAGGCGGCCACCCCGACCACCGTCCTGAACCCGTTCTCGCTGTACCCGGTGATGGGGGCGGGTCTGGACACCCTGATCGTGGACAAGGACATGGGCCTGTGGGACCTGGGCCAGATGTTCTTCGCGATGAAGGGGGTCAACAGCGGTGACGGCGTCTCGATGAACATGCCGATCTCCGGCCAGCGGGGCGGCAACCTGGTCTGGGACAAGGCCAAGGTCCAGCAGCTCGTCAAGCAGATCCAGAACGACGAGAAGGTCACCGTCCGGGGTCAGTGACCGGGCCGGGCCGGACATGGCGTCCGGGCCGGACATGACGGAAAGGGGCACCCCCTCGGGGGTGCCCCTTTCCGTACGACGGGCCGGTCGGCGCGGTTACTTGCCGGCGCGGGCGCGGAGCTTCCACGGCATCGCGATGGACTCCAGCTGGACCGCGAGGTTCATCTTGGACTCGCCGACGGTGCGGTCCTCGAAGTGGATCGGGACCTCCATGACCTGGAAGTTCCGGCGCAGCGCCTTGAACTTCATCTCCACCTGGAAGCTGTAGCCCGCGCTGCCGATCGACGCCAGGTCGATGGCCTTGAGCGCGTCGGCGCTCCACAGGTTGAAGCCGCCGGTGATGTCACGGACGCGGGTGCCCAGGATGGTGCTCGCGTAGGCGTTGGCCCAGCGGGACAGCAGCTTGCGGTGCGCGCCCCAGGCGTCGGACAGGGTGCCGCCCGGAACGTAGCGGCTGCCGACGACGAGACCGGCGCCGGTGGAGCGGGCGACGCCCAGCATCTCGGCGATCTTGCCGGCGGGGTGGGAGCCGTCCGCGTCCATCTGGAGCACGTACTCGGCGCCGTCCTCGACGGCCTTGGCCATGCCGGCGGCGTAGGCGCGGCCGAGGCCGTCCTTCGCGGTGCGGTGCAGCACCGACATGCGCGGCTTGCCGTCCTCGGTGAGGAAGCCCTCCGCGAGCTCGTCGGCGATCTTGCCGGTGCCGTCGGGCGAGGAGTCGTCGACGATCAGCAGGCGCAGGCCCGGCTGGTCGAGGCCCATCAGCAGCTCGACCATGCCCGGCAGGTTGCCCGCCTCGTTGTACGTGGGCATGACGACGGTGAGCGGCGTGTGCGCCCAGGTGTCCGGAAGCTTCGTGCTCGCGACGTCGGTCGCGCGGGGAGTCTGCTGCTCGCCTATCACAGGGTTATGCCTCACTGGAGTTGGTCACCGGTCCGAGGAGAAGCGGACGGCGGCAGCGGGAAGTTCCGCCTCGCACCACACCCGCACCCCCGCGCGAAGTTCGTTGTCGGCCCCGACGACGGCGCCGTCGCCGATGACCGCGCCGTTCACCACCGTGCGCGGGCCCACCGAGGCGCCCGCGCCGATGAGGCTGGCGTCCACCACCGTGTCCGTGCCGAGGACCGCACCGTCCAGGACGATCGAACCGTGGACGCTCGCGCCGGCCTCGATCCGGGCGCCGGCGCCCACCACCGTGCCGCCCGACAGCTTCGCGCCGTCGGCCACATGGGCACCCGGGAGCACGAGGGACTCACCGCGCGGGCCGGGGACGGCCGGGGAGGCCACGATGCCGCGGACAAGGTCGGCGGAGGCCTGGACGAAGGACTCGGGCTTGCCGAGGTCCAGCCAGTAGGTGTCCTCGGTCACGCCGTGCAGCTTGGCACCGGAGGCGAGCAGACCCGGGAAGGTCTCCCGCTCGACGGATACCGATCGGCCGGCCGGAATGGAGTCGATCACGCTGCGGCGGAACACGTAGCAGCCGGCGTTGATCTGGTCGGTGACGATCTCTTCGGGAGTCTGCGGCTTCTCGGTGAAGGCGAGGACGCGGCCCTCGGAGTCCGTGGGCACCAGGCCGAAGGCGCGCGGGTCCTCGACCCGCACGAGGTGCAGGGAGACGTCCGCGTCGGCGGTCCGGTGGGACTCGACGAGGCCGGCGATGTCGAGGCCGGTGAGGATGTCGCCGTTGAAGACGAGCACGGAGGAGTCCGGGCCGCCGGTCAGGCGCTGCGCGGCGTTGCGGATGGCGCCGCCGGTGCCGAGGGGCTCGTCCTCGACGACGTACTCAAGGGTGATGCCGAAGTCGGAACCGTCGCCGAAGTAGGGCTCGAAGACCTCGGCGAGGTAGCAGGTGGCCATCACGATGTGCGTGACGCCGGCGGCCGCGGCCCTGGCTATCTGGTGGGCGAGGAAGGGGACTCCTGCGGCCGGAACCATCGGCTTGGGCGTGTTCACCGTCACGGGGCGCAGTCGCGTCCCCTGCCCACCGACCAGCAGGATCGCTTCCGTCATTATTTTCTCCCCAAACGGTTCAGGCGTACGAAGCGTCAAATTTAGCCCATCGGAGGGCTTGCGAAGGCCGGGCAGAAGCGCCCCGACCGGTCCCGGTCCCTACTTCGGCAGGGATGAATACCGGGGCGCCGCCGGTTCCCCGAGACCCGGGGCGTCCTTCGACACATTCGCCGATCCGTCGCTGCGCCTACGTGCCAGGTGGGTGAGCAGACGCTTGCCGAGGCGCTGTCCGGGCAGTTCCACGAGCTTGTAGGTCAGGTGGCTCATGAGGAAGACCAGGGCCAGGAAGATGACGGTCGGGATGAATTTGCCGGGGCCGGACTTGGGAATGTCCATGCCCTCGACCATCCAGCGCACGCCGTGCAGCACGGGAACGTGGGTGACGTAGACGGAATAGCTGATCGCGCCGAGCCAGGTGAGCACCCGCGGGAACCGCGCCCCGCGCAGCAGCATGCCGATGCCGAACGTCAACCACGCGGCGAAGTACGGCAGCACGAAGCCGACCCATCCCTCGGTCCACGTCTGGTGCCTGGCCGGGCCGCGGTTGTACATGTATCCGGCGGCGAGGCCGGCGACCAGGACGAACCCGCAGCACAGCAGGCCGACCAGGCGGTCGCCCTGATGGTTCTGGATGCGGTAGACGGCCGTGCCCGCGAACATCGTCGCGAAGATGACCATGGTCTCGAAGAACGGCGCCCGCGCGTTGGTGAGCATCAGCACCAGGCCGAGCCCACCGAGCAGCAGCGCGCCGACCCGGGTGAGTTCCTTGCGGCCGCTCAGCACGCAGAACAGGCCCATGACCATGACGACGGAGCAGGCGAGGATGAGGTTGCGCGTCGAGACCCGGTCCGCGGTGATCAGTTGCGAGGCGACGGCGCCGCCGAAGAGCAGGCCCACCGCGGCGAAGAACAGGGAGACCTGGGCGCTCAGGCGGTGGCGGCCGATCACGAAGAGGGCGGTGACGAAGAAGTAGAAGACCATCTCGTAGGAGAGGGTCCACATCACACCGATCGCGCTGGGCACATTGAGCACCTCTTGCATCAACAGCGCGTTGGCGAGGGTGGATCGCACCGGGTGGTCCACGACCACGTCCGGCACCGCGGAATGAGCGGCGGGCAGGACGATCAGGGACACCGCGATCACGACGATCAGCAGCGGGTAGATCCGGAAGATCCGGCCGATCCAGAATCCCCGTACGTCACCGCGGCGTTCCAGCGAGGCCGGCACGATGTATCCGCTGACGAGGAAGAACAGCATCACGGAGTAGATACCGAGATCGAAGTTCCTGGTGAAGAACGTGCCGCCGGGTATCAGTTCCAGAATCCGGAAGTGGTGTACGGCGACGAGCAGTGCGGCTATTCCGCGGAGGGCGTCGAGCCAGCCGAGCCGCACCACGGGCCGATCGGCGACGACGGCGCCGGTGCGGTTCGGTCGGGTTTCCGACTGCTGTTCAATCACGGTCACAGCAGTGCAGGCTAGCCCAGAAGATCGGCCGCCCCTTCGTATCGGCGGCTCCGCCCAGGGCCTGAGGACCAACCGTAGTCCACTTGTTACCTTTCTCCATGGTTCCGCGGCCGCCATCGGGACAGGGAGAATCGGTTTCGGGGGCGGCCATACTGGGGTGGGTGCGCCGGCGCCGTGGCACGGCCTCCGTCGCCGCACGAGCCTTGTCGGGCCGGCGCGAGCGTCATCCGTGAAAGTTCGTATGCATAGGGATCGGCCAGGTCCCGGCGAGACATGTCAGGGGCTTTGCCGCAATGAGCGTGCACATGACCAGCAGTGCTCCCCCGGTCGGTGATCCGGCCGACGGGCAACGGCACTCCGGACGCCGCCGCGGGACGAAGGACGTCGTCGCCCGCGTCCTGCGCCCCGTCTGGCTGTGGCCCGCCCTGCTGACCCTCGCGCTCGGCCTCCACGGCAGCGGCCGCGTCGGACTCTGGCGTGACGAGCTGGCCACCTGGAACGCCATCGACCGCTCCCCCCGCGAACTCCTGCACCTGCTGGACAACCTCGACGCGGTCACCGGCTTCTACTACCTCCTCATCCAGCAGTGGACCTCGCTGTTCGGCCACTCGCTGCCGATGCTCAGGTTGCCGTCCGCCCTCGCGATGGCCGGTGCGGCGGCGTTCGTCGCGCTGACCGCCAGGAAACTGTTCGACACCCGTACCGCCTTGGTGGCGGGCCTGCTGTTCGCCCTGATCCCGTCCGTCTCGCGCTACGCGCAGGAGGCCCGCGGGTACGCGTTCGTCGTGCTCGCGGCGGCTGCCGCGACCTTCCTGCTGCTGCGCGCTCTGGAACGACCGACGATCGGGCGCTGGGCGCTCTACACCACCGCCGTCGCCGGGGCCGGCCTCTTCCACATGGTCTCGCTGGTGTTCCTCGGCGCGCACGGGCTCATCGTGCTGGGCCGGTGGTGGGACGGACGCGAGCGACGGGTCCTCACCGGGTTCTTCCTCTCGGTGGTCGTCGCCCTGCTCCCCATGGTGCCGCTCGTGATCCTGGGTCAGCGCCAGGTGGGCCGACAGCTGGACTGGCTGGTGAGGCCGAGCCTCCAGTACGTCGGTGACGTCTTCTGGCGCGGTCTGTACGGTTCGGCCTGGGTCAGCCTGTGCCTCCTGGCGATGGCCGTCCTGCCCCTGGCGTGGCGGCAGGGCCGCCGCCCGGCCTACGAGATGGGCGCGACCGCCGCCCTGCCGATCCTCGCCCTGTGGATCGCCTCCCAGGGTTCGACGCCCTACTTCCTGGACCGCTACCTGCTCTTCACGCTGCCCGCCTGGGCGGTCCTCGCGGGCGCGGGCCTGACGGCCCTGCGGCCCCGGGCGCTCGCGGCCCTGGGCCTGGTCTCGGTGCTCGTCCTGGGCATGGCGGGCCAACGCCTGATCCGCGAGCCGTTCTCCCGGGAGAACTTCGACGCCCGCGCGGCGGCCTCCGTCATCGCGAAGCACCACCGGCCCGGGGACGGGCTCGTGACGATCCGCGGCGATCTGAAGTACCTGCAGTTCAACATCGCCCTCGACTACTACCTCCCGTCCGACGTCCGGCTGAAGGACGTCCTCGTCGCCGAGAGCTCCGCCGCACGCGGCGACCTGTACGCGCGGATGTGCGCGGATCCGGCCGCCTGCATCGGTACGACGCCTCGGATCTGGGCCGTGACGCAGGACACCCCCGAGGGCGCGCCGCTCCAGGGTCTGGAGCCGGCCGAGGTGAAGGCGCTCGACCGGGCGTTCCCCCGGCGGACGGTGACCAAGGTGCCCGGAATGACCATCACCCTGTTGGAGCGCTGAGCGCACGGACCGCCCCCGCGCGACGTACGGCGCGAACGCACGAGAAGGCCCCCGGCGCACCCCGCGGGCGGTCTCGCGGGCGCCCCGGCCGCCCGGTGGGGGTTAGGCAGGGTGCTCGCCCAGAAGAACCCCAG